>JBIIED010000201.1:0-6678 GCA_044237995.1 Rubrivivax sp. | reverse complement strand
CCTGCTCCACCAGCACCTGTCCGGCCTTGACGGCGTCGCCCTCGCGCACCGTCAGCCGCACGATCTCGCCAGCCACGCGGGCCTTGACAAGGGAGGTGTTGACCGCTCGCACCGAGCCCGAGAGCTCTACTCCCACGGAGAGTTCGCGCGGCTCGGCCACGAGCACGTCCTCGGCCGCGAACTCCAGAACCGGGGCCGAGCGCGCAGCGGCCGAGGCCGCGCCGGCTGCCCGCGTGGCCGCCGGGCCAGGCCCGCCTGAACCCGGCCCAGCCCCCGAGGCTGCGCCGCTACCCGGCGCGCGCCACGCCTGCCAGCCCGCCCACCCGGCCCAGGCCAGGCCCAGCACCAAGGCGGCTGCCAGGAGCCTCTTCATCGAACGTGTCATCTCTTCACCTTGCCCCGATTATCATCCCCGGCTTTGCACGGGCTGCGCCCGGGGGTGCGACAGTGGACGGGGTGGTGCTCCTCAAGGCCGCGGTGATGGGCATCGTCGAGGGACTCACCGAGTTCCTGCCGATCTCCTCCACCGGGCACCTGATCCTGGCGGCGTCGCTGCTGGGCTTCACGGGCGAGAAGATCAAGGTCTTCGAGATCGCGATCCAGACGGGCGCGATGTTCGCGGTGATCTGGCAGTACCGCGAGCGCCTGGCTGGCACCGTGCGCGGCATCGGCCACGACCCAATCGCCCAGCGCTTCGCGCGCAACCTGCTCATTGCCTTCCTGCCTGCGGCGGTCTTCGGGCTGCTGGTGGGCAAGGCCATCAAGGCGACGCTCTTCCACCCGGTTCCGGTGGCGCTGGCCTTCGTGGTGGGCGGAATCGTGATCCTGTGGGTGGAGCGGCGCCACCGCCGCTCCTTTGGCGAGCGCGACCTCGAGGGCGCACGCCGTGCGCGTGTGGAGACGGTGGACGACATGACGGCGCTCGATGCGCTGAAGGTGGGCCTGGTGCAGTGCCTGGCCCTGATCCCGGGCACGAGCCGCTCGGGCGCCACGATCATTGGCGCGATGCTCTTTGGCTTCTCGCGCCGCTGCGCCACCGAATTCAGCTTCTACCTCGGCATCCCCACGCTGATGGGGGCGGGCGCCTACTCGGTGTGGAAGGAGCGGCACGTGCTGGCGTGGAGCGATGCGCCGATGTTCGGGGTGGGGCTGATCTTTGCCTTTGCCAGCGCGCTCGTGTGCATCCGCTGGCTCATTCGCTACGTCTCCACCCATGATTTCACCGTGTTCGCCTGGTACCGCATCGTCTTTGGCGGCATCGTGCTGCTGACCGCCTGGGGCGGGTGGGTGCAGTGGAAGGCCTGAGCGCGCCGCGCCGCGCGATCCGCAGCTTCGTCATGCGCGCCGGGCGCATCGGCCCGGGCCAGCAGCGCGCGCTCGCCGAACTCGGGCCGCGCTTCGTGCTGCCCCATCAGGCGCAGCCGCTGGACCTGGCGCAGGCCTTCGGCCGGCATGCGCCCTGCGTGCTCGAGATCGGCTTTGGCATGGGGGATGCCACGGCGCAGATCGCCCTGGCCCACCCGCACATCGACTACCTGGGCGTGGAGGTGCACGTGGCAGGCGTGGGGGCGCTCCTCAAGCGCATCGGGGAGCAGGGCCTGACCAACGTGCGGATCGTGCAGCACGATGCCGTGGAGGTGCTGCGTGACATGGTCAGGCCGGGAACGCTGGCGGCGGTGCACATCTACTTCCCCGACCCCTGGCACAAGGTGCGCCACCACAAGCGTCGTCTGATCCAGCCGCCGTTCGTCGCGCTCGCAGCCAGCAGGCTCGCCTCAGGCGGGCTGCTGCATTGCGCCACCGACTGGGAGCCCTATGCGCAGCAGATGCGGGAGGTGCTCGGCGGCGAGCCGCTGCTGCGACCGGCATCCGTTCACCCGAGCGGTCCCGACGGGTTCTGGGCGCGCCCGCCGTGGCGCCCGGCCACGAAGTTCGAACAGCGAGGTCTTCGCCTGGGCCACGGCGTGCGCGACCTGCTGTTCGAGCGCGTGCCTTCCTGAGCCAGGAGCCTAGTGATCGGCAGCCCGGGCTGTCACGCGGTTGCGTCCGCCGCGCTTGGCCTCGTACAGGGCACGGTCGGCCGCCTCCAGGAGCGCGTGCACGTCTTCCCCTCGCGCACTCTCCATCATGGTCACGCCGATGCTGACGGTCACCGCCAGTGCCGGCCCCTCTTCTGACGGCCCGAGTGCAACAGGCACGATGCTCGTGGCCAGGCGCAACTTCTCCGCCACCTCCACCGCCTGGGCCAGCGTGGTGTTGGGCAGCAGGATGACGAACTCCTCGCCGCCGATTCGGGCCAGCAGATCGGAGGCGCGCACCTGCCGCTGCCAGCGCCGGGCCAGCTCCCGCAGCACGGTGTCGCCTGCAGCATGTCCGCAGGCGTCGTTGACGTCCTTGAAGTGGTCCAGGTCGAGCATGAGCAGCGATGTGGGCTGGGCGAAGCTTCGCGCCGGATCCAGCGCCTCGCTCACGAAGCGGTCGAAGCCGCGCCTGTTGGCCAGCCCGGTGAGTGCGTCCGTGTTCGATTCGGTCAGCAGCGCGCGGTTCAGGGCGGCCAGGTCGATGCGCTGGCGGCGCTCGAACTCGAGTTTTTCCGCCAGCACCATCGCGTCCTGGATGTCGGTGTAGAGCGCCACCATCCTCGTCACCTGGCCCCAGGCATCGGTGAAGGGCACGATCGTCGTGCTCACCCAGAACAGCGAGCCGTCCTTGGCCCGGTTGCGGAAGATGCCCTTCCAGATGGCGCCGGCTCTCACCGTGGCCCACAGCCGTGCATAGAACTCCGGCGGGTGGTGGCCGGAGTTGAAGATGCGATGGTTACGCCCGAGCAGCTCGGTCTCCGTGTAGCCGGTGTGCAGCAGGTAGGCGGGGTTGACGGACGTGATGTCGCCCTGCGGTGTCGATTCGCTGACCATCACATGGGCGCCGAGCGCACGCACCTGGTTGCGCAGCTCCGTCTGCGCGCGCTCGTAGCGCAGGTAGGCGCGCACCTGCAGCCCGATGGCCAACAGCAGCAGCAGCGAAGCGCCCAGGGCCAGCGCGCCCGTTCGCAGCACCTGCGGCTGCAGCGCGGCCCACAGGCTCCTGCGGTCGGCGCTGAGTGTCAGCACCACGGGATGGATGGCGCTGGCGCGGTAGACGACGTTGAGCCGCTGTGCCTCGCCGAAGTCGAAGCGCCCGCGGTCGCCCGACTGCAGGGCCTGCACCAGTCGCGCTCCCAGGCCCGCCTGTTGCGGCCAGTCGGGCCGGTCGTGCGCGATTTGCGTGCCCTGGTAGCTGTGCAAGGCCACCTCGATTCCGGGCTCCTCGTTCACGCGCGACCAGAAGTTGGCGAAGAAGCCGGGGTTCACGGCGGCCACCCAGTGGTACGTGCGGCCTTCGATCGGCACGTCCAGGGCCGCGATCCACAGCTCGACGCCCTCGCTCGCGCGGCCGGCCACCAGGTCGGAGAGATCGCGGTGCGGGTACACGCCGCCGAGCATGAGCTCGGGCGCATCGGGCACGCGCGTGTGGGGTGGCAGCACCTGCGAGGGCAGGCGCAGGCCCACCTGTGTGGCATCGGAGCTCGCGAGCACTCGGTCCTGGTCGTCCACCAGCGAGACGCTGCGCAGCAGCGGGTCACCCGCGATCAGCTCGGCGAGCCGGGCCGTGCCGAGCTGCCCGCTGCGCAGCGTGGCGGTGCTGGTGAGGGCCGCCAGCGAGCCCAGGCGCGCCCTCACTGCGTCGAGCGCGCGCGAGGCATGGTCTTCCAGCAGCACGATCTCGCTGTCCAGGCGTGACTGCAGCGCCTCCTCGGCGCCACTGCGCAAGGCGTGCCACCCGTAGCCGAAGACGCTCCAGATGAGCACGAGCCCCAGCACCAGCAAGGTGGCAAAGAAGCGCCGCACGCGCAAGGGGTTGGGCAGGGAAGGGCCCACCCCCAGCGGCCCCGCATGGGCCGCCGGCGCCGCAGCGCCTGCCGGCTGAGCCTGCGCCTGGGTCATTCCCGCGCGATGATCGGAAGGAGGTCGTGGCGGCGTGCCGCCTGCTCGAGCCGGCCATCCTGCCGGATCGCACGCACGAAGGCGTTCACCCTCTCGAGCCAGGCGGGCTCGCCCCTTGGCAGCGCATAGGCGTAGTCCGTGAGCTGGACCACCTGTGCCGGCGCGACCAGCCTGGCCCAATCGGTGGTGGCCAGCATGCGCCGGCTGTAGGGGTAGTCGGTGATGAAGGCGTCGGCCCGCCCGGACTCGACCTCCTGCTCGCGCTCGCCCGGGCGGCTCACCACGCGCAACTCAGCCTGCTTGAGCACGCGGGCCATCAGCGGCTCCATCACGGTCGCCTTCTGCACGACGATGATCCGGCCGGGGCGGTCCAGGTCATCCCAGGTGCGGATCGTGCGGTTGGCGCGGGTGGTGATCGCGTAGACATCGCTGCGCAGGTAGGGCAGCGAGAACGCCACCCGCTCGGCGCGAGCGGCCGTGACGCCCACCGCCATCATGGCGATGTGGCAGCGCCGGTTTGCCAGCTCATCGAAGACGCGGCTGAAGTCGGTGTCCACCGTCTCCAGCCTGACCCCGAGATCCGCGGCCAGGGCCTGGGAGAGGTCCACGTCCAGGCCCTGCACCGCGCCGGTCCGCCGGTTGCGGTAGCTGATGCCGTAGTAGTCTGGCCACATGCACACCCGCAGCCGCCCCTCGCGCCGAATCTCCTCGAGCACGAGGCCCGCGCTCGGCGCCGCCGCGGCCCCCCGCGCCGGCGCGCCTGCCCCGGCAGCCGAGGCACTTGCCGGCATGGACAGGATCAGCCATGCCCCGGCAAGCCAGGCCGCGGCAAGCAGCATCCGAGTGAGGCTGGCGGGCATCACCGGGCTTGCGTGGAGGGGCCGCAGCGCCACGCGCTCGAGCGTTGCGGTCGCCTCGCGTGGTGCCAGACGATCAGGTGGGCGGTTTACGGAGGACAAGCCGGCATCAAGGGGTTGGCGAGACGGGTGGCGCGACGGGTGGCAAGAGGAGTCACGGCGAAGCGCCGCCAGGGCACGGCTGCCCGCCCCGGCGCTAGAATCCGGGGTAGGCGGGTGTAGTTCAATGGTAGAACGGCAGCTTCCCAAGCTTCATACGAGGGTTCGATTCCCTTCACCCGCTCCAACGCATTGCGAGGGCTCCCGACGGGAGCCCTTTTTTTTATCCGCCCCCTGAGCCTCATCGCCCGCACACGGCGCCCGCTACAATCTGGTTGATTCAACCAGGATCGCCACCCATGGAAACCGTCGGCCTGTTCGAAGCCAAGACGCACCTGTCGGAGCTCGTCGCGCGCGCCGAGCAGGGCGAGGAGGTGGTCATCACGCGCCACAACCGGCCGGTGGCCAAGCTCGTGCCGGTCGAGCCGGTCGACCGCGACGCGGCCGCGCGGCGCGAGGCCATCGATGCGCTGATCGGCGCGAGCCGCGGTCGCCGCCTCGGCCTCGACTGGCGGCGCCTTCGTGACGAGGGTCGGCGGTGAGCAGCACCCCCGCGGGCTTCGTGCTCGACGCCTCCGTTGCGCTCGCCGCCTTCTTCGAGGACGAGCAGGACGACTACTCGCTGGCCGTGTGGCGCTCGATGCCCGCCGTGCAGCCGCACGTGCCGGCACTGTGGCACCTGGAGGTCGGCAACATCCTGTCGCGGGCGTTGAAGGCCCGGCGCATCACCGGCCACGCGCTGCAGGAATGCTGGGCGAGGCTGACCGTCGTGGGCATCCGCACATTGCCTGTGGCCGGCGAGGCCGCGCAGTGGGCGCAGCGCGCCACCGACTGGGGCCTGAGCGCCTACGACGCCTGCTACCTCGACACCGCGCTGCGCCAGCGGCTGGCGTTGGCCACGCGCGACAAGGGCCTGGCCGAAGCCGCGCGCCGCGTGGGCGTGCCGCTGTACCTGCAGTCGGCTGCGGCGGCCTGAACCCCGAGCCCCCACTTCGAGCCGCAACGACGTTCGTTGATCCAACAAGATTCCCGAAGATCCCCGAGTGCACCCATGAAAGCCGCCGACATCCGCTCCACCTTCCTGAACTTCTTCGCCTCCAAGGGCCACCAGGTCGTGGCCTCGAGCCCCGTGGTGCCCGGCGACGACCCGACGCTCTTGTTCACCAACGCCGGGATGAACCAGTTCAAGGACGTCTTCCTGGGCTTCGACAAGCGCGCCTACACCCGCGCAGCCACGAGCCAGAAGTGCATCCGCGCCGGTGGCAAGCACAACGACCTCGAGAACGTGGGCTACACCGCGCGCCACCACACCTTCTTCGAGATGCTGGGCAACTTCAGCTTCGGCGACTACTTCAAGCACGACGCCATCACCTACGCGTGGGAGCTCCTCACCGAGCACTTCAAGCTGCCGAAAGACAAGCTCTGGGCCACCGTGTACGCCGAGGATGACGAGGCCTACGACATCTGGCTCAAGGTGATCGGCCTGCCCGCCGAGCGCATCGTGCGCATCGGCGACAACAAGGGCGGCCGCTACATGTCCGACAACTTCTGGATGATGGGCGACACCGGCCCCTGCGGCCCGTGCTCGGAGATCTTCTACGACCACGGCCCCGAGGTCGCGGGCGGCCCGCCCGGCTCGCCCGAGCAGGACGGCGACCGCTACATCGAGATCTGGAACAACGTCTTCATGCAGTTCAACCGCACCGAAGACGGCACCATGCACCGGCTGCCCAAGCCGA
>JBIIED010000200.1:0-6688 GCA_044237995.1 Rubrivivax sp. | reverse complement strand
CGCCACCAAACTTCGCCGCCAGGATCGTCGTGATCGCCGCCGTCAGCGTCGTCTTGCCATGATCCACGTGCCCAATCGTCCCCACGTTCACGTGCGGCTTGGTGCGCTCAAACTTGCCTTTTGCCATCACAACACTCCTGACGGATACAAACCCGGCCGCCCGGGGCGGCCCCACAACTTGGTGCCCATGACGCGGATCGAACGCGTGACCTCTCCCTTACCAAGGGAGTGCTCTACCACTGAGCCACATGGGCATCGGCACGGGCCTGCACGCCCAAACGAGGCGCGCAGGCCGGTGTCGACGACTCACCCCAACTTGCCTGGCCAAGCCCCGCGCCCTGGACCTGAGCCTGGAGCGGGAGACGGGAATCGAACCCGCGTCATTAGCTTGGAAGGCTAAGGTTCTGCCATTGAACTACTCCCGCGGCAGAAATCGGTGCGCTCGGTGGGGCGGGCGCTGACGGTTGGTACGGACGGAACAGACTCCTGAATCTCTTTGGTGGAGGAGGCTGGATTCGAACCAGCGTAGGCGTAAGCCAACAGATTTACAGTCTGCCCCCTTTAGCCACTCGGGCACCCCTCCACGCGGAACCCGCGATGCTAGCACACTTTCACTGTGTCGACCACCAGTCCACGCAGTCCGCGGTGGCGAGGAAGTGGCTGCCCTCGGCCATGAAGGCACGCTCGAAGTCGTGCGCAGGGTGGCGGGTGCGCCAAACCGGTGCGCGCGGCGCGGAGCCGGCGGCCTCGTCAAAGAAAGCCTGGGCCCGCTTGCCCCACAGGAGGAAGGCCGGTGCCGACTCGCGGCGGCAGAGGAATTGAATGATCTCCGAAGTGAGCAACTGCCAACCACAATCCTGATGGCTGCCGGCCCGGCCAAGTTCGACAGTGAGCACGGGATTGAGCAGCAGAGCCCCCTGGCGGGCCCAGCCGTCCAGCCGCGCGTGTGCCGGCGGCACCCAGCCCGGCCGGTCGGCCGCGAGCACGGCAAAGATGCGGCGCAGCGATGCCGGGCGCCCGCGCTCAGACGAGAAGGCCAGGCCGTCGGCATGCCCCTGCGTGGGGTAGGGGTCCTGCCCGAGGATCACGACCCGTACCGCATCGGGCGCCACGAGCCGCAGCGCCCGCAAGGGGTCGGCTGGCGCAATCGCGCGATCGCCCGAGACGTCGCGCACGGCCTGGACGACGGCAGCGCGGCGTGCGGCCGTCCAGCCGGGGAGCACGGCCTCCCAAGGGGCAGGCAGTGTCTGGAGGGCGGCGCTGAGGTCGTCGGCGGTCAAGGCGTCAGCCGTCAGCCGTCAAAGAGCCCGCGCAGCGCCATGCCCGGGTCGGCGGCTCGCATGAAGGCCTCGCCCACGAGGAAGGCGTGGACGCCGGCCTCGTGCATGCGGGTGACGTCCGCGCGCGCAAGGATGCCGCTTTCTGTGACGAGCAGCCGCTCGGCTCCCACGCGGCCAAGCAGGCCGAGCGTGGTATCCAGCGAGACCTCGAAGGTGCGCAGGTTGCGGTTGTTCACGCCCACCAGGGCCGTGCGCAGCCGCAGTGCGCGCTCGAGCTCGGCCGCATCGTGCACCTCCACGAGCACGTCCATCCCGAGTTCGTGCGCGCAAGCCTCGAGCTCGGCGAGCTGCCCATCGGACAGGCAGGCCACGATCAGCAGCACGCAGTCGGCCCCCATCGCCGCGGCCTGCACCACCTGGTAGGGGTCCACCAGGAAGTCCTTGCGCAGCACCGGCAGCGCACATGCCGCTCGGGCCTGCTCGAGGAACGCGGCACTGCCCTGGAAAAAGCGCTCGTCGGTCAGCACGCTCAGGCAGGCGGCCCCGCCGGCGTCGTAGGCGCGGGCGATCGCAGCGGGGTCGAATTCCTGGCGCAAGACGCCCTTGCTCGGGCTGGCCTTCTTCACCTCGGCAATCACGGCCGCATGGCCGGCGGCGATACGCTTGCGCAGTGCACGCTCGAAGCCTCGCGGCGGGCCTTCGGCCGCGCGCCGGGCGTGGGCCTGCTCGAGCAGATCCGAGGGGCTGCACTGCGTGCGCGCCGCGGCGATCTCCTCGAGCTTGACGGCGACGATGCGCGAGAGGATGTCGGATGCCATTGCGGGCTCGGTGCGGGAGCGTGCCGATCAGGCCGGCGCACGCAGCCGGTTCGTCACACTGACGAACTGGCCGAGCTTGGCCAGAGCCGCCCCCGAGGCCACCGCCTCGCGCGCGCGGCGCACGCCCTCGGCCACGCTGGCGGCCACCCCGGCGCAGTACAGGGCCGCGCCGGCGTTGAGCAGCACCACGTCGCGCACGGGCCCTTCCTCGTTGGCCAGCGCACGCTGGATGCAACCCACCGACTCCTGCGTGTTGCTCACCTTGAGCACGCGCGAGTCGTAGACCGGCAGCCCGAAGTCGCTCGGGTGCACGACGTATTCGCGCACCTCGCCGTCCTTCAACTCGCCCACCATCGTCTCGCCCGACAGCGAGATCTCGTCCATGCCGTTCATGCCGTAGACCACCATCACGTGCTCGCTGCCCAGGCGCTGCAGCACGCGCACCTGGATGCCCACGAGGTCGGGGTGAAAGACACCCAGCAGCTGGTTCGGGGCACCCGCCGGATTGGTCAGCGGCCCGAGGATGTTGAAGATCGTACGCACACCCAGTTCACGCCGCACCGGGGCGGCGTGCTTCATCGCGCTGTGGTGGTTGGGCGCGAACATGAAACCGATGCCGGTCTCGGTCAGGCACTGTGCGATCGCCTCGGGCGAGAGGTTGATGTGCACGCCCAGGGCCTCCATCACGTCGGCCGAGCCGGAGGTGGAGGAGACGCTGCGCCCGCCGTGCTTGGCCACGCGCGCGCCGGCGGCGGCGGCCACGAACATCGAGGCGGTGGAGATGTTGAAGGTGTGCGAGCTGTCGCCGCCCGTGCCCACGATGTCCACGAGGTGCGTGCGATCGGCCACCGGCACGGGCGTGGCGAACTCGCGCATCACCTGCGCCGCCGCGGCGATCTCGCCGATCGTCTCCTTCTTCACGCGCAGCCCGATGGTGAGCGCGGCGATCATCACGGGGGACATCTCCCCGCTCATGATGCGGCGCATCAGCGCCAGCATCTCGTCGTGGAAGATCTCGCGGTGGTCGATGACGCGGGTGAGCGCCTCGGTGTTGGTGATGGGCATGGTGAGGGTGCGGGTCAGCGGGTCGTGGGGAGGGGCTCGGTCTTGTTCCCGGCTCAGGCGCGGGGGTGGATCGCCGAGCGGAAACGCTCGATGGCGGCGTCGATGTCGGAGCTGCTCACGTCGAGGTGCGTGGCCAGCCGCAGCCGGTACAGCCCCGTGCACAGCACCCCCGCGGCGCGAAGTCGCTCGACGGCACCCTGGGCAATCGCGGGATCGAGGTCGATGAACACGAGGTTCGTCTGCGGCGGCTCGACCCGCACGCCCGCCAGGCCCTGCAGGCCCTGCGCCAGGCGCCGTGCGTGGGCGTGGTCTTCGGCCAGGCGGTCGATGTGGTGCTCCAGGGCGTGCAGCGCGCAGGCTGCGAGCACGCCGGCCTGGCGCATGCCACCGCCGAGCATCTTGCGCACGCGGTGCGCGCGGGCGATGAGTTCGCGCGGGCCTGCGAGGGCCGAACCCACGGGTGTCCCCAGGCCCTTGCTGAAGCACACCGAGACGGTGTCGAAGTGGCCGGCGATGCAAAGCGCCTCGGCCCGCGCGTCAAGCGAGCCGCGCTGCGCCGCCTGCTCCACCGCGGCGTTGAAGAGCCGCGCGCCGTCCAGGTGCGTGGCCAGGCCGCGCCGGCGCGCCAGGGCCGTGGCCTCCTCGATGTAGGCAAGGGGCAGCACCTTGCCGCCCCAGGTGTTTTCCAGCGCGAGCAGCCGCGTGCGCGCGAAGTGCGCGTCGTCGGGCTTGATGTTGGCCTCGATGTCGGCCAGCGCAATGGAGCCGTCGGCCTGCTGCGCGATCGGCTGGGGCTGGATCGAGCCGAGCACGGCCGCGCCGCCGCCTTCCCAGCGGTAGGTGTGCGCCATCTGGCCCACCAGGTATTCGTCGCCGCGCCCGCAGTGCGCCATCAAGCCGCACAGGTTGCTCTGCGTGCCGGTGGGCACGAACAGCGCCGCTTCCTTGCCCAGCATCTGCGCGACGCGCGACTGCAGCGCGTTGACGGTGGGGTCGTCGCCGAAGACGTCGTCACCCACCTCGGCGGCGGCCATCGCGGCGCGCATGGCGGCGGTGGGGCGGGTGACGGTGTCGCTGCGCAGGTCGATCGGGTTCATCGCAGGGTGGGCTTTCGCGTGGTGAGCGTGGTGAGCGTGATGGGCATGGCAGGCGAGATGGCGGGGTGGGTGCCGCAAGCAGCATTCACCTCGGACCCCCCATTTTGAGGAAATTCGCCAGCATCGCGTGCCCGTGCTCGCTCAGGATCGACTCGGGGTGGAACTGCACGCCCTCCAGCGGAGTCGAGCTTCCTGCCAGTGCCCGGTGGCGCACGCCCATGATCTCCCCATCTTCCGTCTCGGAGGTGACCTCCAGCTCCAGGGGCAGCGTCTCGCGCTCGATGGCCAGCGAGTGGTAGCGGATCACGTCGAAGCGCTCGGGCAGCCCGGCATACACGCCGCGCCCGTCGGTGCGGATGGTCGACGCCTTGCCGTGCATCTGCGTCCGGGCGCGCACCACGCGCCCGCCCAGGGCCGCGCCCATGGCCTGGTGGCCCAGGCACACGCCCAGGATCGGCAGCTTGCCCGCGAAGTGGCGGATCGCCTCCACGCAGATGCCCGCCTCGGCCGGCGAGCACGGCCCGGGAGACAGCACGAGATGGTCGGGAGCCAGCGCGGCGATGCCCTCCAGCGTGATCTCGTCGTTGCGCACCACCCGAACCTCGGCACCGAGCTCGGCGAAGTACTGCACGAGGTTGAAGGTGAAGCTGTCGTAGTTGTCGATCATCAGCAGCATGGGCGGGATCCTTCCAGGCCGTGGCGAGGCTTGTGCGAAATCGGCGGGTTCGAAGGCGGGCGCATCCTAGAAACCCTCCTCCACCAGCTCAGCCGCCCGGATCAGGGCCCGCGCCTTGGCCTCCGTCTCGCGCCACTCGGCCTCGGGCACCGAGTCGGCGACGACTCCGGCGGCCGCCTGCACGTACAGCGTGTTCTGGTGCACGATGCCGGTGCGGATGGCAATGGCCAGGTCCATGTCGCCGGCAAAGCTCAGGTAGCCGCAGGCCCCGCCGTAGATGCCGCGCTTGACGGGCTCGAGCTCGTCGATGATCTCCATCGCCCGGATCTTGGGCGCGCCCGTGAGGGTGCCCGCCGGGAAGGTGGCCCGCAGCACGTCCAGGCTGCTCAGGCCCGGCTGCAGCAGGCCCTCGACGTTGCTCACGATGTGCATCACGTGCGAGTAGCGCTCGATGACGAAGGCGTCCGTCACCTTGACGCTGCCAGTGCGGGCGATGCGGCCGATGTCGTTGCGCGCCAGGTCGATCAGCATCAGGTGCTCCGCGCGCTCCTTGGGGTCGCTCGAGAGCTCGGCCTCGAGCGCCTTGTCCTGCTCGGGCGTGGCCCCGCGCGGGCGGGTGCCGGCCAGCGGGCGGATCGTGACCTTGTCGCCCTCGCTCGTGCGCTCCTGGCGCACGAGGATCTCGGGCGAGGCACCCACGATCTGGAATTCGCCCATGTCGTAGTAGTACATGTAGGGCGAGGGATTGAGCGAGCGCAGCGCGCGGTACAGGGACAGCGGGCTCTCCGTGTAGCGCTTCTTCAGGCGCTGGCCGACCTGCACCTGCATCATGTCGCCAGCGGCGATGTACTCCTTGGCGCGCGCCACCGCACGCAGATAGTCGGCGCGGTCGAACTCGCGCTCCACTGCGTACGAGGGGCTGCGCCGCACCGCGGGGGCGGAGGTGGAAAAGCGCAGCCGGTCCACGAGTTCACCCAGGCGCCGCTTGGCCCGGAACCACGCCTCGGGCTGGCCGGGGTCGGCGTAGACGATGAGGTACAGCCGCCCGGAGAGGTTGTCGATGACGGCGAGCTCCTCCGTCTGCAGCAGCAGCACGTCGGGCGTGGGCAGGCCGCCGGGCTTGTCGGTGTGCGCCAGGCGCGGCTCGATGTAGCGCACGGCGTCGTAGCCGAAGTAGCCCGCCAGCCCGCCGCAAAAGCGCGGCAGGCCCGGGCGCAGCGCCACCTTGAAGCGTGCCTGGTAGGCCGCCACGAAATCCAGTGGGTTGCCCTCGTGCACCTCCACCACCTGGCCGTCGGTGACGACCTCGGTGCGAAAGCCCCTTGCCTGCACGCGCGTGCGTGCCGGCAGCCCGATGAAGGAGTAGCGGCCAAAGCGCTCTCCCCCCACCACCGACTCCAGCAGGAAGCTGTGCGGGCTGCCGCTGGCGAGCTTGAGGTACAGCGACAGCGGCGTCTCGAGATCGGCGAAGGCCTCGGCGATCAGCGGGATGCGGTTGTAGCCCTGGGAGGCCAGGCTCTTGAATTCGAGTTCGGTGATCACGTCGGGTCCCCAAGGGGGCGGACCTGCCGGGTGGCTTGCGTCGGCGCAGGCGCGGGCGGGTCTGGTCTGTGGAAGCAGGCTGCGCGCAGCGGGCGCGCGGCCAGGCGGTCAGGCGGGCGTCGACGAGCGACGCCAGGGCCAGGCTCCCCGGTCGCGGGGGCGACCTGGGCAAGCGGCGAACAGCCTGCAGACTCCGGACATTAAACCGAG
>JBIIED010000199.1:0-6732 GCA_044237995.1 Rubrivivax sp. | reverse complement strand
ACATCCAGTCGTGCCTGCCGGCCAGCACGAGGGTGGGGGCGGTGATTCGCGGCAACTCGGGGCGCAGGTCGAAGGTCTGCAGGAAGCCGCCGGGCGCGAAGGCCCGGTTGATGGCCTTGGGTGAAAGGATGCCGCGTGTGCGGGTGGCTGCGGCCGCGGCAAGGACTGACCTTGGCGGCACAGTCTTGCCAAATTTTGCCAAACAATCTAACCTGCCGGCATGAGCACGATGAACATTTCCCTGCCCGACGCCATGAAGTCCTTCGTGGATGAACAGGTCAGCCAGCGGGGCTACGGCACCAGCAGTGAGTACGTGCGCGAACTGATCCGCCGCGATCAGGACCGGCTGCAGTTGCGCAACCTGCTGCTGGTGGGCGCGTCTTCGGCGCCTACCGCGCCGGTGAACGAGACCTACTTCGAAGGCTTGCGCGGGCGGGTACGTGGTGCGGTCAAGGTGACACGCAAGGCCCGCCGCCAGCCGTGAGGGCCAAGCCCGTCGTCCCGCGCGAGCAGGCCAAACAGGATGTCGAGGATGCGCTCGCGTACGACATGGCCGAAGACGCTGAGGGTGCCGCGCTGGGCTTCATTGACGCTTTAGAGCAGGCCTATGAGCACATCGGCCGACATCCGGCTACCGGCTCGCCGCGCTACGCCCATGAGTTGAACTTGGCCGGATTGCGATTCTGGCCGCTGCGGCACTACCCCTACCTCGTCTTCTACGTCGAGCGCTCGGACCACGTCGATGTCTGGCGTGTGCTGCAGGGCCAGCGCGACATCCCGGCTTGGATGCAGGACCCGGAAGAAATCTGAGCCTCGCCCCCCTGCAATGGGGTACCGGATGGGTGCTGGGGCTTTGGGGCTCGATCAGACGATCGTCATGGCCCTTGATGTTGAAGGCCAGCCGGTTCAGGCATGGTGCAGCAGGTGGTGTGCGCAGTGCGCTCAGCCGCCAAAGAGGTGTCGCGTGTATCGATGTTCCAGGTCGGTACCGCGGCGCACGGCCATGCAGACCCTTTTCGATGAATCACAGTCGACACCGTTGCTGAGCACATAGCGGGTGGGGTCGAACTCGCCGGGCTTGAAGGGGCGGATCATGTCCATGTACTTCTGGGCAGCGGCCTTGCCGAGGTACTGCTCGGTGTAGGCCACGGAGATGCCCATCGCATCCACACAGAAACCCGACTTGCTGTCGCAAATCACCCCCTTGGCCGGGAAGCTGATCGCTGCGCTGGGCTTGGCGGTGGCGGGCAGTTTGCCGAACAAGGTCTTGGTCGTGCCGGCCTCGACCGTGTCCACGAACTTGCTCTTGGTGCACACCTGAGCCTGGATTTCGCAGTGCACCTTGTTGCTCAAGGTGAACGACATCGGATTCAGGCTCTTGGACTCGGTCAGCATGCTGGCAAGGTGCTGGGCCGCCTTCTGGCCCAGATGCTGGGCCGTCCAGGTGGCCGAGATGCCTGTGCCGTCCGCGCAGTAACCGGCGCGCCTGTCGCAGATCACACCCTTCTCAGGCGAATAGATCGTCGCCTGGGGGCTGGCGGATGCGTGCGCGCCCATCACCAGGAGCCCAAGCATCAGCATGGGCCTGAGCCTGGAATTGCGAGGCCGTGGGTGGGTGCACCTCGGCCACGGTGGACTCCTCGGATCATGGCTTTGCCAAGGTTTCGCGTCTGCGCCTGAATACGCTCGAAGCGTCATTTTCCCAGCTGCGCGCGAGCGGTACCGCGGTGCCAGCTGCCTGTACGCTCTGAGACAAAGGGGTCGGGCATCTACGCTGCGTACATCCCGACCAACTGGTCCAGGGCGGCTGACCAGCCCGCCTCGAACCCCATCGCCGCGTGGGCGTCGCGCCCTGCGGCATCGACATGGTGCACGCAGGCCTGGTAGCGCGTGCCCCCGGTATCCAGGCGGTCGAAACGCAGTTCGCAGACGAACCCGAAACCCGGATGGGCGATGGCCTGCGGGATGTAGCCCGGCCCGAGGAGATTGGTCCAGATCAACCTGTGAGGCGCCTCGACCACGAGAAAGCAACCGGCTCCTTCGGGAAGTGTCTCGCCGTCCGGCGACTGCATGGTGGTGGAGAAGACGCCTCCTGGCTGCGGGTCGATCGTGCACGCCACCACGCGCCAGGGCTTGGGGCAGAACCACGGCATCAGTCGATCGGGCACTGTCCACCCCTCGAAGCATTGCTCCGGGGTGATGGGGACGTCGCGGGTCAGTCTCAGGGTCAGGTCTGCATCTGAAGGCATGCAGCAGTGTAGGGCGGCTCCTGCAGCGCTTCCCCGTCTCAGGCCGTACCATCGCGCCCCCGCCTTTGGCTATGTGCGTTCCGATGGAGAAATTGATGCTGTTTGATCCGATCCAGATCCGCTCGCTGAAACTCGCCAACCGCTGCGTGATGTCGCCCATGACCCGCAGCCGCGCCCTGGGCAACCTGCCCAATGCACTGATGGCGACCTACTATGGGCAGCGGGCCGGGGCCGGACTGATCATCACGGAAGGAGTCTCTCCGTCGCCCAACGGGCTGGGCTACGCGCGCATCCCCGGTCTCTTCAACGAGGCGCAGGCGGCGGCGTGGAAGCCCGTCACGGATGCGGTGCACCAGCACGGCGGGCGGATCGTCGTGCAGTTGATGCACACCGGGCGGGTCACCCATGTGGCCAACCTGCCCACGGGCGCCGAGGTGCTGGGCCCGACGGACGGCACCTGCCCGGGCCAGATGTGGACCGACAGCCAGCAGATGCAGCCGCACTCGCCGGCGCGCGCGATGACGCCCGAGGACATCGGCCGAACGATCGAGGAATTCGCCCAGGCCTGCCGCCTGGCGGTGCAGGCGGGTTTCGACGGTATCGAACTGCATGCGGCCAATGGCTACCTGATCGAGCAGTTCCTCAACGCCAACGTCAACCCGCGCACTGACGACTGGGGCGCAAGCCCGGACGCGCGCAACCGATTCGCGCTGGAGGTCGCCCGCGCCTGTGCAAAGGCTGTGGGTGCCGAACGCATCGGCATTCGGCTCTCCCCTTATGGTGCCTTCAACGCCACCGGTGGCTATCCGCAGGTCGAGGCTCAGTACGAAGCCCTGGTGACCGAACTGTCTGCGATGGGGCTGCTGTATGTGCACCTGCTGGACCACTCGGCCATGGGTGCACCGGCCGTCCCGGCCGAGCTGAAGCAGCGCCTGCGCGCGATCTTCAAGGGGCCGTTCATCCTGGCGGGCGGCTTCGACGCACGGACGGCCGAAGCTGCGCTGCAGGCAGGGCAAGCGGATCTCATCGCTTTCGGTCGTCCGTTCCTGGCCAACCCCGACCTGGTGCAGCGCATGAAGACGGGTGCCGCCCTGAATGCCCCGGACATGGCCACCTTCTACACGGCTGATGCCAAGGGTTACACGGATTACCCGGCCTTGGCGGGTTGACCGGACCGGACCGGGCCGGGACGAGGGCAGGGCTGCCCGAGCCTGGCTGATGAACAGGACTTCGCCCCCGGCGGATAGGGAGAAAAGCGCATGCGCGTGATGGTGCTCGTCAAGGCGACCCGCGACAGCGAGCAGGGCGTCATGCCCACGGACTGGACCCGCGAGATGCTCGAGGCAATGGGCCGCTTCAACGACGAGTTGCGTCAGGCCGGGGTCCTGCTTGCGGCCGAGGGGCTCAAGCCTTCAACGCTTGGCAAGCGGGTGGCCTTCGACGGACCGCGCCGAAGCGTCATCGACGGGCCTTTTCCTCACACCGAGGAATTGGTCGCCGGCTACTGGTTGTGGCAGGTCCGGGACATGGACGAGGCTGTGGCATGGGTCCGGCGCTGCCCGAATCCGATGCCGGTGCCCAGCGAGATCGAGATCAGGCCGCTGTACGAGGCTGCCGATCTGCCTTGAACGAAAGATCGGCCACTGTCCGCGAGGTGACCTGGATGCGCCAGCCTTTCAGCCGGGCACCTTGATCAAGCCCTTGAGCAGCTTGCGCGTGTTGAGCGCGTAGGCTTGCTGATCGTGCCGCAGGGCCGCGACGTTCACGTCGCGCGCCGCGGCAATCATGTCCACCGCGTAGACGACGACCTCTACGTCCGCCCTGGCAGCGAGCTCGCCGCGGGCCCTCGCCGCCTCGACCATCTGGGTGAGCTTGGCCAGGAACTGTTTGCGGTGTGCCTTGTGCACCTTGGCGATCGCCGGGTTTCGCCCGACCTCGGCCAGGATGTCCAGGACGAAGGCCATGTGTCTCGCAACCTCTTCGGGTCGCTCCAACTCCGGTGGCGGTGCGATCAGATCGAGGTAGACCGACAGGCCGTGCGGGGTGTCCACCAGAGCGTCCAGATAGCCACGGCCCAGGACCCAGGAGTGGGAGAAGACGGCCTGGATCAGCGCCTCGCGGTTCTCGAAGTAGTAGTAGAGGTGGCCCGGGCTGATGCCCGCCTCCTTGCAGATGACGCTGTTGCTCGCGCCGTGCAGGCCCAGGCGATCGAAGCAGCGCACGGCGGCCTCGACGATCTGCCGCCGCCGCTCGTCCGTGTTGGCTTCATCGGTCCGTCTCATGGGCTGGTCCGTGGGATCTCGCTTGGATTTCCGGTGATGTTAGATCAATCGATCAAATAACTGTTGACAGCCTCGTTCGGGTGGGGCAATCTAAATTTAGATCGAATGATCTAAGTATTTGATCTACTCACTTCCGACCCATCCCAGCGAGGTCTCGAGATGAAGCCAGCGCACATTGCTCTCCAACACTCCGCCGTCATGGCTGCCATCGCCGTGCTGGCGCCTGCTGGCGTGGCGGCCCAGACGCCGTCTTCCACGGAGGGTGGAGCGGGCGATGAGGCGTCCAGGCTGGGCGTCGTCGTCGTCACCGCCGAACGTCGTTCGGAGAGCGTCAAGCAGGTGCCTTCGTCGGTCACCGCCATCGGTGGCGCAAGGCTCGAGGAACTGGGTGCGGCGCGCATCGACGACTTCGTCAGCCTGATCCCTGGCCTCAACTACGTGGGGGGTCGGCCCGGTGCGCGGCAGCTGATCCTGCGCGGCATCTCCAGCGGCGGGGACCAGCAAAGCGCCACCGTCGGCACCTACATCGACGAGGTGCCCATCGGCTCGAGCACCGCGCTCAATGGCGGTTCGAGGATCAAGCCCGACATCGATGCCTTCGACCTCGAGCGCCTGGAAGTGCTGAGAGGCCCGCAGGGCACGCTCTACGGCGCCAACAGCCTGGGCGGGCTGCTCAAGTACGTCACGGTCGCGCCGGACGCCAAGCGCTTCTCGGGCTTCGGCCGCGTCGAAGTCATGAGCGTTGCGCATGGGGGAGGCGGCCACGGCGTCAACGCCGGATTGAACGCTCCGCTGGGTGAGACCTCCGCGTTGCGCCTGAGCGCCTTCTCGCGGACGGAACCCGGGTATGTCGACAACATCGATCCCGACATCGGCCGCAAGGACGTCAACGAGCTCAGGACTCGCGGCATGCGCCTTTCCTTTGCGTCCCGACTGACGGCGGACTTCGCTATCCGGGTGTCGGCCTTGACGCAGAAGTTCAGCACCGGTGGGGAGCCGACGGAAGACGTTGCGATCGCCACCGGGCAACCGGTCCATGGGCGCTACCAGCAAACCCGCTATACGCCCGAGCCGTCGCGGCAGGACTTCGATCTCTTCTCGGTCACGCTCGACTGGAACGTTGCCGGTGGCAAGCTGTTGTCCATCACGTCGCACAACAAGACGAACTACGTGCGCGACCAGGACTGGACGCCCTATGACGGGCTGGGTCAGGTGGATCCCGGTGTGCTGTTGTCCAGCGAGACCGATCGCTTCGGCACGCGCAAGACGACGCAGGAGTTCCGCTACACCTCCGCCCGATCCAGCAGCTTCGAGTGGATGCTGGGCGCATTTTGGACCCGCGAGGAGAGCACGATGCTGCTGGTGGAGAGAGGCCTCAGCCGACAGGGCGTCGTGGCGCCTGCCCCCTTCGACCTGTTGTTCCTGGATGACCTGCGTGGCACCTACACGCAGAAGGCCGTCTACGGCAACGCCCGCTATTTCGTGTCGCCGTCCTTCGATATCGGCGTCGGCTTGCGACTGACCCGTGACAGCACCCGCGCCACAGATCAACTCGGTGGCCTGTTCGCGGGAGGCAGCTTCAAGCTCGACCAGTCCGCCAGCTTCAACAGCTTCATGCTGGCCCCCCGCTACAAGGTCGATGACCGGACCATGGTCTACGCCCGGGTCGCGAACGCGAGCCGCCCGGGCGGCCCGAACTCCGTGTCACCTGCCGGCATCGCCGCCGGTGCGAGCCGCACCTTCAATCCTGACCGGCTCACGAGCTACGAGGCGGGTCTCAAGACCACCTCGGCCGACGGCCGCTTCGGACTCGACCTGTCCGCGTTCTACATCGATTGGCGCGATGTCCAGATACGCAGCACGGTCAACACCTTCGCGTTCATCGGCAACGGCGGCAAGGCCAGGAGCCAGGGCCTGGAGGCGAGCGTCGCCGCACAACCCATCGACGGCCTGACCCTGGGCTTCAATGCCGCCCTCATCGACGCCAGGCTCGCGGGCGACGCTCCGGCCGTGGGTGGCCTGAACGGCGACGTCCTGCCCAACAGCGCGCGCATCAGCGCCTCGGCCAGCGCGGACTATGAGTTCGCCGGGATCGGGGCCTCGCGGGCCTATCTCGGCGCGTCGCTTCGCCACGTCGGCGAACGCAAGGAGAACTTCGTGCGCGGCCGGGGCCGGGAGCGACTGAGCCTGCCAGCCTTCGC
>JBIIED010000198.1:0-6758 GCA_044237995.1 Rubrivivax sp. | reverse complement strand
CCCATCGGCACCCAGCCCTGCACGAGCGAGACGGCGCTGGCCAGTGCCGTCACCGCCACGGCGGTGGACAGCGTGACCGCCAGCGAGGGCACCCCGGCGGGGATGCGGCGCGTGACCATGTCGCGCAGCGCGTGCAGCACCGTGCCGCCCAGGCACAGCCAGGCGTAGGCATTGAAGCCCTCCAGGCCCGGCTGCACCACCATCAGCACCCCGACGAAGCCCAGGGCCACCGCAGCCGCGCGCCACGCGCCCACGCGCTCGCCCAGCCAAAGCGCGGCCACGAGCGTGATCACCAGGGGCGAGGCCATGTTGATCGCGGTGGCGTTGGCCAGCGGCAGGTGAAAGAGCGACAGCAGGTAGGCGAATGTGGCCAGCGCGTCGATGCCCGCGCGCACCCCCACCCAGCGCCCGCCCTGGCGCACGCTGACCAGTGGCGTGGCGGTGGCGCGCATCACGGCCAGCACGAGCACGGTGGCCATCACGCCGCGCACGAAGATGAGCTGCCCGGCGGGCAGCCACTGGCTGGCCACCTTGACGAGCGTGTCGTTGACGATGAAGCACGCCATGGCCACCGTCATCAGGCGGATGCCACGCAGGTTGGCGAGGTGGGCAGTCGTCGGGGCGGACAAGGCTACAAGGGGCGGCAGAGGCGAGGGCCGAGGCGCAGGCAGGGCCGGCAGGACAGCCTGCCAGCCCGCCCGATTCAGAAGAGTACCGTCAGCCGCAGCCAGCTGTCAGGCAGCAGCGCGTTGACGCGCGCTTCGAGCCACTTGTCGGCCCCGGTGAGGATCGCCACGCCCATGGCCCCGAGCAGCGCCGCAAAGACGGTCTTGATGCGTCCGATGCGTGCCAGCACCCAGCCGCGTGTGCGCTGGAAGCCCGCGCGCGAGGCGTAGGCCACTGCCACCAGCGGCACCGCCGCGCCGATCCCGAACAGGCCCAGGATCACGCCGCCGCGCACACCCCCGCCCTCGCTGGCCACGAGCGTGAGCGCAGAGGCCAGCAGCGGCCCGGAGCACGGGCTCCAGACCAGGCCGAGCACCGCACCGAGCCCAAAGGCGCCCGCGAGCGATCCGCCCGACAGCCGCGCGGAGGCCGCCTGCGCACCGCTGGCCAGTGGGGTCATCCACTGGGTGAAGCGCTCGCTCCAGGCCGGCACGAGCATGACGGCCGCAAAGCCCACCAGCAGCCACCCGCCGAAGGTGCGCACGATGTCGCCATCGAGCCCGATGGCCGGGCCCGCCAGCCCCACCAGCACGCCGATGGCGGCAAAGGACAGCGCCATGCCCGCCCCCATGGCCACCGGGGCCAGGCGGTGCGCCTGCAGGGCGCCGCCCAGTACCAGCGGCAGCAGCGGGAACACGCAGGGACTGAGCGTGGTGAGGCTGCCTGCAGCCAGGCTCAGCGCCGCCTGCGGCAGGGATAGGCTCAGCGACATGGCCCGCTCCGGCGCGGCTTCAAAGCGCCGCGCGAAGCGCGGTGCGGAACTTCTCCGCCGAGGTGTCGCCCGCCAGGCGGGCGCGCTCGTCCTTGCCGCGGAAGACGACCATCGTGGACTGGCTGCGCACGCGAAGCGCCTTGCGCAGGTCCTTCTCCTTGTCGTAGTCGGCCACGAGCAGCAGCACGTCCAGGCCGGTCTCGCTGCGCAGCTGCGCGATGGCCTTTTCCTGCTGCTTGCAGGTGCCGCACCACTCGGCGTGGAAGTGCACGGCCACCGGCTTGCCGGCTGCCTGCGCGGCGGCCAGGGTCTCGGCAGAGAAGGGCTTGACCTCCAGCGCCTGCGCGAGCGTGGCGGCGCCTGCGATGACGGCGCCCAGCAGGGCACGGATCCAGATCCTGGGGAAGGCGGGCATGGGAAGGTTCCTTTCTGAAGGAGGGTGGGTTAGGGAAGGGGAAGGTGCGTGAGCGAACATCGATCCATTCGCTTGGGCGGCGGTTTCGGTTACACGGCGTTTGGCGTCGTGCGCGGCCGGTTCACCAGCGCAGCAGCCTGGGCCCGGCCAGCGCCCCGGCGGCGGCGCAGCCTGCGATGCCGGCCGTGTACCACAGGGCCACGTAGGTGGGTGAAGCCTCCGGGCAGCTCAAGGCATAGGCCAGGGCGCCGCAGGCTCCGGCCGCCCCGCCAGCCAGTGCGCCGGCCTGGCGCAGCCGTGTGGGGGCCAGCGCCCGCAGCGCGAGCGTGGCAGCGGCAAAGGCGGGCAGCGCCAGGAGCGCCACCTTGGGCATGCAGCCCATCCAGCTGCCATCGGCCCCGAGCACGGCGCGGTCGCGCAACGACGGCTCGGCCAGCCACCACGCCAGCGCGCCGGCTGCCGCCATGACCAGGGCAGCCACAGCGGCGCCGGCCAGCGGCCAGCGCCAGGAGGCGCCGGGCAGCCCGGCGCGGAAGGCCGACAAGCCCAGCGCCAGCGCCAGTGCGCCCGTGTAGGCCAGCTTCATCCACGGGGCGATGGTGGCGAATTCACGGGCGGGCAACGGCCCGAGCAGGGCCACGGCGGCGGCCGCTGCCAGCACGGTGGCCGCCGCCATCGGCAGGCCCAGGGTGCGCCAGGGCCCGGGCCGGGCCGCCGCGCCGGCGCCGCGCGCGAGCAGGGCAATCCAGTCATGGGTGTGCATCGTCGTCCTCCTTGCCCGGCGCGCGCCGGACCCACTGGGCCAGCTGCCGCAGGCCGCGGTGCACCTGCACCTTGATGGCCGACTCGCTGGCTCCGGTCTCGTGCGCGGCCTGCGCCACCGACAGCCCCTGGAGCTTGGTGAGTTCGATGGCGCGGCGCTGCGCCGCCGGCAGCCGCTGCAGCAGCCGCTGCACGTCGCGGCGCGCCGACGCGGCCTCGTGGGGCGCGTCCTCGGCGGGCCAGTCCTCGAAGTCCTCCACCGCCTCGAGCCGCGCCCCGTGGCGGCCGTGGCGGCGCCAGTGGTCGACGAGCTTGTAGCGCGCGATGGCGTGCATCCAGTGGCTCACGGGCCGCTGGCTGTCGTGCGTGACGCGCTGCAGGTGCAGGGCCAGCAGGGTTTCCTGCAAGAGATCCTCCACGTCTTCGGGTCGGTCGGTGAGCCGGCGCCGGAAGTAGCCGCGCAGCCGCTCGGCCATCCGGCCCAGCGCCTCGCGGTAGGCGGCCTCGTCACCATGCTGGCCCCGCAGCCAAAGCGGGGCGAGCTCGGCCTCGAAGGCTTCCAGCGGGTTGGCTCGTGGCTCCATTCGCTGCAGACCGTGCATCGGTTACACGGCGCGTTGGGCTGACGCTTCGCACGCCACACTCGCCGCACACACCCATGGCACGGCGCACCGGTCGGCGCGCCCAGGCGCCCCGCTGTCCGCGGCTGGTGCGCCGTTCAGCCCGACACCACCAGGCCCGGCTTGGCCGCCGCCTCGCAGCGCCCCACCACCGCCGCGGCATCGAAGCCGTGGCGCCGGAAGATCGCCAGCACGGCGTCCACCGTGCCGGGCTCGCAGGCCACGAGCAGGCCGCCGCTGGTCTGGGGGTCGGTCAGCAGCGCCTGGTCCTCCGGGGCGAAGCCCTGCGGCAGGCTCACGTCGCCGCCGTAGCCGGCCCAGTTGCGCCCGGAAGCACCCGTCACGTAGCCCTGGCCCGCCAGCGCCCGCACGCCCGGCAGCAGCGGCACGGCGCGCCAGTCCAGGCGTGCCTGCAGCCCGGCGCCGCGGGCCATCTCGAGCGCGTGCCCCGCCAGGCCGAAGCCCGTCACGTCGGTGAGCGCATGCACGCCAGGCAGCTCGGCGAGTTCCGGCCCGGGCGTGTTCAGCCGCGTGGTGGTCTCGATCATCCGCGCGTAGCCCGCTTCGCCGAGCTCGCCCTTCTTCAGCGCCGCGCTCATCACGCCCACGCCCAGCGCCTTGCCGAGCACGAGCACGTCGCCGGCCTTCGCATCGGCGTTGCGCCGCACGCGCGAGGGGTGCACGAGCCCGAGCGCCACCAGGCCGTAGATCGCCTCCACCGAGTCGATGGTGTGGCCCCCGGCAATGGGGATGCCCGCGGCGCGGCACACCGAGGCGCCGCCCTCGAGCACGCGCCCGATGGTGGCAGTGGACAGCACGTTGATGGGCATGCCCACCAGTGCCAGCGCGAGGATGGGCCGCCCGCCCATCGCGTAGACGTCGCTGATGGCGTTGGTGGCGGCGATGCGCCCGAAGTCGAAGGGATCGTCGACGATGGGCATGAAGAAGTCGGTGGTGGCAATCAGCGCCTGCTCGTCGTTGAGGCGGTAGACGGCCGCGTCGTCGGCGGTCTCGATGCCCACGAGCAGCTCCGGCGGGATTGGCATGGCCGCCGTGCCCTTGAGGATCTCCGAGAGCACGCCCGGGGCGATCTTGCAGCCGCACCCTCCACCATGGGACAGCGAGGTCAGGCGGGGCTCGGCCGCGGGGGCCAGGGGTTCGGGTGCATTCATCGGGGGTCCTTTCAACGGGGGCAGGCCAGCAGCGGATCGATCACCGCGCGCAGCGCAGCGGCCTCGGCCTGCGGCTCGAAGCGCGCCGCCAGCGGCTCGGCCTGCTGCAGCCAGGTGCGCAGCATATCGGGCTCGCGGCGCAGCTGCGCAAGCCGCCGGGCCAGCCCTTGGGCATCGCCCGGCTCGAAGTAGCCCGGGTAGTCGGGCCCGAGCAGGCCGACGTTGCCATCGATGCGCGAGGCGAGCACGGGCGTGCCGCTTCTGAGCGCCTCGATGACCACGTGCGCGCCACCCTCCATCCGGCTCGGGTGCACGAGCAGGTGCGCAGCCTGCATGCGCTCGCGTGCCTGGGCGTGGGGCAGGCCACCGAGCCAGCGGTAGGCGGGGCACTCCCGGGCCAGGGCCTGCGCCTGCGCGCCGAGCTGCGCGTCCAGTGCGCGGCCGATGTGGTCGATGCGGATGTCGGCCCGCGCACCGAGCAGCCGCACCGCGGCAAAGAGCGTGCGCGGGTCCTTCTCCTCGCGCAGGTGCCCCACGGCGACCGCACGCAGCCAGCGTTGCGGCTTGTCGGTCCGGCTCGCACGCTGGCTGCACGACTGCAGCACCACGTGGCAGCGCCCCCGCAGCGCCTCGGGCAGGGAGCGCGCACCGAGCTCGTTGAGCACCACGAGCGCGTCGGCGAGCTCCAGCGAGCGCTGCGCCTGCGCATCGGTGGCGATGTCGCGGTACAGGTCGGTGCCGGTGAGGGCGACGATGAGCGGCGCATGCGGCTGCGCCTGGCGCCAGGCGGCTATCGACTCGGCCGAACGCCGTGCGTGCAGGGCGAGCATCGCCTGGGCTGGCGCATCGCCTGCGGCCCAGCGCGCCGCCAGGCGCACTTGGTAAGCTGGCGCAAGCAGCCTGGCCCAGCGTCGGGCGGTCTGCCAGTTGCCGTTGTTGGCGTCGGCCAGGGCCGGCGTGACGAGGACGAGAGACTTCTTGCGATGCACAGCCCAAGCGTAACCTCCCCGCCCGACGCCGCGTGGCTCGCACGGTGCGGGGATGCGGCCGCGCTCGGGCCGCTGCTGCGCCAGGCGCGAGTCGACACGCTGGCCACCTTCGCGCACTGGGAGCGTGCCCTGCCCGAGCTGGCGGTGCCTGCTGACGACACGCTGAACCGCCCGCTGTGGGAACTCGGCCACATCGGCTGGTTCCAGACCCGCTGGCTCGAGCGCCAGCCGCTGTGGCGCCAGGGCGTGCGCGCCGACCCCGATCGGCCGCTGCGCCCGGCGCGAGCGGCGCAGTCCGATGCCTGCTTCGATTCCACCCGCGTGGCGCATGCCGCACGCTGGGGCCTGGCGCTGCCCGCAGTCGGCGCCGTGCGCGACGAACTCGACACCGGGCTGGCCTCCACGCTGGCGCTGCTGGCGCAGGCGCGCGACGCGCAGGAGCGCTACTTCTTTCACCTCGTGCTGCTGCACGAGGACATGCACCACGAGGCGGCCCTGTACATGGCGCGCGCGCTGGGCGTGCCGGTGCCCGATGCCCGCTGGCAGCCCGCCCGGCTGGGCGAGCCAGCGCCGGCCCTCGTGCTGCCGGCTGCGCGCTGGCGGGCAGGCTGCGCGGGTGACATCGCCCGGGAGGGCTTTGCCTTCGACAACGAGGTGGGCGTGCACGAGGTGGAGCTCGGCGCGTGCGAGATCGATGCGCAGCCGCTGCGCTGGGCCGAGTTCCTGCCCTTCGTGGAGGCCGGCGGCTACGCGGACAGCCGCTGGTGGACGCCTGCGGGCTGGCACTGGCTGCACGGGCCCGCACAGCGCTGGCGCGCACTGGCGGCCGCGGGTGCGCCCGCAGCCGAGCCGCCGGCTGCGGGTGACGAGAAGAGCCCCGTTCCGCGCTACCTGCGCCAGCGCGGTCGGCAGTGGCAGACCTGGCGCGACGGGCGCTGGCAGCCCCTGGTGCGCGAGGAGGCCGCCTGCCACCTGTCCGGGCACGAGGCACAGGCCTGGTGCCGCTGGGCCGGTCGCCGGCTGCCCACCGAGCACGAGTGGGAGCGCGCCGCCTGCACGCATCCCGGGGCCTTTGCCTGGGGCGAGGTGTGGGAGTGGACGCACAGTGCCTTCGCCCCCTATCCCGCCTTCGAGCCGCACCCCTACCGGGAGTACTCCGCGCCGTGGTTCGACGGCCGCCCGGTGCTCAAGGGGGCGTCCTGCCTCACGCAGCCGCGCATGCGCCACACGCGCTACCGCAACTTCTTCGGCGCGCACCGGCACGACGTGCCGGCCGGCTTTCGCAGCTGTGCCCCTTGAGCGCCGCATGGATGCGGCGCGGGTGCGGCCTGAGCGCCGCAACCCCGGCGCGAGCTGCCCTCA
>JBIIED010000197.1:0-6797 GCA_044237995.1 Rubrivivax sp. | reverse complement strand
CGGCCCGACCTGCTCGCGAGCCTGCTCACCTTCTGGCACAACCATCCGTCGCTGAGCTATCTCTTCAGCGGCCTGTTCATCGGCCCCACCAGCCAGGCCCCGCGCATCGACGAGGCGCGCAACGACCAGCTCTACGAGCTCGAGCTGGCGCTGGCCGAGCTCGAGCGCCAGCTCGACAGCCGTGGCCAGGCCGTGCCGCCCTGGCTGGTCGACCGGCTGCTGCGCAACGTGCTCGTGGACGTCACGGGCAACACCCACCGCAGCGAGTTCTGCATCGACAAGCTCTACTCGCCCGATGGCCCGACCGGGCGCCTGGGGCTCCTGGAGCTGCGCGCCTTCGAGATGCCGCCGCACGCGCACATGAGCCTGGCGCAGCAGCTGCTGCTGCGCGCGCTCGTGGCCTGGTTCTGGCGCGAGCCCTACCGGGGCCGCGGCGCCACGCGGCTGACGCGCTGGGGCACGGCGCTGCACGACCGCTTCCTGCTGCCCAGCTTCGTGTGGAGCGATTTCGAGGACGCGCTGGCCGAGCTGCGCGAGGCGGGCTTTGCCGTCGACCCGGCCTGGTTCGCACCGCACTTCGAGTTCCGCTTCCCGCTCGTGGGCGAGCTCGCCACGCACGGCGTGGGGCTCACGCTGCGCGCCGCGCTCGAGCCCTGGCACGTGATGGGCGAGGAGGGCTCCGCGGGGGGCACGGTGCGCTATGTCGACTCCTCGCTGGAGCGGCTGGAGCTCAAGGTGAGCGGGCTCAACGGCAATCGTCACGTCGTCACGGTCAACGGCCAGGCGGTGCCCCTGCAGCCCACCGGGCGCGCGGGTGAATACGTCTGCGGCGTGCGCTACCGCGCCTGGCAGCCGCCCTCGGCGCTGCACCCGACCATCGGCGTGCACGCCCCGCTCACCTTCGACCTGGTGGACACCTGGCTCGAGCGTTCGCTGGGCGGCTGCCGCTACCACGTGGCGCACCCGGGCGGGCGCAACCACGAGACCTTCCCGGTCAACGCCTACGAGGCGCAGAGCCGGCGCCTGGCGCGCTTCTTTGCCTTCGGCCACACGCCTGGCCGTGTGGTGGCCTCACCGGCTCGGCCGAGCCTGGAGTTCCCCTTCACGCTCGACCTGCGCCGCGCACCCGGCGGAGGGCCGGCTTGAAGCTGGCGCAGTCCGGGGAGCCGACGGCCTCCTGGCTGGCGCCGGCGGGGCCGCCCGCGCCAGGCGCCTGGGACGAGCTGCGCACGGCCGATGGCACGCTGAGGCCGGCCTGGGCGCGCCTGGCGCAGCACCTGCCCGAGCCGCCAGCCGGGCTCACCCGCGGCGCGGACCTGGACCAGCGCTGCCAGGCGCTGGCAGCGCAGATCCGGCGCGACGGCATCACGCACAACGTCTTCGGGCAGGAGGGCGTGGCCGCGCGAAGCTGGTCGCTCGAACTGCTGCCGCTGCTCATCGAGCCTTCTGACTGGGCCGAGCTCAGCGCGGGCCTGGAGCAGCGCGCTGCGCTGCTCGAGCGCATGCTGGCCGACCTCTACGGGCCGCAGCTCCTGCTGCGCGAGGGCCTGCTGCCCCCGGCGCTCGTGTTGCGCCACCCCGGCTACCTGCGTCCGATGCAGGGGGTGGAGCCGCCCGGCGCGCAGCGCCTGCTCGTCGTGGCCTTTGACCTCGCACGCGGCCCCGATGGTCGCTGGTGCGTCGTCGCGCAGCGCACGCAGGGGCCCTCGGGCCTGGGCTACGTGCTGCACAACCGGCTGCTCGTGTCGGCGCAGCTGCCCGAGGCCCGGCACGAGCTGCGCGTGCAGCACCTGGCCAGCAGCTACCGCCGGCTGCTCGAAGCCCTGGAGCGGCCCGCCCGCGCGCTGGCCGGCGGCGAGCCCCCGCGGCTGGCACTGCTCACGCCTGGCCCCTACAGCGAGACCTGGTTCGAGCAGGCCTACCTGGCGCGCTACCTCGGCCTCACGCTCGTGGAGGGCGGGGATCTGACCGTGCGAGGCGAGCAGCTCTTCCTGAAGACGATCCAGGGCCTGGAGCGCGTGCATGGGCTGCTGCGCCGCGTCGACGACGACTGGTGCGACCCGCTGGAGCTGCGCGCCGACTCGGCGCTCGGGGTGCCCGGGCTGCTGCAGGCCGTGCGTGCCGGACAGGTGGCGATGGCCAACGCGCTGGGCAGCGCCTTTCTCGAGTCGCCCGCGATCCAGGGCTTCCTGCCGGCCATCGCCCAGCGGCTGCTCGAGCAACCGCTGCGCCTGCGCTCGCTGCCCACCTGGTGGTGCGGCGAGCCCGCCGCGTGGGCCGATGTGCGCGAGACCCTCGACGACAAGCTGCTGCGCAGCACCTTCCCCCAGGGCGGCCGCACCTCCCAGGTCTTCGAGCGCGCCCAGGCGGCCGTCGAGCGCGACCCCGACGCCTGGACGGTGCAGGGGCGCCTGGCCTTCTCACGCGCCCCGATCTGGAGCGAGGGCGCCGTGATGGTGCGCCCCGCGATGGTGCGCCTGTACGCGATCGCCGGTCCCGATGGCGGCTGGTCGCTGATGCCCGGCGGGATGACGCGCGTGGCGCGCGGCGGCGAGGGCAGCGTGTCGATGCAGCGCGGGGGCACGAGCCTGGACACCTGGGTGCTCACCGACGGGCCGGTGGACCGCTACACGATGTTGCCGGGCCGGCTGTCGGTGGACGAGGTGCGGACGCGGCGCGGCCCGGTGGGCAGCCGCACGGGCGAGAACCTCTTCTGGCTGGGCCGCTACACCGAGCGCACGGAGCAGCAGGTGCGGCTGGCCCAGGTGGTGCTGCCGCTGGGCGCCGGCGACGGCCCGGTGCAGCCGGCCGTGCTGCGCGCGGCCTCGCAGCTGGCTGCGCGTATCGGGCTCGTGCCACCGGGCACGCCCACGCTCGTGCAGGCGCCGCGCGTGTTCGAGCGTGCCGTGGCCGCCGCCGCGGCCGACGAATCGGGCGCCTGGAGCGTGGCCTTCAACCTGGCCGCGCTCGAGCGCGCCTCGCAGGCCCTGCGCGAGCGCCTCTCGCCCGCCCACTGGGGGCTGATCCACACGATGCGCGAGGGCTTTCGCGCGGGTCTGCAGGCCGGCCCCGGGGCCCTGGCCGGGGCTGCGCAGCTGCTGGCCGCCCTGGAGGGGCTGGCGCTGCAGCTCAGCGCGCTGGCGGGCCAGCAGGCCGATCGCATGACGCGTGACGCCGGCTGGCGCCTGCTCACGATCGGGCGGCTCATCGAGCGGCTCATCGGCATGAGCCAGGCGCTGCAGGACTTCCTCTCCCACGGCGCCCTCGCACAGGCCCACGGGCAGGGGCAGGGGCTGGATCCGCTGCTCGAGTTCTTCGACAGCACCATCACCTTTCGCAGCCGCTACCAGCGCCGGGGCGACCTGCTCGCGGTGGTGGACCTGCTGGTGCTCGACGACACGAACCCACGCGCCCTGGCCGGGCTGCTGCGCCGGCTGCGCACCGAGGTGCCCAAGCTGCCCGGGTCTGCCGGCACCCTGCTGGGCGAGTGGCCGGCCCGCGGCGCAGGCCTGGACCTCCAGGAGCTCGATGGCCTGGACGACGCGGCGCTCGGCGCACGCGTGCAGGCCCTGGCCGCGCAGTGGGAAGCGCGCGCCCTGGCCCTGGCCGAGGCCATCGGGCACCGGCACTTCGCCCTGGCCGAGGGTGCCGAGCAGATGCAGCAGGCCTGACCATGCCCGTCACCCTCGAGATCCTGCACGAGACGCGCTACGACTACGCCGCGCCGGTCTCGCTCGCCCACCACCTGGCACACCTGCGGCCGCTGGCCGATGCGGCGCAGGTCGTGCTCGCGCACGCGGTGCAGATCGATCCTGCCCCGGCGCACCGGCGCGAGGGCACGGACGCCTTCGGCAACGGCTGCCTGCACTTCATGCTGGCGCAGCCGCATCGTGCGCTCGTCGTGCGCGCCACGAGCGTGGTGGCGGTGGCGCCGCGCTTCGCGGCGCTGCGCCCCGACGCCTCGGCCCCCTGGGACGAACTCGTGGCGCGCCTGCGCTACGTGGCCCGCGGGCCCTTCGAGCCGGCCGTGGCCTTCGCGCAGCCCTCGCCCTACGTGCCGCGCCTGGAGGCGCTGCAGGCCTGGGCGCAGCCCTCCTTCCCCGCCGGACGCCCGGTGGCCCAGGCGGCGCAGGATCTGATGCACCGGCTGCATGCCGAGTTCCGCTACGAGGCGCGCAGCACCCAGGTCGACACCCCGCTGGCCCAGGCCTTCGCCCAGCGCAGCGGCGTGTGCCAGGACTTTGCGCACCTGCTGGCCGGGGCGCTGCGCATGCTCGGGCTGCCGGCGCGCTACGTCAGCGGCTACCTGCGCACCGAGGCCACCGATGGCGTGCCGCTCGTCGGCGCCGATGCCTCGCATGCCTGGGTGCAGGTGTGGGCTCCGGGCACACCCGGCGTGCCGGCCGACGGCTGGCTCGACCTGGACCCCACGAACGATCTCGTGCCCGGCGCCGATCATGTGCGGCTGGCCACGGGGCGCGATTACGGCGATGTCGCGCCGCTGCGCGGCGTCATCCGTGGCGGCGGGCGGCACGCCCTGACGGTGGGTGTCACGACCCGCCCGGTCCAGCCCGCGGCCGCAGCCGGCCCGGGAGTTGCTAGCTTGATGGCAGGAGTGGCGGCCCGATGAAGCACCCCTACGACGAGATGCACGCTATCGGCGCGGCGCCGGGCCCTGGCCCGGTTCGTGCCCACTATGGCGCCTACGCCCGATGGCTTTCGGCGCAGCCCGAGGCGGCCATGCGCGCGCGGCGCGAGGAGGCGGAGATGATCTTCCGCCGCGTGGGTATCACCTTTGCCGTCTACGGCGCGAAGGACGAGGACGGCGCCGGCACCGAACGGCTGATTCCCTTCGACCTCATCCCGCGCATCATCCCGCGCCACGAGTGGAGCGAGATGGAGCAGGGGCTGCGCCAGCGCGTGACGGCCCTCAACCGCTTCATCGAGGACATCTACCACGGGCAGGAGATCCTGCGCGCGGGCATCGTGCCGCGCGAGGTCATCGTCGGCAACGCGCAGTACCGCCCCGAGATGGCGGGCGTGCACGTGCCCGGCGGCATCTACACCCACATTGCCGGCATCGACATCGTGCGCGCCGGCCAGGCCGATGGCAGCGGCACCTACTACGTGCTGGAGGACAACCTGCGCGTGCCCAGCGGCGTGAGCTACATGCTCGAGAACCGCAAGATGATGATGCGGCTCTTCCCCGAGCTGTTCACGGCCAACCGCGTGGCGCCCGTGGCCCACTACCCGGACCTGCTGCTCGACACGCTGCGCGCCGTGGCGCCTGCGGCCGTCAACGAGCCCACGGTGGTCGTGCTCACGCCGGGCATGTACAACAGCGCCTACTTCGAGCACGCCTTCCTCGCGCAGCAGATGGGCGTGGAGCTCGTCGAGGGACAGGACCTCTACGTGGACGACGGCTTCGTCTACATGCGCACCACCCAGGGCCCGCGGCGCGTGGACGTGATCTACCGCCGCGTGGACGACGACTTCCTCGACCCGCAGGCCTTCCGCCCCGACTCGACCCTGGGCTGCGCCGGGCTGCTGCAGGCCTACCGGCGCGGCAACGTGACGCTGGCCAACGCCATCGGCACGGGCATCGCCGACGACAAGAGCATCTATCCGTATGTGCCGAAGATGATCGAGTTCTACCTCGGCGAGCGGCCCATCCTGCACAACGTGCCCACCTACCTGTGCCGCGAGCCGGGCGACCTGAGCCACGTGCTCGCGAACCTGGGCGAGCTCGTCGTCAAGGAGGTGCACGGCGCGGGCGGCTACGGCATGCTCGTGGGGCCGGCGGCCACGCGTGCGGAGATCGAGGCTTTCCGCGACCGGCTGCTCGCGCACCCCTCCAACTACATCGCGCAGCCCACGTTGAGCCTGTCGACCTGCCCGACCTACGTGGAATCGGGCATCGCCCCGCGCCACATCGACCTGCGCCCCTACGTGCTGTCTTCCGGCAAGGGCGTGCAGACCGTGCCCGGCGGCCTGACCCGCGTGGCGCTGAAGGAGGGTTCGCTCGTCGTCAACTCGTCCCAGGGCGGCGGCACCAAGGACACCTGGGTTCTGGAGGGCTGAGCCATGTTGTCACGCACCGCCGACCACCTCTTCTGGATGGCCCGCTACATGGAGCGCGCGGAGAACACCGCGCGCATGATCGACGTCAACTACCAGACCTCGCTGCTTCCGCAGTCGGCCGATGCGGCCGAGCGCGGCTGGCGCGGCATGCTCAGCATCTCCGAGCTCACGGGGCTGTACGCGAGCCGGCAGGCGCAGGTGGATGCACGCGGCGTCATGGACTTCATGGTGCGCGACGAGGCCAACCTCTCGAGCATCTGGAACTGCCTGCGCGCGGCGCGCGAGAACGCGCGCGCGGTGCGCGGCACCCTGACCACCGAGGTCTGGGAGACGCAGAACCAGACCTGGCTCGAGTTCAACCGGATGCTGCGCGCCGGGGAGCTCGAGCGCGACCCCGGGGCGCTGTTCGAGTGGGTGAAGTACCGCTCGCACCTCAGCCGCGGCGTGACGGTGGGCACGATGCTGATGGACGAGGCGCTGCACTTCATCCGCATCGGCACCTTCCTGGAGCGCGCCGACAACACCGCGCGGCTGCTCGACGTGAAGTACCACGCGCTCACCGCCGCCGAGACGAGCGCAGCCGGCGGCGGCCCCGGCGCGGGCACCCGCGAGACCCAGGAGGTGGACTTCTACCACTGGAGCGCGATCCTGCGCTCGGTCTCCGGCTTCGAGATCTACCGCAAGGTCTACCGCAACGTGATCCGCCCCGAGCGCGT
>JBIIED010000196.1:0-6818 GCA_044237995.1 Rubrivivax sp. | reverse complement strand
ACCGGGCGGCTGGACCTCGGCGAAGGCCCGCACGACTGGCAGGTGGTGGGCTACGTGGAGCGCTGCACGCAGCCCGAAGACCCTGAGGAGGACGTCTACTTCTGGCGCGAGTACCTGCTCTATACGCGCGCCGTCGGGTTTGCCTTCCTCGTGGATGCCGAAGACGGCTGGAGCTGGGCCGTTCCTCTGGTGGGCGCGCCGCAGGTGCGCGGCGACCAGGCGCGCTGGAAGGGCCGCACCTACGAGCGCCAGGACGGCTACGTCTCGCGCGTGACCTGGGTGCAGGGGGAGTTCTACTGGCGCCTCGCGCGCGGCGAGCGCACCCACCACATCGACTACGCCGCCGGCAGCAGGCGTCTGAACCGCGAGCAGTCGGGCAGCGAGGTCACGTGGTCCGAGGGCGGCACCTTGCAGGCGAGCGCGCTCGCGCAGGCCTTTGCGCTGCCCGAGTCGCAGCGCGCGGCGCTGGAGCGCGAGGTCACGGCCTTCCGGCCGGACACGGGCGGGCTGTCGATGTTCGTTCGCGTGGCGGTGGCCGTGGTGATCGGGGTCGTCGTCGTGGTGTGGCTGCTCGACACCTCGCGCGACGAGTGCGACGGTGTGCGCCAGACCTTCGGCGCATCGAGCCTGGAGTACCAGCAGTGCCGCGAGCGCGGTCGCTACGCGCACTCGAGCCAAGGCGGCTCCTACGGGGGCTGGAGCGGCGGTGGAGGAGGGCACAAATGAGCGGTTCGCAAGCCTGCGGGCCGATGAGGGTGGTGCCGGGTTTTCTGGGCAACGCAAGGAGGTTGCGATGATGGGTATCGAGTGGCTCAAGCCGGGTGTGTTTTTCGGGTCCATGCTGTTTGCGCTGATCGGCGTGGCGATCTTCTGGATCTGCTTTGTCATCATCGACAAGCTCACGCCCTACGACCTGTGGGCCGAGATCGTGGAGAAGCGCAACGTGGCGCTGGCGATCGTGGTCGGGGCGATGTGCATCGCCATCGGGCTGATCGTGTCGGCGGCGGTGCACGGCTGAGCCGGTGAGCGACCAACCGGCAGGCCAGGCCCGCGCCGGGGGCGGCGAAGCAGGCAGCCTGGGCGAAGTCGCACCCGGCCCGGGCGAAGTGGCCGCCGGCCCGCGCCCGGGCGAGCTTGCGCTGCTCGCCTCGGTCTTCGTCATCGCCGCCTGCGGGCTGCTCTACGAGCTCGTGGCCGGGGCGCTGGCGAGCTGGCTGCTGGGCGACTCGGTGCTGCAGTTCAGCACCATCATCGGCGCCTATCTCTTTGCCATGGGCATCGGCTCGTTCCTGAGCCGCTTCGTCGAGCGCCAGCTCGTGGCCACCTTCCTGCGCGTGGAGCTGCTCGTGGGGCTGGTGGGCGGAACGCTGCCGGCCGTGCTCTTCGTCGCCCACAACCTGCTGCACACGGTGCCGGGTGCCAGCGGGCCGTTTCGCGTGCTGCTGTACGGCCTCGTGCTGCTCGTGGGTACCTTCGTGGGGCTGGAGATCCCGCTGGTGATGCGCATCCTCAAGGCGCGCTTTCGCCAACGCTGGCGCCTGTCGGAGCTCGTCTCGCAGGTGCTCACCTTCGACTACCTCGGGGCGCTGGCGGTGGCGGTGGCCTTCCCGCTCGTGCTGCTGCCCCAACTCGGGGCGATTCGCACCGGCGTGGTCTTCGGGCTGCTCAACGCGGCCGTGGCGGCCTGGGCGATGTGGCTGTTTCGCGGCGAGCTGCGCCACGTGCGGGGCCATGCGCTGGCCTGCGCCAGCGTGATCGGGCTGCTGGTGACGGTGGGCCTGGGCGCCGATCGGCTGACCACCTGGGCCGAGGACCGTTTCTACGGCGAGCGCATCGTGCATGCCGCCAGCAGCCCCTACCAGCGCATCGTCGTGACGGCCGGAGCGGCCGGCACGGCCGACAGCGCGGCGCACGTGCGGCTCTTCCTCAACGGCAACCTGCAGCTCGACAGCCGCGACGAGTACCGCTACCACGAGGCGCTCGTGCACCCGGCCATGGCCGCGCACGGCGCGCCCCGGCGCGTGGCGATCCTCGGCGGCGGCGACGGCCTGGCGCTGCGCGAGGTGCTGCGCTACCCAAGCGTGGAGCAGGTCTGGCTCGTCGACCTGGACGCCGCCGTCACCGATCTCTTCGCGCGCGAGCCGCGGCTGCGCCGGCTCAACGCGCAGGCCTTCGACTCGCCCAAGGTACGGGTGGTCAACACCGACGCGTTCACGTGGCTGGAGAGCCACGACGAGGTCTTCGACGTGGTCATCGTCGACTTCCCGGACCCGAGCAACTTCTCGCTTGGCAAGCTCTACACGACGAGCTTCTACGCGCTGCTGGATCGCCATCTCGCGGCCTCGGGCTACGCGGCCATCCAGAGCACCTCGCCGCTGGTGGCGCGGCGCAGCTTCTGGACGGTGGTGGCCACGCTCGAGTCGGTGGGCCTGGCGACCACGCCCTACCACGCGCACGTGCCGAGCTTTGGCCAGTGGGGCTTCGTCCTGGCCTCGCGCAGGCCCTGGCGCATGCCCGAGAGGCTGCCCGAGGGCCTGCGTTTCCTCACGCTCGAGGGGATGCCCGCGCTGCTGCACTTCCCGCCCGACATGGCGCGCGTGGCCGCCGAGCCCAACCGCCTCAGCAACCAGGCGCTCGTGCGCATCTTCGAGGAGGAATGGGGCCGGGCCCAGCGCTAGCGCACCGGCTCACCCGGCGCGCGTGGCTGGGCGGCACCGTGCTCGGGGCGGCCGGCGCAAGCGGCTGTGATCGGCTGCGTGACGTGGCCGCCTCCCTGGGCGGCAACCCGGCCGACGGGATCGACGCGGCCCGCTGGAAGGGCAGCTGGGTCGGGGCCTCGCTGGACCGCGGGCACCGGCTGCGCGGCGAGCTCGCGGCCTCGGGCGAGGCCCCCGCCACGCGGCGCTGCGCCGTGGCGGTGCTCGGGGCCGGCGTGGCGGGCCTGGCAGCGGCACGGGCGCTGCGCCAGGCCGGCATCGACGACCTGCGCGTCTTCGAACTCGAGGACGACGCCGGCGGCAACGCGCGTGCCCACGCCATCCAGGGGCTGCGCTGCCCGCTCGGGGCGCATTACCTGCCGGTGCCGCCGCGCCAGGCGCTTGCCGTATCGGCCTTCCTGCACGAGCTCGGTCTGTTGCGCACGGAGCTCGGCCGCACCGTGCCCGATGAGCGCCACCTGTGCCACGCGCTGCAGGAGCGGCTGTGGACCGGCCAGTCCTGGGTGGAAGGCCTGCTGCCGCCGGCCGAGCCGGGCTCGCCCACCGAGGCGGCCTACCGCCGCTTCTCCCGGCTCGTCGCGCAGGCCGCGCGCCAGGCGCGCTTTGCCGTGCCCGCGGTCGGCCTGGGCGACTCGCCGGCCCTGCAGGCGCTGGACGGTGAGACCTTCGCGAGCTGGCTGAGCCGCCACGGCCTGCACGATGCCTCGCTGCTGTGGTACCTCGACTACGCGTGCCGCGACGACTACGGCGCGGGCCTGCAGGCCGTCTCGGCCTGGGCCGGTCTGCACTACTTTGCCAGCCGCCACGGCTTTGCCGCACCGGGCGACGATGCCAGGCAGACCGACGGCCAGGCCGTCTCCGAGGGTGTCTTCACCTGGCCGGAGGGCAACGCCTGGCTCACCCGGCGGCTTGCCGCGCCCCTGGCCGACAGGCTGCACCTGGGCGCCCTGGTGCGCCGCGTGCAGCCCGGTCGACACGAGGTGGCCGTGGACGTAGAGGACGCGCGCGGCGGCCTGCAGCGCTGGCTCGCGCGCGAGGTGGTGGTGGCGCTGCCCCTGCACGTGGCGCGGCGCGTGGTGGCGGCGGCGCCCGCGGCGCTCGAGCCGGCCGCGCGCGCCCTGGACAGCGCGCCCTGGCTCGTGGCCAACGTGCTGCTGCGCGAGCCGCCCATCGACCGGCCGGGGGCGCCGCCGGCCTGGGACAGCGTCGTGCAGGAGCCGGCCTCGCCGGCTGCTGCCCTCGCCCCGCCCGAGGACCCCGCGCGCCTGGCGCTGGGCTACGTCGACGCGAGCCACCAGGGGCTGCGTGGCCGGGCTGCGCCACTGGTGCTCAGCGCCTACTGGGCCTTCGGGCAGGCCGAGCCCGCCCGCACCGCGGCCTGGCGCGCGCGGCTGCGCGACGAGCCCTGGCAGGCGTGGTCGCAGCGCGTGGTCGCGCACCTGGCCCGCGTGCACCCCGATCTGCCTGCCCTCGTGCAGCGCGTGGACCTCATGCGCTATGGCCATGCGATGGCGGTGCCCGCGCCGGGCGTGCGCAGCCACGCGGGGCTGCGTGCGCTGCGCGAGGCGCCGTTTTCCGAGGGCGTGCGCAGCACGCAGCTGCAGGGTCCGGCGGGCACCGAGCGGCTGCACTTCGCGCACGCCGATCTGGCGGGCTACTCGGTGTTCGAGGAGGCCTTCACGCTGGGGGATGCGGCAGGCCGCCGGGCGGCGGCCCGGCTGGGCCGGCGCGCGTCAGGCGCTGCCTGAGGACGTGCGCGGCGCCGAAGTGCGCCAGGAGAGCCTCCAGCAGATGCTGCGCCCGCGCCGAGTTGTCCTGGTGCAGGTTGCACACGAAGGCGTCGATCGTCACCGTGCCGTGCTCCGGCCAGGTGTGCACGGCCAGGTGCGACTCGGCCAGCAGCACCGCGCCGGTGACGCCCCCTGGGCCGGGGAAACGGTGGAAGAGCTCGCCCACGGGCTGCAGCCCGGCCGCGCGCACCGCCTGCAGGCAAAGCGTCCGCAGGGCCTGCGGGTCGTCCATGGCGGCCACTCCGGCCGGGCAGCCGTGCAGATCCGCGGTGAGGTGCACACCCTGCATGGCAGCCATTATCCCGGCACGCACCGGCCGGGCGGCCCCGGCGCCCGCAGCCGACGAGCCCTCAACCCGACACGTGCGGCCGGTCGGGCAGCTCGTTGGGGTTCTGGGCGGCCGCGGCGAGTGGAAAGTGCGTCGCCAGCAGCGCATCCACCGCCTCCACCGCCTGCATGAGGCCCGGCTCGAACCGGCCGGCCCGGAAGTGCTCGCGCATGCCGTGCAGGATGTGCTGCCAGTGGTCGCCCGCCACGTGGCGCGCCGCGCCCCGGTCGGCCACGATCTCGATGGCGTGCTCGGCCAGCAGCAGGTAGATCAGCACGCCGTTGTTGGCCTCGGTGTCCCACACGCGCAGCTTGCCGAACATCGTCACCGCGCGCTCGCGCGCGCTGGCTCCGCGCCACAGGTAGGAAAGCGGCAGGCCCGCCTCCACGCACACGCGGATCTCGCCGCTGTGGCGGCGCTCGCTGGCGGCGATGCGCGCCTGGATGCGGTCCAGCGCCTCGCGGTCCAGGGCGCGGCGCACGTCGCTCTCGTCGAGCCAGCGGTGCCGCAGGATGCGCCAGAACCGGTTCGTCGCCTTCATCACCAGTCTCCCGAGGCGCCACCGCCGCCGAAGTCGCCTCCGCCTCCGGAGGAAAAGCCCCCGAAGCCCCCGGAGGATCCGCTGCCGAACCCGCCACCGTGGCCGAAGCCGCCCAGCCCGCCCAGATCCCCGAAACCATCTCGGCCGCCTCGGCGGCCGGCCGAGGTGGAGCGCCGCATGAGTGCCGACCCGATCCCGAACACGCCCACGAGGACCAGTGTCAGGACGCCTGCCACCACCCCGAGCACGACGCTGGCGGTGAAGACCCACACCAGCGCCCCGGTGCCCCCGGCGGTCAGGACCGAGCCGAGCTTGCGCCCGAACATCGCCGAGGCCACCCCCGCGATGACGGGCACGCCGGCAAAGAGAAAGAGCAGCAGGTCGTTCCACTGGATGCCGCGCTGGGCCGGCTGCGCTGCCCGGGCAGGTGCCGGCAGCGCCTCGCCGCGGATGCGTGCGCCCAGTTCGTCCACCGCGCGGTTGAGCCCGCCCGCGTAGTCACCGGCGCGGAAGGCCGGCCGCATGGCCTGATCGATGATCTGGCGCGCCGCCAGGTCGGGCACCGCCCCTTCGAGGGTCTTGGCCACCTCGATGCGCATGCGCTTGTCGCCCGTGGCCACGACGATCAGGATGCCGTCGCCCACCTCGCGTCGCCCGAGCTTCCACTGGTCGGCCACGCGCTGGGCATAGGCGGCGATGTCCTCGGGCTGCGTGGTGGACACCAGCAGCACGGCCACCTGTGCGCCCGTGCCTTCCTCCAGCGCCTGGAGCTTGCGCTCCAGCGCTGCGCTCTGCGGCGCCTGCAGCGTGGCGGTCCGGTCGACCACACGGGCGCTGAGGGCCGGCACCGGCTGCACGTCCTGCGCGTGCGCCTGCCCGGGCCCCGTCGGGCCGAGGGCCAGCCAGAGCGCCAGCGCCAGCACCCACTGCAAGCCGGCACACGCGGCCCTCGCTGCGCGTGCGGCCCCTGCGGCCCGCGCCGCCCAGGCCACCACCGCCCAGGGGCCTGCAGCGGCTGCCACGCAGGCGCCCATCGGGCTCACTTGGAGGCGGCAGGGGCTGCCGGCGGCGAGGGCGGCGCAGCCGGCGCGGCCGGCTTGTCGAAGCTCACCGCCGGCGGCGCGGAGACGGCAGCCTCGTTGGCCACGGTGAAGCTGGGCTTGACCTCGTAGCTGAAGACCATCGCCGTCAGGTTGGTCGGGAACTGGCGCGCCAGCACGTTGTACTCCTGCACCGCCTTGATGTAGCGGTTTCGCGCCACCGTGATGCGGTTTTCCGTGCCCTCGAGCTGCACACGCAAATCCTGGAAGCCCTGGTTGGCCTTCAGGTTCGGGTACTGCTCGCTCACCATCATGAGCCGGGAGAGCGCGCCGCCGAGCTCGCCTTGTGCCTTCTGGAAGCGGTTGAAGGCCTCGGGGTTGTTCAACGTCTCGGGCGTCACC
>JBIIED010000195.1:0-6820 GCA_044237995.1 Rubrivivax sp. | reverse complement strand
GGCCACGCTGCTGCCCTTTCTCGATGCCCAGGGCCACATGCTCGACCGGGGCCTGGCAATCCACTTCCCCGCGCCGCATTCGTACACGGGCGAGGACGTGCTCGAGCTGCAAGCCCACGGCGGGCCGGTGCTGCTGCAGCTGCTGCTTGCGCGCTGCCTGCAGGCCCTGCCTGGGGCGCGCCTGGCGCGGCCCGGCGAATTCACCGAGCGCGCGTTCCTCAACGACAAGCTCGATCTCGCGCAGGCCGAGGCCGTGGCCGACCTCATCGAGGCGAGCACCGAGGCCGCCGCGCGTTCGGCCGGGCGTGCGCTGCAGGGCGACTTCTCGCGCCGCGTGAACGCGCTGGCCGAGCGCATCGTGCGGCTGCGCACGCTGGTGGAGGCCACGCTCGACTTCCCCGAAGAGGAGATCGACTTTCTCCAGCAGGCCGACGCGCGCGGCCAGCTGCGCGCCATCGACGAGGCGCTGCGCGCCGTGCTCGACGGCGCGCGCCAGGGCGCGCTGTTGCGCGAGGGCCTGCGCGTGGTGATCGCCGGCCAACCCAACGTGGGCAAGAGCTCGCTGCTCAATGCCCTGGCCGGCGCCGAGCTCGCCATCGTCACGCCCATTCCCGGCACCACGCGTGACCGCGTGAGCGAGTCCATCCAGGTCGAGGGTGTGCCGCTGCACATCACCGACACGGCAGGGCTGCGCCCGGACGAACAGGCCGCCGATGAGGTGGAGCGCATCGGCATCGGGCGCAGCTGGGGGGCGATCGAAGGGGCGGATGTGGTGCTCTTTCTGCACGACCTCACGCGGGCGGGGGGCGATGCGGGCTATGACACGGCCGAGCGCGAGATCGCGGCGAAGCTGCCCGAGGGGGTGGCCGTGATCGACGTGTGGAACAAGGCGGATGCGGCGGCGCCAGTGGACGCCTCGACTGGCGCCGCATCAGGTTCCTCGGCTGGGGGCCGCGCACCGACGGGGCCCGAGCCCGCGGCACCCCTCCACCAAGCTACGCGCCCCGAGGTGCGCGTTTCCGCCCGTACTGGCGAGGGTCTGGACGCACTGCGCCACGCGCTGCTCGAGCAGGCGGGCTGGCACGCCGCGGCCGAGGGTGTGGCCATCGCGCGGGCTCGGCACGTGCGGGCGCTGCGGGAGGCCGAGGCGCATCTCCAGGCGGCTGCGGACCACCTCGATTCACCGGCTCCCGCACTCGACCTGCTGGCCGAGGAGCTGCGCCTGGCGCATCACGCGCTGGGCGAGATCACGGGGGTGTTCACGAGCGAGGATCTGTTGGGGGAGATCTTTGGGAGGTTTTGCATCGGGAAGTAGGGGCGGTCCCTCGCCCCTCACCCCTTACTCGGCTTCGAGAACCGCAAGAAACTCGGCCACGACACGAAACCCCGCGTCCCCTTGGTCATCGTCGACCTCGATCACGATGGGCTCGAATCCGGCGCGATCCGTGTCGGGCTTCAGCGTCACACGGGTGTGCCGCCAGCCACCGTCCTCGGCGGGACGCTTTTCGCTCGAATAGACCTTGACCGTGTAGCGGCCCGATGTCTCGGGGTCGGCAATGCTTCGGTGCTCGACCACGACGACCTTGCCTTCACGTGAGCCCTGGGGGTTGGCGCGAAACAGGCACCAGGCCCCATTCGGTATCCGCCGGTTCATGGATTCCCCCACGACCTGCGCCACGAACAAGTCGGGGCCCGGGCGGACCCAGTCCGGAAGCGCCACCCATTCCAGGTCTCCTTCGTCGACCAGCTGGGACGCCGAGAACACGCCTGCCGCCAAGCGCAGCTCGACGAGTGGGGCCGCGGCAACCCCGAGCGCCCGCGCCTCGCGGGAAACTCGACGCAAGGGGACGATCGTTGCTCCGGCTTGCTGCGGATCCGGGTGCATCGTCCGACCTCCCGACGGGGCCACTGCATGCCCGGCCGCAGGGGCTGACGCGGGTGCAAGCCGACCCTTGAGGTACGCAGCCAGCGCGGGATCGGTGCAGTACACGTAGCAGCCCTTCATGCCGCGGGTCATGAGCGTGCGATAGGTGTTCCTGACGATCCTGTCTGCGGCCTCCGCAGCCGCTTGGGGCTCCGTGCGAAGCCACTGCTTGAGACCGCGCACGGACTTGTCCGAGGGCGCTCGCTGGGTGGCATCCGTGACCACGCGACCCGAGCGGAAGACCATGTCCGGGCCGATGATGACGCCCACGTAGTCGAGCTCCAGCCCCTGGCAGGTGTGGATGCACCCGACCTCCTCGATGGAGGTGGGCGCGACGATCCACAGGCTGCCGTCCTTGTCGAGGTTCCATCGCCGGCGATACCCGAACTCGGGAAGCTCGATGTCCCAGGCCTGCGGATCCTTCTTGCTGGGCCACTTCCAGCAGTAGCCCGCCACGACGCGCGAACGGTTGTTCGCACGGTTCTTCTGTTCGATCAGCGCGTGCAGCTGCGCCGGGTCATCGAAGACGCGGAAGTCGTACTCGCCGGTGTCCAGGATGGGGTTCGCGGTGGGCCGAATGTCCAGCGCATGGTCGAGCCACGCGAGATAGCCGTCGGAGCCGCTGCAACGGAACTGGGACGACAGTGCGAGCTCGGTGACTTGTGCATTCGCTTGCGAGGCGGCCTGTCGCAACGCCTGCGTGTGGCCGATGTCCAGCAGCGTCACTTGCTGGTCGTCGTCCACGAAGAAGACCGTGCATCGTGCAGCGCGGACCAGTTCTCGGATCTGGTTGTCCCCCAGGTTCCCGTACAGGCCGCTCTTCTCGTTGAGCCGGTGGGCTTCGTCGACGATCAGGACATCGTAGGTGTCGGCTTCGCAATCGACGAAGGCACCCGAGCCACTGAAGAGGTTGCTGATGCGGGTCCTGGAGAAGGTGCCCGCCAGCTTGGCCTCGTAGACCGCGCGAGGCGCGGCGTTCTTGGAGACATAGCGTGCATTGCGGCCCAGGCGAAGAAGGGTGCCCAGCAGATTGATGGCAACCACCGACTTGCCGGTTCCTGGCCCCCCCTGGACGATCACCACCTGCTTGCGCTCAGAGGTGTCACCGCAGGCGGCGAGGATCGACTCGTGCGCCACCTTCTGGTCGTCGATGAGGACGAACTCGGGCCGGCCTTGCAGCAAGCCGCTGACACACTCGCTGAGCATCTTCGACGGCCGGATCCGGCCGTTCTCGATCGTGTACAGGACGCCCTTGCGGTCACCGTGCCGCACGTGCTGCCGGATGAAGGCCTGCAGCCTCGCACGCTCTCTTTCCAGGAACAGCGGTGCACGGGCGATGTGTGACGCGTAGTGCGGATGGTCGATCTGCCCGTCACGAGGGTGGTTGTGGAGGTAGGCGCATGGGTGCAGGTGGAGCTCGGCCTCCTGCACCGCCGTGTTGAAGTCCTCCAGATAGGCCGCGTACGACCAAGCCTGGTAGGACGGGTGCGGGCCTTCCCGTTCCCCGGGCGAACCACCTCTTCGTGCCCAGATCACGGCGTCCTTCTCGCTGCGCCGCGAGGAGGACCACTGCTTGAGCTCCACGATCACGACCTTGCTGCGCGCCAACTCATCCTGTCCGGTGATGATGAAGTCGATGCGCTTCGAGCTTTGCGGCAGCTGATACTCGATCGCGACACCGGCATCGGCAGGGATCTCTTCGTCACCCAGCACCTTGGCCATCTCCAGCAGGGAGTGCCGCCACGCCTGAACCTCTGAAGCACCGACGCCATGACCCGTCGCGCTGCGAAAGTGTCGTGACACGACATCTTCGATGTCATCCCGCAGCGCGTGATGCAGGAACTCCGCCTTGCGTGCCTGGTAGATGATCACAGGGCGCCTGCCAGATGGTACCGAGAGGTCAGGTCTCGTTGTACTTGCGGCTGTGGCCGCGTGCCTTGTCCACCGGGTACTTCAGCGCATTCATGGCGAGCTTGGCGCGCGCGGCTGCAACCGGGTCGATCTCGAGCGAGGCCGACAGTTGAATCAGGTACAGCAGCACATCGCCGATTTCCTGGGAAACGGCCTCACGCTTTGCCTCGGACAGCCGGTGGCTTTCCTGCTCCGTCAGCCACTGGAAGTGCTCGAGCAACTCGGCGGCCTCCACGATGAGCGCCGACGCCAGGTTCTTGGGGGAGTGGAACTGCCCCCAATCCCGATCAGCCGCAAACGAGGCGAGGTCGGCGCGCAGGTGGTCGAGGGAGTCGCTCATGTCGGCATTGTCGGGGGACGACGGAACGCCTACAACCAGTCGATCAGCGAGCGCTCCAAGATCGAGAAGAGCAACGCGGCGTAGGCCTCCCGGGGGGTGGGTGAACGAGGTCCCCGCGACGGAGCAAGACCTCATGGTTGAGAATGTCGACGGTCGATACCGGCCCAGCCTGAGTGTTGGCTTACCTCGCGGCGAGGAGGGAGTCATCAGATGACATGAACAAGAGCACGCTGTCCGAGAGCGTAATTTGCGACAGGTTCATCCACTCCGCCAAGGAGCGTTGGATGTGGAACGGAATGGGGAAGATCTACCGCACATGCCCTCAGGGCACCGGCCACGTGGTGGCGGGCGGACGTACGGCGCGGCGATGACGGGGCGGCCAAAGTCGGGCGTGCCGGCGGCGTCTGTGTCTTCCGGGGGCGCGGTATCCGAACCGAGCGGGTCGGCCACCGAGGCGCTCTACGGCCAGATCCGCGACGTTCTGGCCCGGGCTCGTGGGCAGGCCTGGCGGCAGGTCAACCAGGCCATGGTGCAGGCGTATTGGCAGGCGGGGCGCCTGATCGTCGAGCACGAGCAGGGCGGGCAGGCGCGAGCGGCCTATGGTGCGGGCTTGATCGAGGGTCTGGCCCATCGGCTGACCCTGGAGTTCGGCCCAGGCTTCGCGGTACAGAGCCTGCGAAACTTTCGTCAGCTTTACCTGACGATTTCTGGCGATGAGATTCGCTCCACGCCGTGGAGCGAATTGACGTGGTCGCACCTGAAGGCGCTCCTGCGTGTGGCCGACGCGAAGGCCCGCCGCTGGTACGCCCAGGAAGCGTCGCAGCAACGGTGGAGTGTGGCCGCATTGACGCGCCAGATCGGCACCCTCTACTACGAGCGCCTGCTGTCCAGCCAGGACAAGGCCGGCGTGCAGCGTGAGGCGCAGGCTCTCATTGAGCGCAATGCCCGCCCCGACCCGCGCGACTTCATCCGCGACCCCTACGTACTCGAGTTCCTGGGCGCGCACCCCGGAGCCAGCCTGTACGAGAAAGACCTCGAGCAAGGCCTGCTCGACCAGTTGCAAAAGTTCCTGCTCGAGCTGGGCAAGGGCTTCGCCTTCGTGGCGCGCCAGCAGCACCTGCACATCGAGGGCGAGGACGCCTTCGTCGACCTCGTCTTCTACAACTTTGTCCTCAAGTGCTTCGTGCTCGTGGAGCTGAAGGTGGGCAAGCTCAGCCACCAGGACGTGGGCCAGCTCGACATGTACGTGCGCGTCTTCGACGAACGCAAGCGAGGCGAGGGCGACGGGCCCACCATCGGCCTGATCCTGTGCAGCGAGCGCAACGAGGCCGTGGCCCGCTACTCGTTGCTGACTGAGAGCCGCCAGCTCTTCGCCAGCCGCTACCAGCCCTGGCTGCCCACCGAGGCGGAACTGCAGGCCGAACTGACCCGCGACCGCGCCTTGCTGGAAGGGGCGCGGGGCGAGGAGGGCTGGGCGTGAGCGGGTTGCTTCTCCAGGCGTTCGATCGCCTCGCCCAGGCGCCGGGCGGCGTGGCGCGGTTGCGGGAGTTGATCTTGTCGCTGGCTGTGCGGGGGAAGTTGGTGCCGCAGCTGCCCTGCGATCAATCTGCCCAGGAGTTGACCGAGCGGCTTGATGCCTTGAGATCTAGCCGTGTGAGAAAAGCCCCTTCCCCTTCCAACAGACCTGACGTCTTCGTTTACGACCAGGCGACACTGCCGTGCGAATTGCCGACGGGTTGGGTATGGGTATCCCTCACTGATCTCGGTGAGTTCTGCGGCGGGAAAACACCCAGCAAACAGAATGCCAGCTATTGGTCGGGATCGATCCCGTGGATCACGCCCAAGGACATGAAGCAGCTCCGGTTGGCGGACTCGGAAGATCATGTTTCCCATGCAGCACTGGAAGATGGGCTGGTACTAATTCCCCGAAATTCGCTGCTCATAGTGGTCAGAAGCGGAATTCTCAGGAGGACAGTCCCAACGGCGATTAACGAGGTTGAGACAACGATCAATCAAGACCTGAAGGCACTCAAGCTGAGCGCGCCGGAGCTGGCCTCGTACCTACAGCTCCTTGTTCGCGGCTTCGAGCGTTTCATTCTTGACAATCTGACCAAAGTCGGCACGACAGTAGAAAGCATCAGATTCGAAGATTTCGCTTCTCAGCCGTTCCCACTTCACCCTCTTTCTGAGCAATCCCGCATCGTCACCCGCGTCGACGAACTGATGCGCCTGTGCGATGCCCTCGAAGCCAAGGGCCGGCTCGAAGCCGAGCAGCACACCCGACTGCTCGACACCCTGCTCAGCACCCTGATCGACAGTGCCACCCCAGAAGAACTGGGCGCCAACTGGCAACGCGTGGCCGATCATTTCGATCTGCTGCTGGATCGGCCGGAGGCGGTGGATGCGTTGGAGCAGACGATCCTGCAACTCGCCGTGCGCGGGTTGTTGGTGCCGCAGGATCCGAGCGATGAGCCGGCGAACGAGTTACTTGATCGTATTCGGGCCGAAAAACATCGCCTCTCAACTGCTGGCACGATCAAACGCGACTTGCAGCGCACCGCAATATCGGACGAGGAAAAGGTGTTTGATTTGCCAGTATGCTGGACATGGGTCCGTTGGCACGAGATAGCCCTAACCATAGGTGA
>JBIIED010000017.1:0-23902 GCA_044237995.1 Rubrivivax sp. | reverse complement strand
ACCCAGCGTGATGACGATGAGCGCGGTGACGGTGTAGGGCTCGCCCATCGAAGGCGAGATCGTGTAGGCCATGGACAGCAGGCAGCCGGCCACGCCCGACAGCCCCAGACCCACGCCGAACATGAGCGGGTGCAGCCGGCGCGTGTCGATGCCCACCAGGCGCGCACCCACCGGTGACTGCATAAGCGCCCGCACCCCCTTGCCCAGCAGCGTCATGCGCATGAGCACGATGAGCGCGCCGGCAAAGAGCAGCGCCAGGCCGAAGACGAGCAGCTTGTTGCCCGCGAACTGCGCCTGACCCAGGCGCACCGGGTCGGTGAGGAAGTCGTAGCCGCGCAGGTCACCGCCCCACTGCCAGGACACGAAGTTCTGCACGAGAAACATCAGGCCAAAGGCCACCATCAGGCCGCGCGCCTCGAAGATGTCGAGGTTGGGCGAAGTGGCCGTGAGCCGCCGAAAGCACAGGAAGTGGATGGCCAGGCCCAGCCCCATCAGCAGCGCAAAGGACACCGGCACCATCAGCAGCGGCGACAGCCCAAGGCTGCTTTGCACCCACCACGTGAGGAAGGCCCCGACCATCAGGAACTCGCCGTGGGCGATGTTCAGGATGCGCATGAGCCCGTACTGCAGGTTCAGCCCGAGCGCCACCAGCGCGTAGATGCCGCCGGTGATGAGACCGGAGGCGATCAGCTCGATCCAGGCGGAGGCGGACATGGGAGGGCCTGTGCCCTGGCTACCTCCAGGCGGGCTTGTTCGCGACGAGCTTGGCCGTGGCGCGCGCGGTGGGCCACACCACCTCGAACTCGCCGTTTTGCCACTGGCCGATGGTGCCGGGCGTGCCCACGTTCTCGCTGCCGACGAAGCGGATGTCGCCAATGATCGTCTTGTGCGTGGTGGCTGCGACGTAGTCGCGGATGGTCTTGCGGTCCAGCCCGACTTGCTTGACGGCGTTGGTCAGGATCTCCAGGCCCGCCCAGCAGGCGCCGCTGGCCCAGCGGTCGGGTTCCTTCTTCTGGCTCGCCACATGGGCATCGAAGTAGGCCTTCGCACCCGGGCTGGTCTTGGCGTTCCACGAGCCCATTCCGGTCACGCCCTCGGCGCCGGCGGGCGTCATCACGTTCTTGTACAGCGGGAATGCCGTGCCCACCGAGGCGTAGAACACCTTCGGGTTGAAGCCGATCTCCTTGGCCTGGCGGCTGGCCAGGATGGTGTCGGGCGGGTAGGTGAAGCCGACGAAGGCGTCCGGGTTCTTGTCCTTGATGGAGCGCAGGACGGGCGAGAGGTCCTTCACGCCGCCAGGGTAGCTCTTGTCTTCCACCAGGTTGATGCCCGTGCCCTGCAGCGCCACCTTGAAGGCGGCGTAGTTCTCCAGGCCGAAGAGGTCGTCCACGTAGACGCAGGCCACGGAGCGAATGCCGTTGGCCTTGAACATGTCGACGATGGCCTCGCACATCGGCTTGGGCTGCTGCAGCAGCAGGAAGAAGTAGGGCAGCTTCATCTCCACCAGGCGCCGGCTGAGCGCCGTAGGCGCCAGGAACGGGTAGCCGAAACGGTTGGCCAGGGGGGCCACGGCGAAGTTGGCGTTGCTGCCCCAGGGCGGCAGCACCAGGTCCACCTTGTCGCTGCCCATGAGCTTTTCGTAGGTGCGCACCACCGTCTCGGTGTCGCTGCGGTCGTCCGAGCTGACGAGCTCGATGCGGCGGCGCACACCCTTGACGTCCAGGCCACCGGCCTGGTTCTGCTGCTCGGCCCACAGCAGGTAGTTGGGCTCCTGGCTGACCTGCGCACCGCCCGTCCACGGGCCCGTGCGCGACATCGAGTAGCCCACGCGCACCGGGGCGGCCTGCGCCAGCAGGGCCGGGGCGAAGGATGCCGCCCCGACGGCGGCAGCCGCACCCTGAAGGACACGGCGGCGGGAGGTGACACGATCGCGGCGCTGCATGGAAAGTCTCCGGTGGGGTTGGACGAATCGCTGTCGAGGGGGCTTGCCCGCTCCTGTGCTGCCTGCAGGCAACCGCGCAATGTGACACCAACCGGAATTCCGGCGCTCGGGCTCGGGATCCTCTGCGGGCTTTCCCCAACGAGCGCGCGCATCGGTTGCCGCCATCCCCCGATTTCCCCGGATTGGCATGCGTGCGGCCCGTAGCGACAACATCGGGCATCACAACGCCTGGAGGGCGCCATGCCGCGTATCGCACCGATCACCGACGCCAACCCCACCGTGGCCGAAATGGAGGCGCGCGTGGCGCGCTTTCACGCGCTCGAGCCCACCGACGACTACATCGACGCGAGCATTCCGGGCTGCGAGCGCACCACCTGGCGCGTGCTGGGCGAGCCACCCCATGCTCCCCTGCAGGCCGAGGACTTCCACATGAATCTCGTGCGCTGCGAGCCTGGCCGCTCGGCACCCCTGCACAACCACCTGACGCTCGAGGTCTTCGTCGCACTGACCGGGCGCTGGGAAGTGTTCTGGGGCCCCGAAGGCGCGCGCAGCCTCGTCCTGGAGCCGCTGGACACAGTGAGCATCCCGCCCGGGGTGTCGCGCGGGTTTCGCAACATCGCCAGCGAGCCCGCGCTGCTGCTGGGCATGGCCAATGGCCGCGATCCCGGACACATCAACTGGCCCGAGCCCGTGCGCGCGGCGGCGCGCGCCGCTGGCGTGCAGCTGCCGGGCTGAGGCCCCCCAGGGCCCCTGCGGACTCCTCAGGGCTCCTCGGTCGCGTCGAAGTCGAGCTCCACGCGCGCCCCGTTGGGATCGAAGCTGAAGAGCTGCCAGGTGCCGGCACCGCGCTGGCGGCGCAGCTCGCAGGGCACGCCCCTTTCCTCGAAGCGCGCCTTCACCGCGCGCAGCCCGCGTGCCGTGAAGGCCATGTGATCGATCACGCCCGTGCGCGGCTCGGGCATCGGGCGGTCCCAGTAGATGTGCAGCACCGCCTGGCTCGAGCCCGGCGCATAGAGCCAGGCGCCGGGAAAGCCCAGGTCGGGCCGCGGCCCCTCCTGCAGCCCCAGCAGCCCGCAATAGAAGTCCAGCGTTCGCGCGCGATCTTCGGCCGTGATGGTGAAGTGGTTCATGCCTTCGATCATGGTGGGCTTCTCCGGGCCAGGGGTTCGCAGCGTCCGGCCCTCAGGCCACGAGCACCAGCGCGCCCATCGTACGGCGCGACTCCAGGCGCTCATGCGCGTGCGCCGCTGCAGCCAGCGCGTGGCGCTCGATGGGCGGAAGCTTGATGGTGCCATCGGCCAGTGCCGCCCACACGCGTTCGGCGCGCTCGGCCAGCCGCTCGCGCGTGGGCACGTAGGCAAAGGCCACCGGGCGGGAGAAGCTGGCCGACTTCATCACCAGCAGGTCCGGCGAGATGGGCTGCAACGCGCCGCTGGCCTGCCCGAGGCTGATCCAGTGTCCGCACGGGGCCAGCGCTGCGAAGTTCTCCTCGCGCGCGGCGTCGCCCAATCCGTCGACGATCACGTCCGCACCGTCGCCGAAGTGGTGCCGCACGCTGTCGGCGAAGCGGTAGTCGGGAGTCACGATGACGTGCTCGCAACCGTGCTCACGCGCCACGCGTGCCTTCTCCGGGCTCGACACCGTCCCCACCACGCGTGCCCCGAGCCGGCGCGCCCAGCCGCACAGCAGCAGCCCCACACCGCCGGCGGCCGCATGCACGAGCCAGCGCGCGCCGGGCTGCACGCGCCCGAGGTCACGCAGCAGGTAGTCGGCCGTCACGCCCTTGAGCAGCAGCGCAGCCGCCACGTCGTCCTCCACTGCAGCGGGCAGCCGTACCACCCAATCCTGCGGCACGGTGCGCACGGTGGTGTAGGCACCCGCCACGAGCCCCATGTAGGCCACGCGGTCGCCGGGCATCAGGGCGGTGACGCCCTCGCCCACGTCCAGCACGGTGCCCGAGGCCTCCATGCCGGGCGTGCCCGGTAGGGGCAGCATCGGCGGGATCCAGCCCCGGCGCAGGTACACGTCGATGAAGTTCACGCCCGCGTAGCGCTGGCGGATGCGCACCTCGCCCGGCCCGGGCGCAGGGGCCTGCGCCTCTCGCGCCACGAGTGCATCGGCTCCGCCGTAGGCGGCCACCTCCACGCGACGGCAGGCCACGGGCAGCGCCGTGGGCATCGGGGTCTGGCCGCGTGTGCGCAGGTCGGCACCGCCTTGCAGGTGGCGCCGCAGGTTGGCAAAGCCCGCCTCGTAGACCCCGCTGGCCACCATCTCGCGCAGCTCGCGCTCCCGGCCCGGGGGCGTGGCGAAGGTGGACTCCCAGTGCCAGAAGGTGCGCCGGCCGTCGGTGACGGGCTTGAGCGTCACGGTGGCCACGTAGCGCTGCAGCGGCACGGTGGCCTCGACGATGCAATAGGTGCTGCGGTGCTCGCGGTCGTCGAGCGTGAGCAGCTGCTCGCGGATGAAGTTGCCGTCCTTGAGCGTGAAGGCGCGTACGCAGCCCACCTGCGAAGAGGTCTTGCCGGCCTCAATGCGGCTCTTGTCCACGACCTCGTGCCAGGCGTCATGGCTGTTGAAGTCGCGCAGCACCGCCCACACCCGCTCGATCGGGGCGTCGATGACGGTGGAGCGGACGACTCGCTGCAGCACGCCCGTGGCCCGGCCCGGTTCAGCGGCGACCGAAGTGACGCTTGAGCGCGTCGAAGCCGCCCTGGAAGACACCCTGGCCGATCAGCGTGGAGAGCTCCTGCTCGCGCCCTTCGGCACAGTCGAACTCCGCACTCCACTCGGCGAAGCATCGGTCGCCATCGGTGACCGGCGTGAGCTTGAGCGTGGCCACATAGTTGTCCACGCCCATGGGGCTCTCCAGGATCTCGTAGGTGCAGCTGTAGTCGTAGTCCGACAGTGCGAGCAGCCGCTCGCGGATCGTGCCGCCGTCGCGCGTGTGGAAGTGGCGCACACAGCCCACGCGATCGGCAGGCTGCTGGTTCTCGATGCGGCTGTCAGCGATCGCCGGATGCCACTGCGGCAACCCGTTGAAGTCGCGGATGCGCGCCCAGACGGTGTCTGCGCTCGCATCGATGATGCTGGAGACGTAAAGGCGGATCACACTGGGGCTCCGGTGGACAGGCACTTACTCGCGGGGAGGCTGCGCCGCAGCCGGTGGCAACGCGGCCGCGCCGCCCGCGGCCCCGACGGCCAGGCGCTGGATGTCGCCGGCCTCCAGCCCGATCTCGCGCAGCAGCTGGTCGACGATCGGCGCCTGGGCACGAAAGCGCAGCGCCGAGTTCACCACGCTGTCGGCAAATCCGCCGGCGCCGCCGTCGCCCCCACCGCCACCCGAGCCCGCCAGCCCGTCCACGTGCAGGATCTTGATGCCCTCGATGCGCTCCATGGGCTTGACCGACTCGCGGATGATGGCCTCGGCCTTCTCCACCAGGCGCAGCCGCAACGCCGATGCTCGCGCCTCGGGCGACAGCACGTTTTGGGCCTCGTTCATCAGGCGCGTGGCCTCGGCCTCGATCTCCGCGCGCACGCGGTGCGCCATGGCTCGGATCCGGTCGGCATCGGCGTCGGCCTCGGCCTGTGCGCGAATCGCCGCCCCGCGGTCGGCACTGGCCTCCTTCTCGGCCGCCGCCGTCGCCGTCAGGCGCAGGGCCTCGCGCTCGGCCTCCTGGCGCGCGGCGATGATCTCGATAGCGCGACGGCGCTCGGCGGTCTCGACCTCGCGCGCCGTGAAGACACGCTCCTCTGCGGCCACGGCCTGCGCGCGCGCCGTCTCGGCCTCGGTCTGGGCCTCGCTCTGGGCCTTGCTCTCACGAGCCACCGCGATGGCGCGCTGCTGCTCGGCGAGCTCCAGCGCGCGACGGCGCTCGATCTCAGCGGCCTGGATCTCGCGCTCCTTGCGGATGCGCTCCTGCTCCAGGCTCTGTTCGCTGCGGATGCGCGCACCCTCGATGGCCTGGCGTGCCGTGATCTGTGCGCCCTCGGCATCCTGCTCGCGCTGCGCGCGCTCGGCCGCCACCTCGGCGCGCTGGCGCGCGCGCGCCATCTCCACCTCGCGCTGCTGCGCCAGGCGCGCACTTTCGCTTTCCAGGTCGATGCCCAGCGAGAGCTTCTCGGCCTCCAGGTTCTTGTTGCGAATCGCGATCAGCGTGTCCTGCTCGACATCGTTGCGCTGCTTCTTGCGCCGCTCGATCTGCTCGGTCAGCCGCGTCAAGCCCTCGGCGTCGAAGGCGTTGCTCGGGTTGAAGAACTCCATGGAGGTCTGGTCCAGCTGCGTGAGGGAGGCCGCCTCGAGCTCCAGGCCGTTCTTCGTCAGGTCCTCGGCCACCGCCTCGCGCACGCGGCGCACGTAGGTGCCGCGCTTCTCGTGCAGCTCCTCCATCGTCATCTCCGCGGCGGCCGTGCGCAGCGCGTCGATGAACTTGCCCTCCACCAGCTCCTTGAGCTGCTCGGGCTCCATCGTGCGCAGGCCCAGCGTCTGCGCCGCCGCCGCCACCGCCTCGGGCTGCGCGGCCACGCGAACGTAGAACTCGGCGATCACGTCCACGCGCATGCGGTCCTTCGTGATGAGGGCCTTGTCGCGCCCGCGGCTGACCTCCAGGCGCAGCGTGTTCATGTTCACCGGGATCACGTCGTGCACGATGGGCAGAACGAAGGCGCCGCCGTCCACCACCACCTTCTGCCCGCCCAGCCCCGTACGCACGAAGGCCCGCTCCTTGGAGCTGCGCAGGTACAGCCAGTGCAGCAGCCACACCGCGATCGCGACGACGATCGCAACGACGATCAGGCCGAGGATGAAACTGCCGAATTCAGCGCCTGTCATGGGGCTCTCCTGTTGCTCTTCGGGCGCGCCGCGGGGGAGCGCCGGATGCGGGTGAACTGCCGGGTCGTGTCGGTCAGTGCGGTCTCGGTGGGCAGCCGCTCCATCGAGCTCGCGCCATAGAAGCCGTCGCAGCCCGGACAGTGATCGAGGATGAAGCGCGCGTCCTCGGGCGTGGCGATCGGCCCGCCATGGCAAAGCACGAGAACGTCACGGCGCACCTTGCGCGCCGCTGCTGCAAAGCGGTTGATCGGTTCGACGCAGTCGGAGAGCTTGAGCGCGGTGTGGGCACCAATGGCCCCGCCGGTGGTCAGGCCCATGTGGCACACCACGATGTCCGCACCCGCCTTCGTCATCGCGCGCGCCTCGTCCTCGCTGAACACGTAGGGCGTGGTCAGCAGGTCCAGCGCATGGGCGCGCGCGATCATCTCCACTTCCAGCGCATAGCCCATCCCCGTCTCCTCGAGGTTGGCGCGGAAAGTGCCGTCGATCAAGCCGACGGTGGGGAAGTTCTGCACGCCCGAGAAGCCGAGGTCGATGAGGCGGCGCAGGAAGGCGTCCGCAATCATGAAGGGGTCCGTGCCGTTGACGCCGGCGAGCACCGGTGTGTGCCGCACCACCGGCAGCACCTCGCGCGCCATGTCGCACACGATCTCGTTGGCGTTGCCGTAGGCCAGGAGCCCGGCCAGCGAACCGCGCCCGGCCATGCGGTAGCGCCCCGAGTTGTAGATCACGATCAGGTCGATGCCGCCGGCCTCCTCGCACTTGGCCGAAAGCCCCGTGCCGGCGCCGCCGCCGATGATGGGCTCGCCTCGCTTGAGCTTGGCGCGCAGACCTTTGAGGATTTCGCGGCGGGGAATGCGGGCCATCTCGGGTGGACTTCCTTCAGGTTCAGCAGGCCTCAGGCGCGCCGGGCCAGCGCCGGGCGCGAAACCTCGCGCCACGCGGCCACGAGCGCGGCCGCGAAGGCCTCGTCGTTGAGGTGGTGCGGCAAGCGCCGCAGCTGACGGTCGACCCCGCTGCGAAAGCCGCGCTCGATCGTCTCGAAGAGCACGCGGTCGGCTTCGGGGTCGTGGAAGGGCTGGCCCGGCCGGTCGATGGCAGAGACCCCGCCCTCGGGGATGAGAAAGCGCACAGGCCCGCGCATCGCGTTGATCTTGGCCACCAGAAACTCGCCGATGGCCCGGGACTCGTCGACGGACGTGCGCATGAGCGTCACGCTCGGGTTGTGCCGGTACAGCCGCCGGCCTCGAAACTTCTCGGGCACCGAGTCCCAGGGCCCGAAGTTCGCCATGTCCAGCGCCCCGCACGAGCCCACCCACGGAATCTCGTGGCGCGCGAAGACATCGAGCCGGGTCGGCCCGGCCGACAGCGTCCCGCCGGCGATCTCGTCGGCGATCTCGGTGGTCGAGACATCGATCACGCCGGCCAGCAGCCCCGAATCGGCGAGCTTCTCCAGTGACTGCCCACCCACGCCCGTGGCGTGGAAGACCAGGCAGTCATGGTCCTGCTCGAGCTGCTTCGTCACCGCCTGCACGCATGGCGTGGTCACGCCGAACATCGTCAGCCCGATGGCCGGCTTGGTGGCCTGCGAAGCCAGCGGCGGGTGCGTGACCATCCCGGCCAGGGCGTGGGCGGCGTTGGCCAGCACACGCTCGCTGATGCGGTTGATGCCCTGCACGTCCGTCACCGAGTACAGCATCATGATGTCGCTGGGCCCGACATAAGGGCGGGTGTCGCCGCTGGCCATGGTCGAAACCATGACCTTGGGCACGCCCACGGGCAGCGCGCGCATCGCCGCCGTGGCCAGCGTCGTGCCGCCCGAGCCCCCGGCGGAGATGATCCCGCCAAGGTCACGCCGCGTGAGCACGAAGCGCTCGAAGGCCAACGCCATCGCCGCCACCGCGCCGCCGCGGTCGCCGCTGAACACCTCGGCCTCGCCCTGCGGGTGATGCCGCGCCACCTCGCGCGGGTGCACGCTTGCCGTGGAGGTTCGCCCGCTCGTGGAGAGGTCCACCGTCACGACGCGCAGGCCGAGGCGCTCCAGGCACTGGCGGATGTAGAAGAGCTCGCGCCCCTTCGTGTCGAAGGTACCCACCACGTAGGCGGCGCGGCCGCTGGTGGCCGATACGGGAAAGTCGAAGACGGAGGCCGAGCGCGTACCCTGGCCGGACGGCGTTGCGACAGCAGGGTCAGCGCCCTCCTGGCCCGATGCCGCAGGCCGCGCTGCGGGCAGCGTTGCGCCAGCGGCCGTCCAGCGATTGAAGCCTGTTTCGGCCCGCGGCGCCATCGCGTCCAGGCTCGGCAGGCCGTCGCCGTGCGCACGGCGCACCGTCAGCACCTGAAGCGGCGGCTGGGGGGCCTCGGGTTCGCCGCTGGGCGCGGCGGAGTCTTCATCCGGGTCTGCACTCGCACGCACGCCCAGCAACCGCTCCTGCAGTTCACGGTCGCCGGCCAGCTGCGCGGCCGGCAGCTCCTGCGCGATACGTCCGTTGACCATCACGCCGATGCGGTCAGCCACCTCGATGGCCACGCCCAGGTTCTGCTCGATGAGCAGCACGGCGATCGAGCCTTCGCGCGCGAGCTCGCGCAGCGCCTTGGCCACCTGCTCGACGATGACCGGCGCCAGGCCCTCGGTGGGCTCGTCCATCACGAGCAGCCGCGGCTCCAGCAGCAGCGCACGGCCAATGGCCAGCATCTGCTGCTCGCCGCCGGAGAGCTGGGAGCCGCCGTTGCCCTTGCGCTCGGCCAGGCGCGGGAACATCGTGTAGACGCGGTCGACCTCACGGCGGTGGCGCGCCACCAGGCGCAGCGTCTCATCCACCGTGAGCGAGGGCCACACGCGCCGGCCCTGCGGCACGTAGGCGATGCCCAGCCGCGTGATGCGGTGCGGCGCCAGGCCAAGCAGCTCCTGGCCAGCCAGCCGCACGCTGCCGCGCGCGGGCACGAGCCCGGTGATTGCGTTGCACAGCGTGGTCTTGCCCATGCCGTTGCGCCCGACGATGCCCAGCACGCCGCGCTCGAGCGTCAGGCTCACGTCCTGCAACGCGTGCGCGCGGCCGTAGTGCACGTCCAGGCCCTGCACCACCAGCAGCGGTGCAGCCGGGCCCGCCCCGCCGGCGGCCCCCCGGGCCGCACGATCGCGCCCCCAGGCCATCAGTGGTGCCCTCCCATGTAGATGGCCTGTACCTGGCTGTCGGCCTCGATCTCGGCAGGCGTGCCCGTGCGCAGCACGCGGCCGTTGTGCATCACGGTCACGCGCTCGGAGACCTTGAGCGCGATGTCCAGGTCGTGCTCGATGATGACGAAGCTCATGTGCGCTGGCAGTGAGACCAGGAGCGCCACGAGCTCGCGCCGCTCTGCGGGCGAGAGCCCGGCGGCGGGCTCGTCGAAGAGGATGAGCCGTGGCGCACCGGCCAGCGCCATCCCGATCTCCAGCTGGCGCTGCTGGCCGTGTGCGAGGTTGGCCACCGGCTCCTCGGCGATGTGCGCGAGGCGCACGCGCTCGAGCAGGTCCTCGGTGGCAAGGCGCGAGGGATGGCTGGCCGAAGGCCGCCACACCCCGAAGCGGCCGCTGGCCACGCCGCGCACGGCCAGGAACAGGTTGTCGCGCACCGACAGGTCGCGAAACAGCAGCGAGGACTGGTACGTGCGCCGCAGGCCCTTGCGAATGCGCTCGTGCGGCGGCAGTGCCGTGATGTCCTCGCCGAACAATTCGATCCGCCCGGCTGTGGGCGGGAAGTCCCCGGTGATGGCGTTGAAGAGGGTTGTCTTGCCCGCGCCGTTGGATCCGAGGACGGCGTACTTCTGCCCGGCTGCGACGGCGAAGGACACATCGTCCACCGCGCGCAGCGCCCCGAAGGCGCGCGTCACCCCGCGCAGCACCAGGGCGTCAGAGGACGCCAGGGGTGCGCGCGCACCGGGCGCGCCCGCGCCAGCCGCTGGCGCGGCTGTGCGGGCCGAGCCCGTTCGCGAGGTGATCGATGCCATCGGGGCGAAGCGTGTCAGGCCAGCCGGAGCAGCGCCCGCTCAGGGGCAGGCCGGCACGTCGCGCGAGCCCACCTGGAACTCCTCGCGCTTCATGCCCAGGAGCTGGTCGACGTTGTCGACCTTGCGCAGCACCCGCGTGGTGAGCTCGCCCTTGCTGTCCTTGACCACCTCGGTCACGAAGGTGGTACCGATGGCCTGGCGGTTGGCATCCAGCTTCACGGTGCCCGTGGGCATCTTCAGCTCGAGCTTGGACAGTGCCTCGCGGTACTTCGCCTGACCGCCCGAGAGGTCGCCCCTGACCTGGTCGAGCGCGTCCAGCGCCGCCTTCATGTTGGTGTAGTACACGAGGGCGAACAGGCTCGGGCTCGGGTAGCCGCCGGCCGACACCGGGTAGTTCTTCTGGTAGTCGGCTACGAAGGCGCGCCAGTCGGCTCCGTCGAAGCTGTCGGCGTAGGGGCCGGCGGACATCGTGCCCACCAGCGAGTCGCGGCGCTTGCCGCGGTAGTTCAGCACGTCCTGGCTGACCGTGATCGAGCCGCCCATCATCGGCTTGTCGCCGCCCGCAGCCTCGTACTGGTTCAGGAAGTTCACCGCGTCGGCGCCACCCAGGATCACGAGCAGCGCGTCCACGTCCTTGGGGATGCGCGCGATCACGGAGGAGTAGTCCTTGCCGCCCAGCGGCACCCAGGCCTTCACCGGCACTTTGCCGCCCAGGCGGCAGTACTCGGCCATGAAGCCTTGCACCTGCGAGTACGGGAACGCATAGTCCTCGGCGATCACCATCACGCGCTTGTAGCCCTTGTCCATGGCGGCCTTGCCCAGGCCCACCATCCACTGCGCACCTTCGGTGTTGAAGCGGAAGAAGTTCGTGCTGGGGTTGACGAGGGTCGTGGCCTGTGCGCCAGAGCCGCCGTTGATGAAGGTCATGTTGGGCTGGGTCTTGGCGTAATCCTTGACCGCGATGCCCTCGCCGCCGGAAAGCGGGCCGACCACGAGGTCGACCTTGTCCTGCTCCACGAGCTTGCGCACCGCGTTCACCGCCACGTCGGGGTTGGCGTTGGAGGAGGCACGCACCATCTCGATGCGACGCCCGGCCACCATGCCGCCGCGCTGCTTGATCGCGAGCTCCGCACCGCGCATGCCGTCGGCGCCTCCTGCAGCGAACGGCCCTTCCAGCGTGGCGAGCACGCCGATCTTGATCGGTGCGCCTTGCTGTGCCCATGCTGCGCCCGAGAGCGCTGCCATAGCCGCGGCGCCCACCATCGAGCGCACCCAGATCCGTTTGGTCACGTTCACTGTCGTCTCCTTGCAAATTGCGCTCAATGGCGCGGGGTTGTCGTCACGGGTGCCTGGATCGCCTGGTCCGGGCCGAAGCGCGCACGCAGCTTGGCCCACAGCCCGAGCAGCCCGTCGGGTGAGAACAGCACGATGGCGAGGAAGACCACGCCGATCACCAGGTTGAATCGCTCGCGGTCGATGATGTCGATCGCAAAGGTCTGCAGCAGCACGAACACGGCTGCGCCGAGGAAGGCACCGATCGGGTGGCGCATGCCCCCGAGCACGGCGATCACGAGGATGTTGATCTGCCAGCCGGTGTTGACCGACCCAGGCGAGATCAGCCCGTTGTACCAGACGAGCAGCACGCCGCCCACAGATGCGAGCAACCCGGCGAAGGCGTAAGCGGCCACGCGGTGCGCCACGACGTGAAAGCCCAGTGCCGCCATGCGCCGGGGGTTGTCGCGCACGCCTTGCAGCGCGATGCCGAAGGGCGTGCGCACGAGCCACTTCACCGCCAGGTAACCCGCCAGCGCCCAGGCCAGGCTCAGGAAGTAGAAGGGCAGCGGGTCGCGCCAGTTCACGCCGAAGACCTCCGGCGGATAGACCTTCTGGAAGCCCTGAAAGCCGTTGAAGATCGTGTAGTTCTGAAGCACCAGGTAGTAGAAGGCCACGCCGAAGGCCAGCGTGATCATGATGGTGTAGATGCCTTCGGTGCGCACCGAGAGCCACCCGATCACGGTGGCGCAGGCGGTGGCGATGAGCACGGCAAACGGCACCGCCACCCACCAGGGCCAGCCCAGGCTGATGGGGGTGCTGCTTGCCCCGAGGACGGCAATGGCGTAGCCCGCCATCCCGGCTACCGACATCTGCGCCAGCGAGACCATGCCGCCATAGCCGCCCAGGAAGGTCAGCGACAGCGCAATCAACCCCAGCACGAGCGCCTGCGCCGCCACCTGGAACGTGAGAAAGGGCGTGGCCACGAAGGGCACCAGGAGCACCCCGATGAGCGTGAAGACATGCCGCGCCGACAGGGTGCGCCACAGGAACTTGAGCCAGCGCGGGGCATCGCTGCCCGCATAGGGATCGGGCAGCGCCGGGGCACGGGCCGTGCCCGGGCCCGTTGCCACGGGTGCCGGACGCACGCGCGGCCATGCCCCCTGCCCGGCGGCAGCATTCATCGCCCGGCGCCAGCGGGCCGCGCTCACCGGGGCAGCTCCCAGGTTCTACCCATGGCGGGTCTCACGCTGCGCCTCATGCCGGCTTGCCCAGGATGCCGCGTGGCCGGAACGCGAGCACGCCGATCAGGATGAGGAAGGTGAAGACGACGCTGTAGGTCGGCGCATAGGCCAGGCCGTAGGTTTCGGCCAGGCCCAGGATCACCGCACCGATGGCTGCGCCCACGACGCTGCCCATGCCGCCGACGATGACGACGATGAGCGAGGCCAGCAGCAGCCGCGTGTCCTCCCCTGGCACCATGGAGAGCTCCACCGCCCCGATGACTCCGCCGAAGCCCGCCAGCCCCGCACCGAGCATGAAGGTGATGGCAAAGACCAGGTTCACGTTCACGCCGGAGGCCGCGAGCATGTGCCGGTCGTCCACGCCGGCGCGGATCATGGCTCCCACGGTGGTGCGCGTGAGCAGCCACCACAGGAAGATGCCGATGGCCACGCCGAACACGAGCAGGCTCAGCCGGTAGGCGGAGTAGGCCTTGATGAGCGGCAGCCCCCGTATGGGCCCCTGCAGCCACTCGGGCGCCTCCATCTGGTGCACCTGTGCCGTGAAGACCCACAGCAGCAGGTCTGCGATCACGATGGACAGGCCGATGGTCACCATCGTCTGGCGCATGTCCTGACCCTGCATGTGGCGCAGGATCAGCACCTGCATGAGCAGCCCCGCGACCGCCGCCACGAGAAAACCCGCGGCCACCGCCAGGATCCACCAGCCGGTCTTCTCCGCCACGATGAAGCCCACGTAGCCGCCGAGCAGGTAGAGCGAGCCGTGCGCGAGGTTGACGTTGCGCATGAGCCCGAACACGAGCGTGAAGCCCGAGGCGACGATGAAGTACAGCGAAGCGAGCGTCAGGCCGTTGAGCAGCGTGACGAAGTACAGCCGCGTGTTGTCGGCGATCGCCCAGATCGAGAAGAGCGCGATCGGGCCGCCCACGAGCAGCCACGTCCAGGTGCGTGCGTTCCACCTCACGCTGCGCGCTCCCAGGAGCGGGACTGCCCCACCGGCGGCTCCTTGGCGAAGACGCCGTCCTTCATGACCGCCAGGATGCGCTTGGGATCGCGCAGGATCGACAGATTGGCCAGGGGATCGCCATCGAGCAGGAGCAAGTCGGCCAGGTAGCCTTCCTTGACCAGGCCGATCTCGTTTGGCCGCAGCATCACCTGCCCGCCGTAGAGGGTGCAGGAGCGGATCGCCTCCATCGGCGTGAAGCCCAGGTACTTCACGAAGAGCTCCAGGTCGCGCGCGTTCTTCAGATGCGGGTTGAAGGCGAACCCGTAGTCCCCGCCCGGCAGCACGCGTACGCCGCGGCGGTGCATGGCCTTGAGCGACTCGCAGGCGGCATCCCACTCCTCCTGGTAGCCCATCTGGACGGCCTGGGCATGGCTCACGCCCCAGGGCTCGGCCTCGTGCAGAAGCGCATAGAGGATGCCGATGCCCGGAGCGACGAAGACCTCGTCACGTGCAGCCTCCAGCATGTCCAGCGCCTCGGTGTCGGTGAAGCTCGCGTGGTAGATGAGCCGTATGCCGTGGCGAAGCGCCTGCTTGACGCTGGCGCAGGAGCGCGCGTGCACAACGATGCGCTTGCCCCGCATGCGCACCTCCTCGGCGCAGGCGGCCACCTCGGCATCGGTCATCCAGGTCGTCTTGGCGTCTGCACCGGGCACGAAGTTGTCGCCCGAGAGGTTGAGCTTGATCGTGTCGACCCCGTACTTGAGGAACATGCGCGTGACGCGACGCAGGTCCTCCGCGCCGTTGACCACCACCCCGAAGCTGAACTCCGGAAACGGCAGGTGCGGCAGCATCTCGTCGCCCAGACCCCCCGGTACGGTGATCTCCTGGCTCGCCGCGAGGTAGCGCGGCCCGGGGATCTGGCCGCTTTCGATGGCGTTGCGGATCACCACGTCCAGGCGCGGCTTGGCGCAAGCCGCCCCGAGGCACGAGGTGAAGCCGGCCTTGAGGTAGTTGTGCGCGACCTTGGCCGTCCACAGCACGTGCTCCTCCAGCGGCATCGTCTGGATGCCGGCGAGCGTGGCCGCATCGTTCCACGAGAAATGCGTGTGGGCCTCCACCATGCCCGGCATCAGCGTGGCGCCTGCGCCATCGATGACCAGTGCGTCCCCCGCGCTCACGCCACCGGCGCTGCGGCCGATGTGCACGATCCGCTTGCCGCGTACGCGCACGCTGCCGGCGTAGGGGAGTTGTAGGCCCGTGCCGTCGAGGATGCGCACGTTGGTGAAGAGGACTTCGCCGGGGTGCTGTGCCATCTGGTTCTCCCGATGCGAGGTTCGCAGCGTGCGGCTCAGGCCGCCCAGCGCGTGGTGCGCGACTGCCGAACTGGCGGCGCGCGGTGGAACTCGCCGTCCTTCATCACCGCCAGGATGCGCGCGCGGTCCTGCAGGATGGTGATGTCGGCCAGGGGGTCGCCGTCGATCAGCAGGATGTCAGCCAGGCAACCCTCGCGGATGTAGCCGATCTGCTTGCCCAGCTTCATCATCGGGCCGCCCCAGGCAGTGGCCGACAGCAGCGCCTCCATCGGGCTCATGCCGATGTACTTGACGAAGTACTCGAGGTCTTTCGCGTTGGTGCCGTGAGGGGTCCAGGCAAAGCCGTAGTCGCCGCCAGGCAGGATGCGGATTCCGCGCCGGCGCATGCCCTTCATGCTCTCGATGGCTGCCTCGAGCTCGCGGTGGTAGCCCATCTTGCGCGTGACCTCGGGCGTCAGGCCCCAGGCGCTGGCGTGGTGGCAGGTGTTGATGAGCCAGGCCAGGCCTGGCGCCACGAAGTGCTCGAACTTGTGCGCCTCCAGCAGGTCCAGCGCCTCCTCGTCGGCAAAGCTCGCGTGGTAGATCACCTCGATGCCCTGCTTGACGCACTGCTTGATCGACCAGGTCGAGCGTGCGTGCGCGGCCACCCGCTTGCCCCAGGCCTTGGCCTCCTGCACGCAGGTGCGGATCTCCTCCTCGGTGAACTGGCTCATCTCCGAGGGCATGCCGGTGATCGACTCGCCCGAGAGGTTGATCTTGAGCGAGTCCACCCCGTACTTGCAGAACATGCGCACGCAGCGGCGCATCTCCTCGGCCCCGCTGACGACCGCGCCAAAGGCGAACTCGGGCTGCGGCAGGTGCGGCGCGGTGGTGTCCCCGAGGCCACCCGGCACCGTGATCTCCTGGCTTGCGGCGAGGTAGCGCGGCCCGATGATGGTGCCGTCGTTGATGGCGTTGCGGATCACCACGTCCAGGCGCGGCTTGGCGGTGGCCGCGCCCACGCAGGAGGTCCAGCCCATGTCCAGGTAGCGCCGCGCCACCTGCGCGCACCACAGGATGTGCTCCTCTGGCGGCATGCGCTGGATCGACTCCAGGCTCGGCTGATCGTTCCAGGAGAAATGGGTGTGGGCCTCGACCATGCCGGGCATCAGGAAGGCCCCGGCACCGTCGATCGCCTGCGCACCGGCCACCGGCGCCGAGCGTACGCCCTGGCCCGTACGCACCACGCGCGAGATGCGGTTGCCCTGCACCAGCACCTCACCGAGGAAGGGGGTCTCCCCGCCTCCGTCGAAGATGCGCACGTTGGTGAAGAGCACGTCTGCCATGGCTGTCCTTCGTCTGTCGCCTTGCCGACCTCAACCACGCGCCGCCTGGGCGGCGAACGCGCGCCACTCCTGGGCGCAGGCCTCGTTCCGCTCCAGCGGGGTCCAGTGCCCGCAGCGCGGCAACACCACCTGCCGCACGTGCGAGGCCTGGGTCAGTCGGCTGGCGAGGTCGCGCATCGCCTGCGGCGGCGCGACCACGTCCTCGTCTCCCGTCACAAGCAGCACGGGCACGCGGATGGCGTCCACTGCAGCGGGCTGCGCCTGTGCAAGGGCCTCGCAGGTGCGGGCGTAGCCCTCGGGTTCGCTGCGCATGAGGGTGTCGCGCACGCAGGCCACGGCCAGCGGGCTGCGCTCGCGCGTGTCGCGTGACAGCGCTGACTGCAGCAGTTGCAGCGCCACCTCATGCTGCCCGGCCACGCCTTGCTCGCGCACCTTGAGCGCGCGCTGGCGCAGGCCTGCTCGCGCCGCATCGGGCGGCGCGAGCAGCGGCCCGAAGAGCGCCAGCGAGCGCACCAGGCGCGGCCACTGCACGGCCAGGTGCTGACACACGATCGTGCCCAGAGAGTGGCCGATCCAGTGGGCGCGCGTCACGCCCAGGCGCTCGCAGGCCGTCACGGCGGCCTGCACGAGCCTGTCGATCGAGAGGTCCCCTTCCACCCGCGACGAGCGTGCGCTGCCGGGCAGCTCGACGCGGATCACGCGGTGGTGCGCCAGCGCCGGCATCATGGGCGTCCAGGTGTTGGCGCTGCCGCCCAGGCCGTGCAGACACACCACGGCTTCGCCCTCGCCCTCGTCTTCGACCGCGATGCGCTCGAACAGGTGCAGGGTCACGTCCGCCTCCGCTTCGTGCGGGGTGGAGCAATACGGGCCGCGCGGCCGTGCAGCATCGGGGTCTCCTCGTGGCCACCAGTGCGCCGCTTCATGGCGGGCTGCCCGGTGGCTCGTCGTGCTGGCATGGGCGTCACGATTTGAGACTTGCATCTCAAATCGATCTCGGGCGATCATAGAACCGGTGGCAGGCCCTGCCAAGGCGGGCTGGCCCGCCCGACACCTCCGGACATTCCCGCATGCGCACCTCCCCACCCCGCCCGAGTCACGGCCCAAGTGCGCCAGCGCGTGGTGTCAAGGCGGCCACTTTCCGTTTGCTGCTGGACACGGCCATCGCCCTCATCCGCGAAGGCGGTCACCTGCCCTCCATGACGGAAGTGGCGCAGCGCTGCGGCGTCTCGCGTGCCACGGCCTACCGCTACTTCCCCACCCGCGGCGCCCTCATCTCGGCCGTGATGGACGCCTCGCTCGGACCCCTTCGCAACTACGTGCCCCCGCACGCCGACGGCGAGAGCCGGGTGCGAGACCTGTTCGAGAAGACCTTCCCGCGCTTTCACGAGTTCGAGGCGCAGATGCGCGCCGCGGTGCAGCTGTCGCTCGAGCAATGGGCGCAGGAGCGCGCCGGCACGCTGACCGAGGAGCCGTATCGGCGAGGCCACCGCGTGGCCATCCTCGGCGAGGCCATCGCACCGCTGTCACGCACGCTCGCACCGGCCACGCACCTGCGCCTGCACCAGTCGCTCAGCGTGATCTACGGCATCGAGACCTGGATGGTGCTCAAGGACATATGGGGCCTGTCGGACCGGGCCGTCGAGCGCGTGGCGCTGTGGATGGCCGACGCGCTGGTGGCCGCGGCGATCCACGAGAACCGCGAAAGCCGCACCGACGCGCCCGTGCGCAAGGAAAGGAAGAAGTCACCATGAGCCACAGCCCCGCCTGGTACGACGGCCAATACAACAACCGCGCCAACATCCCCGAGCATCCCGGGATCCTGCGCTACTGGGCCGAGGCGTCCGAGGAGGCGAGACTGCACACATCAGGCACCATGCTCGACCTGCACTACGGCAGCGGCCCGGGCGAGGGGGTCGACGTCTTTGGTGCCCGCCCAGGCGGCGCCCCAGCTCCCGTGCTCGTGTGGATCCACGGCGGCTACTGGCGGGCGCTGTCCAAGTCGGACCACTCCTTCATCGCTCCACCCTTTGTCCAGGCCGGAGCCGTGGTGGTGGTGCCCGACTACGCGCTGGCCCCAGCCGTCACGGTCGAGCACATCGTGCTGCAGATCGCGCGGGCACTGACCTGGACCTGGCGCGAGGCTCGCCGCTTCGGGGGCGACCCCTCGCGCATCGTGGTGGGGGGTCACTCCGCGGGCGGGCACCTGGCAGCCATGATGCTCGCCTGCCGCTGGGGGGACCTGGCGGCGGATCTGCCCGACGACATGGTTCGAACCGCCGTGTCGCTCTCGGGCGTGTTCGACCTCGAGCCGCTTCGGCACGCGCCGTTTCTGGCGAGCGACCTCCGGCTGGACGCAGCGCAGGCGAGGCGTCTGAGCCCGGCCTGCTTTCCCGCCCCGCAGCTGCCGCGGCGCCTCATCGCGCTGGTGGGTGAGGAAGAGACCCCCGAGTTCCACCGGCAGAACCGCCTGATTCGCCGCAGATGGGGAGCAGACGCGGTGCCCGTGTGCGAGGCCGTCGCGGGCTGCCACCACATGAGCATCCTGCACACCATGGTCGATGCGCAGAGCCGCACAAGCAGCCTCACCCGCCAGGCACTGGGGCTGGCGCGGTGAATGCGCGCGCCGAGAAGGGGGCGAGATGAAGGGCGCGGGCTAGGAACACCCCGCGCCGGCTTGCGCGCCTATTCGGCCTGGGCTTCGGCCGGCGCAGCTGCCTGCGGATCAGGCCGGTCCACCAACTCCACGTAGGCCATCGGCGCGTTGTCACCCACGCGGAAGCCCATCTTCAGGATGCGCGTGTAGCCGCCCGGGCGGGCCTGGTAGCGCGGGCCGAGTTCACCGAAGAGCTTGGTGACGATCGCACGGTCGCGCGTGCGGTCGAAGGCCAGGCGCCGGTTGGCCAGCGTGGGCTCCTTGGCCAGCGTGATCAGCGGCTCGACGACGCGGCGCAGCTCCTTGGCCTTGGGCAGCGTCGTCTTGATGGCCTCGTGCTGCAGCAGCGAGTTGCACATGTTGCGCAGCATCGCGGCGCGATGCTCGCTGGTGCGGTTGAGCTTGCGGGGTCCGTTGCGGTGGCGCATGTGATGTCCTTTTGGCTTTTATGGCCCCGGCCGTATCAGGTACCGGGGGTGCGCGGGAAATGTCCGGGTAGCGTTTCTGGCCAGCTGGGCTCAGCGGCGATCCAGGCTCTTGGGCGGCCAGCCTTCCAGCCGCGTGCCCAGCGTCAAGCCGCGCGAGGCCAGCACTTCCTTGATCTCGTTGAGCGACTTGCGCCCGAGGTTCGGAGTCTTGAGGAGCTCCGTCTCGCTGCGCTGCACGAGGTCGCCGATGTAGTAGATGTTCTCGGCCTTCAGGCAGTTGGCCGAGCGCACCGTGAGCTCGAGCTCGTCGACCGGGCGCATCAGGATCGGCGCCGGCTCCGGGCCCTCGGGCTCGCGCAGGCCGCCGGTGAGCTCGGTCAGGCCCTCATGCTCGAGCTGCGTGAAGACGATGAGCTGCTCCACGAGGATCTTGGCCGACGCGCGGATGGCTTCCTCGGGCGACATCGCGCCGTTGGTCTCGATTTCCATCACGAGCTTGTCGAGATCGGTGCGCTGCTCCACGCGGGCGTTCTCCACCGCGTAGCTCACACGCTTGACGGGCGAGAAGGACGCGTCGAGCACGATGCGGCCGATCGACTTGGTGGGCTCGTCGCCGTAGCGGCGAAGGTTGCCCGGCACGTAGCCGCGGCCCTTCTCCACCTTGATCTGCATGTCGAGCTTGCCGCCCTGGGCCAGGTGAGCGATCACGTGGCTGGGGTTGATGATCTCGACGTCGTGCGGGGTCTGGATGTCGCTGGCCAGCACCGGGCCCTCGCCCTCCTTGCGCAGCACGAGCGTGACCTCGTCGCGGTTGTGAAGCTTGAACACCACGCCCTTGAGGTTGAGCATGATGTGCACGACGTCTTCCTGCACGCCGTCGATCGTGGAGTACTCGTGCAGCACACCAGCGATCGTCACCTCGGTCGGCGCATACCCCACCATCGACGACAGCAGCACGCGGCGCAGCGCATTGCCCAGCGTGTGGCCATAGCCGCGCTCGAAGGGCTCGAGCGTCGCCTTCGCACGGTGGCCGCCCAGCGGCTCGACCTGGATGGCCTTGGTGGGTTTCAGCAGATTCGTTTGCATGGAGTCCTTTTCCTGTCAATACCCTCGGCTCGTCACACCGATAAGGCTGATGGACCACGCCGGGTCGGGAAGAACGCCGCTTCGTAACCGGCAGGCGAAGCGGCCAAGCGGCGCCGGGCCAGGAGCCCGTCGCCGCCGATGGGGTTCAGCGCGAGTACAACTCGACGATCAGGGCTTCCTTGATGTCGGAGCCGAACTCGTCGCGGTCGGGGGCCTTCTTGAAGGTGCCTTCGAGCTTGGAGGCATCCACCTGCACCCAGCCCGGCATGCCCACCTGCTCGGCGAGCTTGAGGGAGTCCAGGACGCGCAGCTGCTTCTTGGCCTTCTCGCGCAGCGCCAGCACGTCGCCGGCCTTGACCGAGTAGGAGGGGATGTTCACCACGTGGCCGTTGACCGTCAACGCCTTGTGGGAAACGAGCTGACGCGCCTCGGCCCGGGTGGAGCCGAAGCCCATCCGGTAGACCACGTTGTCCAGGCGCGATTCCAGCAGCGACAGCAGGTTCTCGCCCGTGTTGCCCTTGCGGCGCTCGGCCTCGGCAAAGTAGCGGCGGAACTGGCGCTCGAGCACGCCGTACATGCGCTTGACCTTCTGCTTCTCGCGCAGCTGCAGGCCGAAATCGGAAGTGCGCGAGCCGCTCGTGCGGCCGTGCTGGCCGGGCTTGCTCTCGAACTTGGCCTTGTCACCAATGGGGCGACGCGCGCTCTTGAGGAAAAGGTCGGTGCCTTCACGGCGGGCCAGCTTGGCCTTGGGTCCTAGGTAACGTGCCACGGTTGCAGTCCTTGCGATCTGTGTGCTGACGCGGCAGAAGCCCCCCGTTCCCGGGAGGACGACCCGCGCGAGTCTGCCGGGTTGCGCCCGAAGGCGCGGGAGGCAGACAGTGGTCTTGTGGAGCGTCTGGCCACTTGAAGGCGGCCAAGGCTCCAGGGAAAAAGCCGGCACTGCGTGTTCGCAAGACCGGCGGCGGAAAACCTTTGATTATAGGGCCGCCGAGGCCGGCTGCCCGGGAACCGCTGCGACTGGCGTCAGACGCGGCGACGCTTCTGCGGGCGGCAGCCGTTGTGCGGAACCGGCGTGACGTCGGAGATCGAGTTGATGCGGATGCCCAGTGACGCAAGCGCGCGCACCGAAGACTCGCGCCCCGGGCCGGGGCCCTTGATGCGAACGTCCAGGTTCTTGATGCCCTGCTCCTGAGCGGCACGGCCGGCCATCTCGGCGGCCACCTGCGCCGCAAAGGGCGTGGACTTGCGCGAGCCCTTGAAGCCCTGGCCGCCGCTGGAGGCCCAGGACAGCGCGCTGCCCTGGCGATCGGTGATCGTGATGATCGTGTTGTTGAACGACGCGTGCACGTGCGCGATGCCGTCGGCCACGTTCTTGCGGACCTTCTTGCTCACGCGGCGGGCGGCGGTGTTGACGGGAGGCTTGGCCATGGTCGGAATGCTTCCTGGTAGGGGGCGGGGTGCGCGACGTCGGGAGGTCGTGCGACCGGCTTACTTCTTCAGCGCCGCGGCACCCTTGCGCGGGCCCTTGCGGGTGCGGGCATTGGTGCGGGTGCGCTGGCCACGCACCGGCAGGCCACGGCGGTGCCGCATGCCGCGGTAGCAGCCGAGATCCATGAGGCGCTTGATGTTGATCGACATCTCGCGCCGCAGGTCGCCCTCGATCGTCAGGCGCCCGATCTCCTCGCGGATCTTCTCCAGGTCCGAGTCGGTCAGGTCCTTGATGCGCTTGGAGTAGGCGATGCCCACCGTGTCGCAGATCTTCTGCGCGGTCGTGCGCCCGATGCCGTAGATCGACGTCAGGCCGATTTCCGCGTGCTTGTGCGGGGGAATGTTGATGCCGGCGATGCGTGCCATGTTCGTTGTCCTTGCGGGTCTCGGTTCAGCCCTGGCGCTGCTTGTGGCGCGGGTCGGTGCAGATCACGCGGACCACCCCCTTGCGGCGGATGATCTTGCAGTTGCGACACATCTTCTTGACGGAGGCAGCGACTTTCATGGTCTTCTCCTTGACCTATCCTTATTTGGCGCGGAACACGATCCGCGCGCGACTCAAATCGTAGGGGGTGAGCTCCACGGTGACCTTGTCACCGGGGAGGATCTTGATGTAGTGCATTCGCATCTTGCCGGATATGTGGCCGAGCACCTGATGCCCGTTCTCCAGCTTGACGCGGAACGTGGCGTTGGGGAGGTTCTCCACGATTTCGCCCTGCATCTGGATGACGTCGTCCTTGGCCATCTCTCATCAGCTCGCCTTGAAGTTCGCCTTCTTCAGCAGTGACTCGTACTGCTGGCTCATGACGTAGCTCTGCACCTGTGCCCAGAAGTCCATCGTGACCACCACGATGATCAGCAGCGACGTGCCGCCGAAATAGAACGGAACCTGGTAGCGCAGCACGAGGAACTCCGGCAGCAGGCACACCGCGGTGATGTAGACGGCACCGGCCAGCGTCAGGCGGGCGAGGATGCGGTCGATGTGGCGTGCGGTCTGGTCACCGGGACGGATGCCGGGAATGAAGGCGCCGCTCTTCTTGAGGTTGTCTGCCGTCTCGCGGCTGTTGAAGACGAGCGCCGTGTAGAAGAAGCAGAAGAAGATGATCATGCCCGCATACAGCATGACGTAGATGGGCTGGCCAGGCTGCAGCAGGGCGGAGACATCCTTCAGGCTGCGCGTGAACCAGCTCTCCGTGGCACCCGTGGCAATCCAGCCCACGGCGGTGGCCGGCAGCAGGATGATCGAAGAGGCGAAGATCGGCGGGATGACGCCGGCCATGTTGAGCTTGAGCGGCAGGTGCGACGACTGCCCGCCATAGACCTTGTTGCCCACCTGGCGCTTGGCGTAGTTGACGAGCACCTTGCGTTGGCCACGCTCGACGTACACCACCGC
>JBIIED010000194.1:0-6873 GCA_044237995.1 Rubrivivax sp. | reverse complement strand
GCGCTCTTCATCGGCTCCTCGCGCACCTCGCCCGAGAAGTACGACACCGCCGAGGCCGCCACGCGCGAGATGGCCGCCTTCTTCCAGCGCCTCATCGACGCCCGCCGCGCCCGCCCCGAGGCAGACCTGCTGAGCGAGCTCGTGCACCTGCAGGACGAGTCGGGCGACCGGCTGGCCGACGACGAGCTCATCGGCACCTGCATCATGCTGCTCTTCGCCGGCCACGAGACCACCACCAACCACATCGCCAACGGGCTGCATGCGTTGATGCGCTTCCCGGGCGAGGCGGCGCGGCTGCGTGCCGAGCCGGGCCTGGCGGCGGCCGCCGTGGAGGAGCTGCTGCGCTACGACGGGCCTTCGGGCGCCCAGGTGCGGGTGGTGAGCCAGGCGCACGAGCTGCACGGCAAGCGGCTGGAGGCCGGCCAGCGCGTCTTCATCATGCTCAACGCGGCCAACCGCGACCCGCGCGCCTACCCCGACCCCGACCGGCTCGACCTGGACCGCGACGGCCTGCCGCACCTGAGCTTCGGCTTTGGCATCCACATCTGCCTGGGCTTCCCGCTGGCGCGCACCGAGGGGCAGGTGGCCATCCCGGCCCTGCTGGCGCGCTACCGCAGCCTCGAGCCCGAGGGTGGGCCGCCCGAGTGGATCAACTCGCTCGTGTTTCGCGGCATGAAGGCACTGCCCGTGCGGGTGCAGCCGGCTTGAGCGATTGCCACGGCCTGTGCGGGCCGGCTCCTGTGCGGAGTCAGGCCGGGGCGTGCAGGCTCAATGTGCGACTCACTCGCCGCCGAGCCACCGCACGGCATCGGCCAACGGAAGCACCCATGTGTCTGCCTGCAAGGGGTAGGCCCGAGGTACCGGAGCCACCACGCATGCCTTGTCGAGCTGCAGGTCGCGGGCGGCCTGCCAGAAGCCCCGACTGACCTGGGGCGCGGACGCGAACTTCACCTCGAAGCCGAGGCGGCGTTGCCCGTGTTGCACGACGAGGTCGATCTCGGCGCCCGCGGCGGTTCGGTAGAAGCCGATCTGGGCATCAGGCGGCGCGTGCGCGGCGAGTTGCTCGATGACGAAGCCCTCCCACGAAGTGCCTGCCACCACGTGGCCCTGCAGGGCCTGGACGTCGCGCAGGCCGAGCAGTGCGTGCAGCAGGCCACTGTCGCGCACATACACCTTGGGCGCCTTCACGAGGCGCTTGCCCACATTGACGAGGAAGGGCGGCAGGCGCCGCACGACCATCGCGTCCACCAGCGTGTCCAGGTAGCGCGTGGCGGTGGTGTGCGAGGCCCCGCCCAGCGACTGGCCGAGCTGTGAGGCGTTGAAGAGCTGCCCCTGCAGATGGGCGAGCATCGTCCAGAAGCGGCGCAAGGTTTCGGCGGGGATGCGCACGCCCATCTGCGCGAGGTCGGTGAGCAGGAAGGTGCGGATGAAGTCCTGGCGCCACTGCATCGAGGCCTCGTCGCTGGAGGCCAGCCAGCTTGGCGGAAAGCCGCCTCGCAGCCACAGGCGCTGCAGCCCGCTGAGATCCGGCGCCACTTCCTCGGCCTGGAACGGCGTGAGCTCGACATAGGACACCCGCCCTGCAAGCGACTGCGCCGACTGCCGCAGCAGTTCACCCGAGGCTGACCCCAGCAGCAGGAAGCGGCCGGGCTGGCGGTGGGCATCGATCTCGGGACGCAGGGCGGAGAAGAGCTGCGGCAGCAGCTGCACCTCGTCGATCACGACGAGCCGCTCCCGGTGCAGCGGCAGGAAGAGTTCCGGCCGTTCGAGTACGGCCAGATCGCTCGGGCGCTCCATGTCGAGCACGACCGCGCCCGGCGAAGAGGCGGCCACCGCACGCGCGAGCGTCGTCTTGCCAACCTGACGCGGGCCCAGCAGCACGACGGCCGGGACCGTGGCCAGGCGCCCGCGCACCACGGCCTCGATGTGTCGATCTATCATGCTTGTATTTTGATCGGTGCGCGATCAAAAGACAAGGTTATTGTGAGGGATGCGTGAGCTCGTACAGCGCCGAGCCGTCCCCGTTGTCCTTCACCAGTCGCACCCCCGGGTTGCGCGCCAGGTGCGCGATGCCGCCCGCGCCCGAGACGAAGCGCATCTTCACACCCGGCACGGGCCGGATGCGCCAGTTGCCGTCGGCCGAAGGGTCGAAGCGCTTCACGTCGGCGAAGTACTGCACGATCGCCTCGCGGTTCTCGTCGGGTGCGCGCACCACCACGTTGCTGCCGTCAAGGCCGGGGAAGTTGCCCCCGCCGCCGGCGCGGTAGTTGTTGGACACGACGATGAAGCGCTGCGCCTCGTCGATGGGCTGGCCGCCGTAGCGCAGGTTCACGATGCGCCGGGCGTCGGACGCCACGAGCTTGCCCGCGCGGTCGTAGCGCGCGGGCTGCGTGAGGTCGATCTCATAGGTCACGCCGTCGATCGTGTCGAAGTTGAAGGTGGGGAAGGACTCGTTGATGAGCATCTGCTCGGCGGGGCCAGCCAGATCGATGCGGCGAAAGGCCCCGGCCGACATCTCGAGCCACTCGCGCACCTGCGCGCCGGTGACGCGCACGGCCTGCAGCGTGTTGGGGTAGATGTAGAGGTCGGCCACGTTGCGCACCGCCACGGGGCCGGCCGGGATGTCCGTGTAGTACGTCCAGCCCTGGCGACCGCCGGCCTTGAAGGGGGCGGCAGCCGACAGCAGCGGCAGGGCCTCGAACTCGGTGCCCTGCAGCACCCGCCGTGCGTAGGCGAACTGCGCTTGCGACACCACCTGCACCGAGGGGTCGTCCTGCACCTGTGCGAAGTAGCTCGTGATGGGTGCGGTCGTCTGCGCCACTTCGGCGCGCACGTAGGCCAGCGTGCCCGCGTGCTCGGCCGCGATGGCCTGCGCCACCATCGGGTCGGCCTGCACGAGCGCGCGGCGCGTGGCGGGGTCGCGGATCGGGCGCAGGTGGGCGCGGCTGTCCTTCACGGTCCAGGCGCCCGAGGCGTTGTCGAGCACGAGGTCGATCACGCCGAGGTGGTCGCCCCAGCGGCCGGGCATCACGGCGGGTACGCCGTTGATGGTGCCGCGCGTGATGTCCACCTTCGGGTAGTTGGCAAAGAAGCGCCCGGGGAACTCGCCGTGCGAGTGGCCGAAGAGGATCGCGTCGATCCCCGGGATTTCGGCCAGCCGCGCCACCGAGTTCTCGGCAAAGCGCGGCGTCTCGCCGCGCTCGAAGCCCGAGTGCGGGATCGCCACCACGAGCTGCGCCCCCTCGGCACGCATCTTCGGCACGAGCCGTCGCGCGGTCTCCTGGATGTCGGTGGCGAACACGCGCCCTTCCAGGTGCGCGCGGTCCCAGACCATGATCTGCGGCGGCACGAACCCGATCACGCCCACCTTCAGCACGTGCTTCGCACCGGCTTCGTCGGTGAAGGTGCGGTCCAGGATCACGTAGGGCGTGAAGGCGTGTTTCGCCTGCTCGCGCGGCACACCCGGCTCGTCCACCATCACGTTGGCGCTGACATACGGAAAGTTCGCGCCGGCGATGGCCTGGCGCAGGAAGGGCAGGCCGAAGTTGAACTCGTGGTTGCCGATGTTGGCCGCGTCCACGTTCAGCAGGTTGAGCACCTTGTAGGCCGGGTGCACCTCGCCCGTGGGCAGCGGCCGGATGCGCGCCACGTAGTCGCCCAGCGGGCTGCCCTGCAGCAGGTCGCCGTTGTCGAAGAGCAGGCTGTTGCGGGCCTCGGCGCGCGCGCCCTTGATGAGGGTGATCGTGCGCGCCAGGCCGTATTCTTCGGTGGCCTTGTCCTGGTAGTAGTCGTAGTCCAGCAGGTTCATGTGCACGTCGGTGGTCTGCAGGATCCGCAGGCGGATCTCGGCAGCCCAGCCCTGCGTGGCGAGCGCGGCCAGCAGCACCGATGCGAGGCAGGTGGCCAGGGCGCGGCGCGAGATGCGCGCGTGCGCAGCCACGCAAACGGGCACGGGAACGGTCATCTTGGCCGCGCGGCCTGTGTTGCGGTGGGTGAGCATCGTGCGTCCTGTTTCAGGCGGCCTCGGCCTGCAGCGCGCGCTCCAGCGCCTGCAGGTCGGCCTCGTCGTTGTAGCCCTGGACCGACACGCGCACGAAGGTGGCGCCACGGTGCTGTGTCACCGGCACCTCGATGCGGTGGTGGTCGAAGAGCCGTGCGCGCAGCGCCGCCGCATCGGTGTGGGGCACGGGCAGCGGCACCATCTGTGCGAAGTCGTCATCTGCACCGATGGGGGAAAGGCCGGTGCGTGCGGCCACGCGACGCATGAGCGCCACCGCCATGGCGTGGCAGCGCGCGCGCACCGTATCCCAGTCGTGCGCGCGCTGGAAGGCCAGCGCATCGGGAACGGTCAGCCAGGCCGAGAGGTCGCGCGTGCCCTGCCACTGCATGCGCCGCTCCAGCACCGTGGAGCCGGTGTAGGCGTCGAAGCCGCTGTGCCCGCCCGTGCCTTCGGCCACGTAGCCCCAGCTCGTGACCGGTGCATGCAGCATCGCGTGGTGCTCGGGCCGCACGTGCAGGAAGGCGCTGCCCTTGGGCGCGCACATCCACTTGTGGCAGTTGCCGGTGTAGAAGTCCGCCCCCAGCGCATCGAGGTCCAGCGGCAGCTGGCCCGGGGCGTGCGCGCCGTCCACCAGCACCGGCACGCCGCGCGCACGCATGCTTGCGCACAGTTCGGCCAGCGGGAAGAAGAGCGCGGTGGTAGAGCTCAGGTGGCTCACGAACACGAGCCGCGTGCGCGGGCCGAGCGCCGCTTCCATGCGATCGGCAAAGCTCGCCCGGTCGAAGGGCAGCGGGATCTCCACCCGCCGAAACGTGGCTCCGGCGGCTGCGCACACGCGCTCCCACGTGGCCTCGCAGGCGCCGTACTCGTGGTCGGTGGTCAGCACCTCGTCCCCAGGCTGAAGCGGGAAGGAGCGCGCCACCACGTTGACGCCGGTGGTGGCGTTGGGCACGAAGACGAGGTCGTCCGCCTGTGCGCCCACGTACGCCGCCAGCGCCTCGCGCGAGGCGCGCAGCAGCGCACCGCTCTTGCGGCCCAGGAACTCCACGGGGTTGCGCTCGAGCGCAAGCTGCTGGCGCTGAAGGGCCTCGAACACCGGCTTCGGGCAGGCACCGAAGGAGCCGTGGTTCAGGAACACCACATCGGGGTCGAGGAGGAAGAGCGCCTTCATGGCCGGCGCCATCTTACGCAAGGCCTGCGCCGAGGTGGAACCGGGGAAAGGGCTCATTCCCGCCACGGACCCAGCCCGGACCCGCCCGCGCCCGTCAGCGGGCAAGCCGGCCCGCGAGGTAGTCACCCACCGTCTGGATCGTGATGCCAGCCGTGGCGACCGGGCGGTTCATGTGGGGGCCGAAGTCGCGCAGGTCCCCGGTGAGCAGGTGCGTGGCAGCGGCGGCCTGTGCCGCTGCCCAGATCGGCTGATCCGTGTAGGGGAGCGTCAGGGGGTGGGGCGCACGTGCGGGCTGGGTCACCACCTGCACCCGGGCCAGGATGGCGGGCCAGCGTGCGAGTGCGTCGGGGAACTTCACGGTCAGGTTGCGGCGCGCCTCCTCCAAGGCATAGGCGCTGGACAGCAGTTCCCAGGGGGCCACCGCCTGGGGTGGCCACGCCCGCAAGAGGAAGGCCGCCTTGCCCTCGGGCCGGTGGGCGGCCGTGAACAGGACGTTGGCGTCGAGGAAGAGCCTATCGGCCATGGCCCGGGCCGCGGCCTGGACCCTTGCTGCGGCGAGTGGGTGCGGCCAGCGCGGCCTCGAGTGCCTGGCGCTCGCCGGGCGCGAAGGTGTCCGCCTCGTCCCACGCCGTCACGTCCGTGTCGGCCCAGATCTCGGTCTCGACCACCATGGCCGGCGACAGCACGATCCGGCCTTCGCGAAGCTCCGCCGTGACGATCGCCTGTGAGTCGAGCCCGAGGGCCTGACGCATCGCCGCGGGCAAGGTGATCTGCCCCTTGCTGGAGATGGAGAGGTATTCCTTCATGGCTGGAAGAGTAGGAAACTCCGAGATTCGGAAACTCTAGCACTTCCCACGCCTGGGCGGACCCACCAAGCAAAACGGCTGCACAGGGCAGCCGTTGAAGATGTGGTGTTCTCGGCGCGGTTACGGGTTCCGCTTCATCCGCCCATTGGTGCGGCCGGTCTTGCCTCGAACCTTTGCAGTGTAGCCCGCGCCGGACCGGCCGCAAGCGAGAACTAAATGGCCCTTGCCGTCCAATTGACTTGATCCCGTCATGAACTGCGTGCAAAGCCGTACGATCGACCGAACTCGCCTCAACCGCACATGCCCGCTCCCGGACTCCCTGCCTTCGACCCCGCTCTCGCGGCCGAGCGCCACTCGCTGGCCAGCCCGTTGGCGGGCCGCCTGGGGCTGTACGTCGCGCCGGCGGCCTCGGCGGCACCGCCGCTGCTCGTCGTCCACAGCGTGAACGCCGCCGCTTCGGTCGCCGAGGTGCGCCCGGTGTTCGAAGGCGAGCGCGGGCGGCGCAGCGTCGTGGCGCTGGACCTGCCGGGTTTCGGAAGGTCTTCGCGCGAGCCGCGCGACTACAGCCCGCGTCTGATGACCGACGCCTTGCACGCCGCCGGCCGCTGGGCGCGCGAGCGCCTGGGCGCGCCGGAGCTCGACGTGCTGGCCCTGTCGCTCTCATGCGAGTTCGCGGCGCGCGCGGCGGTGGAGGAGCCGGCGGTGTGGCGGCGGCTCGCGCTGGTCAGCCCCACCGGGTTCAACGGCACGCGGCGCCGCCGCGGGGCGCAGGGCAGCGTGCTCGGGCCGCCCGCGCTCAAGCGCGTGCTCACCTGGGAACCACTGGGTGCGCCGCTGTTTCGGGCGCTCACGCGCCCGGGCGTGGTGCGCTACTTCCTGCGCCGCACCTATGGCGC
>JBIIED010000193.1:0-6875 GCA_044237995.1 Rubrivivax sp. | reverse complement strand
CGGTCGATCTTGAGCTCGTCGAGCGGAAAGTTCTTGAGGTAGTTCATCGACGAGTAGCCGGTGCCGAAGTCGTCGATGGACAGCTGCACCCCAAGCTCGCGAAAGCGCTGCAGCTGCGAGCTCACCTCGTTGCTGGAGTCGATCAGCACGCCCTCCGTGAGCTCGAGCACGAGCGAGCCGCGCATGGCCGGGTGCTGCTGCAGCAGGGCCTCCACCTGCGCCGGCAGGCGGCCGGCCGAGAGCTGCTGGCCGGTGATGTTGACCGCGATCTTCATCTCGCGCAGCCCCATCTCCGCCCAGCGCGTGCCCTGTTCGCAGGCCTCCTGCAGCGCCCATTCGCCCAGGGGCACGATGAGCCCCGTTTCCTCGGCGATCGGGATGAAGCGGTCCGGGAAGATCTGCCCCATCTCGGTCTGGTGCCAGCGCATGAGCGCCTCGGCGCCGACGATGCGGCGCTGCCGCGGGTCGTACTTGGGCTGGTACAGCAGGCGCAGCTCGCGCCGCTCCACCGCGTGGTGCAGCGCGGCCTCGAGCTTCAGGCGCTCCATGGCAGCCTGGTTGCGCTGGCGCGAGCCGAATCGGTAGGTGTTGCGTCCGCTCGCGTAGGCCAGGGAGGCGGCCGCCGCGGCGATCGCCAGCACGTCCTCGGGGGTGTTGCCGTCGTCGGGTGCTACCGCGATGCCGACGCTGGGCGAGGCGGTGATGCGGTCTCCGCCAATGCTGAAGGGCTCGGCCAGCACCTGCAGCACGCGCCGGGCGACGCGCGCGGCCACCTCGGGGTCATCCAGGTTGGGCAGCAGCACGAGGAACTCGTCTCCGTCCAGGCGGCTGAGCAGCGCGGTGCGCGAGCGGCTGGCCCGCACCGCGTCGTCGTCGCGCCGGGTGCAGCCGCGCAGCCGCTGGGAGACGGCGCGCAGCAGCTCGTCGCCCGAGCTCTGGCCCAGCGTGGCCTGCAGTTGCTGCAGCCGATCCAGCCGCACGTGCAGCAGCGCCAGCTTCTTGTCGTCCTCGCGCGCATGGGCCAGGCTCGTGCGCAGCCGGTCCAGCAGCATGCGCCGATTGGGCAGGCCCGTGATCGGATCGTTGTTGGCGAGCTTGTCCTGGTACATCTTGACGACCAGGCTGTTGCGCACCCGCAGGATGAGCTCGCTGGGGTCCACCGGCTTGGCCAGGAACTCGGTGGCGCCCATGTCCAGCGCCTTGAGCTTGGTGACGGGGTCGCTCGCTGCCGTGAGCACGATCACAGGGGTGTAACGCAGCCGTTCGTCGCGGCGCATGGCCTCCAGGATCTCGAAGCCCGAGACGCCCGGCATCACGAGGTCCAGCAGCACCAGGGCAGGATCGTGCTCGCTCACGGCCTGCAGCGCGCGGGCGGGGTCGTTGATGGCCATCAGGCTGCGGTGGCCCGCATCCTCCAGGTAGGCACCGATGACCTCCGTGAGCATGGGCTCGTCGTCGATCATCATCACCGTCAGGTCGGTCAGGGCGACCGGATTGCCCGAGCCATCCTTGCCGGAGCTGTCGGCGCTGTTGGCGCTGTTGGCGCTGTCGGCAGTCTCGGCGGGGTTCGGCGGCGCGGCGCTGGCCTCTGCGGCGGCTGGGGTGGCTTGCATGATGGTTCTTCTCCCTGTTCCTCAGGCCGTGCCGGGTCGACCGCGTGTCAGACCCGCTCCGGGGCCGCCTGCGCAGCCTCCGGTGCCACCAGGCGCGCGCTGAGGGCACGCAACTCGGCCAGGCTCGCGCGCGCCTGGGCCACATCGCCTGACTTGGCGGCCAGCTCCAGCTCGCGTGCCGGCTCGAAGAGGGCGTCGAAACCGACGCTGCCGCCTGCCCCCTTGAGCCAGTGCGCAAGCGAGGCCAGCTCGGCGTGCACTCCCGCGGCGAGCGCAGCCTCCATCTCCGAGAGCTTGCCCGGCAGCTGGGCACAGAAATTCGCCGCCACCTTGGCGAGCTTCGGGTGGCCGGCCAGGCGCGAGCGGATTGGCTCCTGGCCGCTCTCGCGGGAGCTGCGTGCGGCCGAAGGCTGGCTTGCGCCGGAGGAGGCAGCGGCTGCGCGCGCGCGCTCGAGCACGGCATCGGCCTGCCGGGCGGCCTCGGAGGCCGCCTGCGGGCCGGAGGCGGGCACCGCCTCGCCGCCCTCGCCTGCCCCGGCATGGGGCGGCACGATGCGGCCGGCGAGTGCATCCAGGGTCTGCAGGCACGCGGCGCAGGCCGCGGCATCGCCGGCCTTGGCACCGAGCTCGAGTTCGCGCGCCGGCTCGAAGAAGGCGTCGTAGCCCACGCTGCCGCCGGCTCCCTTGAGCCAGTGCGCCAGCGCAGCCAGCCGGTCGTGGGCGCCCGCCTCGAGCTCGGACCGCATCTCCTGCAGGCGGCCCGGCAGTTCGGTGCAGAAGCGCGCAGCCACCTTGGCCAGGCGCGGGTGACTCGCCAGGCGCGACGTGATCGGAGCGCCCGAGGCGCCGGCAGCGGGCCGTGCGCCGGAAGACGCGGCTGGCGCGGGCTGCGCAGCCGCCTGCTGCGCCGCTGCCGCCTCGGCACCCTCGAGCTTGCGCCCACCGAGCAGCTGCGCGAGCCGGGCCAGCAGCGCATCGATGTCGACGGGCTTGGTCATGTGGCACGTGAAGCCGCCCTCCTCGATCTCGCGCTCGAAGCCCTTCATCGCATTGGCCGTGAGCGCGATCACGGGCTTGACGAAGCCGCGCTGGCGCAGCGTCTTGGTGGCCGTGATGCCGTCCATGACCGGCATCTGGATGTCCATCAGGATCAGGTCCGGGTCGTGCTCGGCGGCGCGCTCCAGGCCGATGGCGCCGTTCTCGGCCTCCACCATCTCCAGCCCCGCATCGCCCAGCACCACGCGCAGCAGCTCGCGGTTCTCCCGCCCGTCGTCCACCACCAGGACGAGCCGGCGCGGGAACACCCAGGTGACCTGCTCGCCGGCAGCCGCAGCACCCTGCTCGCGCCGGGCCTCGAGTTCCTGCGCCGACAGCCAGGCCGCGCCGTCGAGCGGGCCGGCATCGATGCTCACGTGGAAGATGCTTCCCTTGCCCGGCTCGCTCGTGGCGTACACGTTGCCGCCGAGCGCGCGCGCGAAGCGCCGGCTGATGGTCAGGCCCAGGCCGGTGCCGCCGTAGTTGCGGGTGGTGGAGGCCTCGGCCTGCACGAAGGGCTCGAAGATGGACTCCAGGCGATCGACGGGAATGCCGATGCCGCTGTCGGCCACGTCGATCTGCAAGAGCGTGCTGCCGGGGGCGGGATCCATGCGCAGGCTGATGCGGACCTCGCCCTTGGCGGTGAACTTGATCGCATTGCCCACGAGGTTGGTGATGACCTGGCGCAGCCGATGCGGGTCGGTCGACGCCTGCTCGGGCAGCCGCCCGTCGAAGCACACGCGCAGCCCGATGCCCTTCTCCTCGGCCTTCACGGCCATGATCCTGGCCACATCCAGCACCACCTGATGCACCTCGCAGGGCAGGCGCTCCACCTCCAGGCGGCCGGCCTCGACCTTGCTCAGGTCCAGGATGTCGTTGATGAGCTCCAGCAGGTGCTTGCCGCTGCCGTGGATGATGTTGAGGTACTTCTGGGCGTCGGCCGCGCCTTGCGGGCCGGCTCGGCGCAGGACGTCCGTGAAGCCCAGGATGGCGTTCATCGGCGTGCGGATCTCGTGGCTCATGTTGGCCAGGAAGTCGCTCTTGGCACGGTTGGCGTCCTGTGCCGCGTCGCGCGCCGCGCGCAGCTCGACCTCCTTCTCCTCGAGCTCGGTCACGTCGTCGAAGCTCACGAGCACGCCAGCCGGGCCGGAGCCGCCGGGGATGGGCGAGCAGTTCACCATGAAGGTGCGGCGCTTGCCCTGCGCGTCGGTGAGGTACATCACGTTGCCCGAGTGAACCTTCCCGTCCTGGAGCGCCACCATCCAGGGCAGGACGGGCTCGTCGCGCTGCCTTCTGGCATCCGGGTCCTCGATCCAGCCGCTTTCCAAGGGTGCGTGGGTATCTCCGGGCCGTGGCTGCCCGCCGTGCACCCAGGGCAGTTCGGCGGCGCTGCGGCCGATGAGCGACTCGGCCTCCAGCCCCGTGACCTCGGCCAGGGCGCGGTTGGCCAGCACCAGCCGGCCGTCGGGGTCGACCACCATCAGGCCTTCGGCCAGCGTGTCGAAGGCGGTGCGCACCCGATTGGGGATGGTGGTGGAGGGATCGAGGTGGCGCAGCATGCGCGTGAGGTAGGCCCGAAAGGCCGTCGCGCAGGTCAGGCCGATGAAGAGCACCAGCGGCGTGGCCGGCGGCAACCACGGAACGTGGTGGGCGAGCCAGGAGGTGGGCTGGAAGTGGAACTCGATGTGGCCCCACACCGCGCCGGCACCGAGCATCGGCACGACCAGGCGCACCTCGGTGGACTCGTTGCTCGGGTTGAGCGGGCCGGGCTTGCCGGTGTCGAGCCGGAAGCGGCTGTCGGCGCTTCGTACGCGCACCCCTTGCAAGGCCGGGTTACGCTGCGTGACCGCACCGATGTAGCGCGCCAGACCCTGCGCATCGCCGGCGTTGGCCAGCATGGAGGCCGTGAGCGCGACCGTCTCCGCCAGCGCAATGCGGCCCTCGCGCACGGCCTTGCGCTGGTCGGGCATGACGCCGGCCAGGTCAGACACCAGCAGCGCGCACACCACGATGGTCGACAGGCCGAAGGCCAGCAGCGTGCGCGAGGACAGGCTCGCGGTCAGGCGCTGGACGCGCCGGCGCAATCGGGCGATCGGGTTGCTCATGGCTGCGGGGCAGCGGCGCGCGAAGCCTGGTGCACGGCCTCGGGAGCGGGTGCATCAGGCGAGGGGGCGGGCGAGGGGGCGGGCGAGGCGGCGGGCGAGGCGGCAGGGGCCTTCGGGCGCGATTCGGCCACCGGTACGTGACCGGACCGTTCCCTGGAGCGGAACATGTCCTCCACATCGTCCTTGCGCGAGCCGGGCATACCGGCGTTTTCGGCAGGATCGTCGAGATCTTCACCCCCGGGGCCCTTGCCGCCGCGGCCCTTGTAGTTCGACAGCACGGGCAACGGGTCGACGGATGTCCAGGCCGGGATGGCCGAGGCCAGGCTCGCCAGCAGCGCGCCACCGCGGGCCAGCCACAGCACGTAGCCGATGGAAAAGCCCGTGGTCACGACCACGCTGCTGGCCATCACGCCTTGCTCCTGCAGGGCCTCCTCCTTCACGTCCTCCTTGAACTGGCGGAAGGTGCCCTCCAGCCGGACCTGCGCCGCCTGGTAATCCGAAGAGGATGAGCCCAGGCCCAGGCCCAGGGCGGCATCGAAGGCTCCACGGTCGAGCGCCACCTGGCCGACGGGCGCCCAGGACAGGTTGGGCTGCATCGCGGTCGCGCCCAGCCCGCCCTCGGGCACGACCGAGCCCGACACCCAGCGCACGAAGTTGTTCATCGTGGCGGCGCCCGGCACGTTGGTGGGTACCTCGATGCGCACCTGCGGTTCGGCGCGGGCAGGTGCGGCCGCTGCGCCGCCGGCCGTGGTGGTGGTGGCAGGGGCTCCACCCTCGGCCTTCGGCGCGCCGTCCGCGCGCGGCGCCGCGGCAGTGGGAGCGGCGGCCGGGCCCGCGGCAGCGGCTGGTGCGGGCGCCGTTGCGGGTGCCGCGGCGGTGGCGGCCGGCTTGGCTTCGGCGGCAGCTGGCGCAGCGGCGGGCGCAGGGGCTGCCGCGGGGGCCGGCGTGGCGCTGCGATCGGCGCCCGCAGTGGAACTCGACACCGACGGCGGCGGCGCACTCACGACCGGTGCAGGCGCCGGGGCGGGCACTGGCGCAGGGGCAGGAGCTGCGGGGCTCGGGGCGCTGGAGGCCAGGCTGCCCGAGGCGCTCGAGCTCGCCGAGGGGGCCGGGCTGGCGAAGATGTCCGACGAACCCGAAGACGGTGCGCTGGAGGGGGCGGGAGCCGGGGCGAGCGGGGCAGGCGGCTGGACAGGTGCGGCGACGATGGGCGCGGGTGCCGGTGCGACCGGTGCGACCGGTGCGACGGGCGCAGAGGGCGCGACAACCGGGCTGGCGGCGGGCGGGCTGGCGGGCGCCACGGGCGCGGGCGGCGCGACGACGATGATTGGGTTGACCGTGAGGAAGAAGGTGTCGGCCGCGACCGCGCCGGCGGCGTCGGTCGCAGCCACCCGGATCTCGACGGTCGATGCGTCGTTGGCGCCGGGCGTACCGCTGAAGGTGCGCGTGGCCGGGTTGAAGGCGAGCCAGCCCGGCAGCGCCTTGCCGTCGGCCAGCGTGGCGGCGTAGGTCAGCTTGTCGCCCGCGTCGACATCCGCGAAGGTGTTGGCCGGCACCGTGAAGTCGAAACGGCGGTTTGCGTCGACAGACTGGTTGGCGATCGGGTTGGACGGGGTCGGCGCGTCGTTGGTGTTGACGACGGTCAGCGTGAAGGTGTCGCTCGCCTGGGTGTTGAAGCCGTCGGTGGCGGTCACGCGGACGCTGACTGCGCCAACGTCGCCGTTCGTGGGCGTGCCGCTGAAGGTAAGCGTGGCAGCGTTGAAGGTGAGCCACGTCGGCAGGGCCTTGCCATCGGAGAGCGTGGCGGCATAGGTCAGCTTGTCGCCCGCGTCCACGTCGGCGAAGGTGTCGGCTGGCACCGTGAAGGTGTAGGCCGCGTCTTCGGTGGCCGACTGGGCACCGATCGCCCTGGCCACGGTCGGCGCGTCGTTGGTGTTGACCACCGTCAACCGGAACTCGTCGGAGATGCTCGCGCCGGCCGCATCGGTGGCCGTCACGCGGATGTCGATGGCGCCTACGTCGCCGTTCGTGGGGGTGCCGCTGAAGGTGCGCGTGGCAGCGTTGAAGGTGAGCCACGTCGGAAGGGCCTTGCCATCGGCCAGCGTGGCGGCATAGGTCAGCT
>JBIIED010000192.1:0-6899 GCA_044237995.1 Rubrivivax sp. | reverse complement strand
GCAGTTCGGCATCTTCGTGCTCAAGCTGCTCACGCTGGATCTGGGTTACTCGCACGTGCAGGCCACACCCGTGGCCACGCTCATCGCCGAGCGGCTGCCGGCCACCCTGGTGCTGATGGTCACGGCGCTTGCAGCGGCCATGATCGGCGGCGTGGTGCTGGGTGTGCTTGCGGCCACACGGCGCGGCAGCTGGGTGGATGCGCTCGTGTCGGTGGGGGCGCTGCTGGCCTATGCGGTGCCGACCTTCTGGCTGGGCCTGATGCTCATCGTGCTGTTCTCGATCCACCTGAACCTGCTGCCCTCGGGCGGCATGTTCGACGTGACGGCCGGGCGCGTGGGCCTGGCGCACGCGCTGGACGTGGCGCGCCACCTCGTGCTGCCCGCACTCACGCTGGCCCTTTTCTACCTGGCCGTCTACACCCGTGTGATGCGCTCCTCGATGCTCGAGGTCTACGGGCTCGAGTACATCATCACCGCCCGGGCCAAGGGCCTCGGGGAGCGTGCCGTGGCCTGGCGCCATGCTGCGCGCAATGCCGCGCTGCCGGTCCTGACCCTCGCCGGTGTGCAGTTCGGCCACCTGCTGGGAGGCTCGATCCTCATCGAGACCGTCTTCGGCTGGCCCGGGCTCGGGCGGCTGGTCTTCGATGCGCTGTCGCAGCGCGACCTGAACACGCTGCTGGGGATCCTGTTCGTGTCCTCGGTGGTGGTGGTGCTCGTGAACCTGCTGGTCGATCTGGTCTACGGCTGGCTCGATCCTCGCATCGTCCACAGGTGAGACCGTGAAGGCCCCCGGCTTCCTCGCACGCTTCGTGGCCAACCGGCTCGCGCTCGTGGCGGCGCTCGCGCTGCTGGCCATCGGAGCGCTGGCCGTGCTCGGCCCGCTGCTGTACGCGGTGGACCCCTTCGACATGGTCGGGCGGCCCTTCCAGAAGCCCTTTGGCGAACACCCCCTGGGCACCGACGTCTCCGGGCGCGACATCCTGGCTGGCCTGCTGCACGGCGCCTCGGTCTCGCTGTCCGTGGGGCTGATCTCCACCCTCGTGGCCACGCTGGCCGGCGTGGCCATCGGCGCACTGGCGGGGTACTACGGGGGCTGGCTCGACGAGCTGCTGATGCGCCTGACGGACTTCTTCCTCACCATCCCGTCCTTCGTGCTGGCGGTGGTGCTGGTGGCGATCTTCTCGCCCACGCTCACGTCCGTCACGCTGGCCATTGCGCTGGTGTCCTGGCCCTCGGTGGCGCGACTGGTGCGCGGGGAGTTCATGAACCAGCGCTCGCGCGAGTACGTGCAGGCCTGCCGGGCCATCGGCATGCCCGACATCCAGATCATCTTCGTGCACATCCTGCCCAATGCGCTGCCTCCGGTGGTGGTGGTGTCTTCGCTGATGGTGGCCACGGCCATCCTCACGGAGTCCGGCCTGTCCTTCCTCGGCCTGTCCGACCCGAACTTCGTCTCGTGGGGCTACATGATCGGTGTCGCCCGATCCTCGTTGCGCACAGCGTGGTGGATGGTGGCCATTCCGGGGCTGACCATCGTCGTCACGGTGCTGGCCATCAACCTGGTGGGCGAGGGCATCAACGACGCGCTGAACCCGAGGCTCAAGCAGCGATGAGTACCGTGCTGGAAGTCCAGGGGCTGGAGGTGGAGTACCGCACGCGGCAGGGGCCGTTGAGGGCGGTCGACGGCCTGAGCTTCACGCTGCTGCCGGGCGAGACCCTTGCACTCGTGGGGGAGTCCGGGTGCGGCAAGAGCACAGCTGCGCTGGCGCTGATGCGCCTGGCCTCCTCGGCCCAGGCGCGCATCGGCGGGCGGGGGCTGCTGCTGGAGGGCGAAGACCTGCTGCAGGCGAGCGACGCGCGGATGCGAGAGCTGCGAGGCGGGCGCATCGCGATGATCTTCCAGGATCCCTCGATGTACCTGAACCCGGTCTACACGGTGGGCGACCAGATCGTCGAGGCCATCTTGCTGCACCAGAGCGTCTCCGGGGCGGCGGCCCGCCGCCAGGCGGTCGAGTTGCTCGGGCTCGTGGGGGTGCCGGCGCCCGCGCAGCGCGTGGGCCAGTACCCGCATGACTTGTCTGGGGGCATGCGCCAGCGCGTGATGATCGCGATGGCGCTCGCGTGCCAGCCCCGGCTGCTGATCGCCGACGAGCCCACCACGGCGCTGGATGTCACGATCCAGGCCCAGGTGCTGGAGCTGATCGCGCAGCTCAAGCGCCAGCTGGGCATGGCGGTGCTGCTCATCACGCACGACCTGGGCGTGGTGGCCGAGACGGCCGACCGGCTCGTCGTGATGTACGCCGGGCGCAAGGTCGAGGAAGGCACGGTGGCGGAGGTGTTCGGGCATGCGCGCCACCCCTATACCCAGGGCCTGCTGCGGGCCGCTCAGTGGTCGCGCCTGCCCGACGGTTCGTTCTTCGAGATTCCCGGCACGGTGCCCTCGCTGGCATCCTTGCCGGCAGGCTGCCGTTTCGCCCCGCGCTGTGCGCAGGCGGGCGACAGCTGCCGCACGGGCGCGCCGCCAGCCGTCAGGCTCGGCGCGCGGCGCGAGGTGGAGTGCGTGCGCGTGGAGGCACAGCCTTGAGTGCATCGGGCGGTCCTGGCGCGCACCAGTCGCTGGCTGGGAGCGGAGCCGATGCAGGCGTCACGGGCACCGCGGCGGCGCCGCTGCTGCAGGTGCGCGAGCTCGACATGCAGTACCCGCTGCGCCGCGAGGGCCTGTTCGGGCCGCGGCGGGCGGTGCACGCGCTGCAGGGGGTCTCGCTGGAGGTGCACGCCGGACAGACCGTGGCCCTGGTGGGCGAGTCCGGGTGCGGCAAGTCCACGCTCGGCAAGTGCATCCTGCGGCTGGTGGAACCCACGGGGGGAGAGGTCCTCGTGGAGGGCGAGCGATTCGCGGGGGCTGGCGTGGCCTTGCGTACGGACCTGCGCCAGCGCATGCAGGTGATCTTCCAGGACCCCTACGCGAGCCTGAATCCGCGGCGCACGGTGCTGCAGTCGGTGGCCGATCCCCTGGCGCAGGCGGGTGTGGGCGATGCAGCCGAGCGGCGCCGGGGCGTGCTCGAGACGCTCGCGCAGGTGGGCCTGGACGCATCGTTTGCCGAGCGTCATCCGCACGAGCTCTCCGGCGGCCAGCGCCAGCGCGTGGCCATCGCCCGGGCCATCGTGATGCGCCCGAAGCTCATCGTGTGCGACGAGCCGATCTCCTCGCTGGACATCTCCATCCAGGCCCAGGTGATCAATCTGCTGCTGCGGCTGCAGCGCGAGCTCGGTGTGGCCTACCTCTTCATCACCCACGACTTGCGGCTCGTGCCCCGCATCGCGGATCGGGTCGTCGTCATGTACCTGGGCCAGGTGGTCGAGGAAGGCCCGGCACGTCTGCTGGAGCAATCGCGCCTGCACCCCTACTCGCAGGCACTGTTCGGGGCCGTGCCGCGCATCGAGCCTGCAGGGGCTGACCGCGCGCCACGCCGGCTGCTCGAAGGGGAGATCCCGAGCCCCATCGACCCCCCATCGGGCTGCCGGTTCCATACGCGTTGTCCGCACCGCCAGGACCGATGTGCCCGGGAGGCCCCCGAGCTGCGTCCGCTCGACGGCCGCCTCGTTCGCTGCCACTACGCCGGCAGCCTCGATTGACAGGAGAGAGTCCCTTGACCTTCGACACTTCCTTGCCCGCCGCACCGAGCCCGGATGCTGCGGCCTTTCACGCGCTGTTCGAGCAGGTCGCTGCCATCGGGCGCACCGAGCGCGGCGGGCTGAATCGCCTGGCTGCAAGCGCTGAGGAAGGGCAGGCACGCGATGTCGTGTGCGCCTGGCTGGCCGAGCGGGGCTTTGCGATGCAGGTCGACCCGGTGGGCAACGTGTTTGCGCGGCTGAACCTGGCGCCTGAGGCCGCTGGCGCCCGCGACGACGTGCCCTGCGTGCTCACCGGCTCGCACCTGGACAGCCAGCCCCGTGGCGGCCGCTACGACGGGGCCTATGGCGTGATTGGCGCCTGCGTGGCCGCCGACGCCATCCGTCGTGCAAACCCCGGCGGGTGCCGGCACGATCTGGCCGTGGTGATCTGGACCAATGAGGAGGGCGCCCGGTTCGCCCCGAGCATGCTCGGCAGCGGGGTCTACGCAGGCCATTACGCCACCGACTACGCGCTGGCCCGCCGGGATGGCCAGGCGGTGAGCCTGCAGGAGGCGCTCCAGGCCATCGGATACCACGGCAGCGGCCAGGGCCCGGTGCAGCCGGCGGCCTGCGTGGAACTGCACATCGAGCAGGGCCCGGAGCTCGAGCGGCTGGGCGCGCGCATTGGCGTGGTCGAGGGCAACTGGGGGACGATGAAGTACATCGTCACCTTTGAGGGTGTGGCCGCGCACACCGGCCCCACGCCGATGGCCGAGCGGCGGGATGCGCTGCTGGCGGCCGGCCACCTCATCGTCGCGTGCCGAGCCCTGTCGGACCGCACGGGCGGCCAGCTGCTGAGCTCCGTGGGGCGGCTGGACGTGGAGCCCAACTCGACCAACGTCGTGGCCGAGCGCGTGCAGCTCTATGCCGAGATGCGGGCCACGGACAACGCGATGCTCGAACAGGCCTGCGCCGACTTCGAGCAGGCGGTGCAGGAAGCGGCGCGCCAGGCGGGCGTGCAGGCAAGCCAGGTGCGCGTGACCGATCGCCCCGCGGGGTTGTTCGATGCGGGCCTGTGCGCGCGCATCGAGCAGGCGGCAGCGGGGCTCGGCCTGGACAGCCGGCGGCTGCACACGGTGGCGGGCCACGACGCGGTGTCGATGCGTCGACGGTGCCCGGCGGCGATGGTGTTCGTGCCGAGCGTCAAGGGCATCAGCCACAACGAGGCCGAACACACGGACCCGGAAGACCTGGAGGCCGGCGTCGCAGTGCTGGCTTCGGTGCTCTGGGGGCTGGTGCACCAGCCTGCGGCCTGACTAGGTAGCGGGCGTTGCGTCCGCAATGCCCATTTCCCGCAGCGTGTCGGCCACCGCCGCCACGGCCTGGCGCATCTCGTGGCGCCCGATGGCGCCGATGCAGCCCACGCGGAAGGTCTCGATCTGCGTGAGCTTGCCCGGGTAGAGGATGAAGCCGCGTTCCTTCGCTCCGGCGTAGAAGCGCTTGAAGTCGTAGGCGGGGTGGGCGGGCGCATGGAAGGTGACGATGATCGGCGCCTGCACCTCGGGCGCCAGCAAGGGCCGAAAGCCGAGCGCAGCCATGCCGTCCACGAGGGTGCGGCAGTTGTCGGTGTAGCGGGCCAGGCGCGCCGGTTGGCCACCTTCCTCGACGAACTGCGCGATTGCCTCGGCCAGCGCCACCACCACGTGCGTGGGCGGCGTGAAGCGCCACTGGCCGGTCTTGCCCATGTACACGTGCTGGTCGTGCAGGTCCATCGCCAGGCTCTGGCTGTTGCCGGCGCAGGCCTCGAGGATGGCCTTCCTGAGGAACACGAAGCCCATGCCGGGCACGCCCTCCAGGCACTTGCCGCTGGCGGCAATGAGCGCATCGAAGCGCGTGGTGCGTGCATCGATGGGCAGCGCGGCGAAGCTGCTCATGGCGTCCACGATCAGGCCCTTGCCGCGGCGCTCGCAGACGGCTGCGACCTCGGCCAGCGGATTTTCGACCCCGGTGCCCGTCTCGCAGTGGATCAGGATCACGTGCGTGATCGAGGGGTCTGCCGCCAGGCGCGCATCCACCTCGGCTGCGGAGATCGGCCGGTCTTCCGGCACCGGAAACACCGTGGCGCGCCGGCCCATCATCTGCGAGAGCCGGGCCGCACGCTTGCAGTACGCGCCGTTGTCGGGCACGAGCACGTGGCCGTCGCGCGGCACCACGGTGGCCACGGCCGCCTCCACGCTGAAGGTGCCGCTGCCCTGCAGGGGCACCACCACGTGGGTGTCCTGGCCGTGCACGATGTCCAGCAGCCGCTCGCGCACCTGCGCGGTGACGGCGTTGAAGTCGGCGTCCCACGAGCCCCAGTCCTTGAGCATCGCGAGCTTGGTGCGCAGCGTCGTGGTGAGCGGTCCGGGGGTCAGGAGGATGCGGTCGCGGTCCATGTTCGGGTCTTTGCGGTTTCAGGTTCCGTGCTTCCAGGCCTGCGTGCGCCGCTCCACCAGGCGCGACAGCAGCCAAAAGAGCGTGGTGGCCACGGCCGAGGCGGCGGCGATCATCACGGCGCAGGCGGCGGCGGCGCCGAGTTCGCCCGCCTCGTCGAGGTTGAGGATGGCGATGGAGGCCACCTTGGTCTCGGGTGAATACAGGAACACCACTGCCGAGATCGTCGTCATCGCGTTGACGAAGAAGTAGCGCGCGATGTCCACCAGCGCGGGCGTGCAGATGGGCAGCGTGACGCGTCGCAGCGTCGTCCAGAAGGGCACCTTCAGCGAGGCCGACACGGCCTCGAATTCGGCATCCAGCGCCTTGAGCGCCGTGACGGCGGTGAGGTGGCCGGTGGTGTAGAAGTGCACCACCGTGCACACGGTGAGCAGTGCCATCGTGTGGTACAGGACGTTGAGCGGGTTGGACGGCTCGTTGAAGAAGAAGATGTACCCGAGCCCGAGCACCAGCCCCGGGACGGCCATCGGCAGCATGGCCAGCAGCCGCACGCCGGCACGCAGCGGCGCAGGCCCGGGAGTCTTCTCCAGCAGGTAGGCGCCGAGGAAGACCAGGGCTGTCCCGAAGACGGCCGTGCCGGCCGCCATCTTCAGGCTGTTGAGGAAACCCTCGCCGAACTCGGCGTCGAACAGGCCCATGGTGTAGTGGCGCAGGCTCGGCGTGAGGTTGTAGGGCCAGAAGCTGGTCAGCGAGGCAAACACCGTCATGCCGATCACGGCCAGCATCACGAGCGACACGGCCACGCAGTAGCCGGTCATCAGGGCGTCGAACAACGGCGCGCGCCGGGGCCG
>JBIIED010000191.1:0-6917 GCA_044237995.1 Rubrivivax sp. | reverse complement strand
GGACCCGCGCAGGCAGAACTCCAGCCGCCTGGCCCGGGGCTCGAGCCGGCGCACGAAACTCTCCAGCGACTGCGGCATCACGACGCGGTAGCGCCAGGCCTGCAGATCCTCCTGCGGGTGATCGTCCTCTCGCAGCCAGCGCACGAAGGGCGCCAGCGGGCGCAGCGGCGGCCACGCCAGGCTGAACACGGTCGGCTCGAAACCTCGCGAGCGCAGCCAGGCCTGGGCCTGTGCACGGGCCTCGCCCCCGGGCTCCACACCGCCCCAGGCCGCGGCGATCAGCTCGGCCACCCACTGGTTGCAGTTCTGGTGGCGCACCGAGAAGGCGTGCGCGTTGGCGCTGTAGCTCGCGCCGAGCAGGCGCAGTGCCAGCGCATCGTCACGCGCGGCCTGGGCCAGGGCGGCACTGGCCTCGAAGCCGGGCAGCACCACCACGAGTTGCGGCCCGCTTTCGCCCTCGTTGCCGGCCAGAAAGCCGGCCAGGCCCTGGTCGAAGATGCGCGGGCGCCCCTCGTCGCAGGCGAAGTAGAGCTGGCGCACGGTCCACGGGCCACCGGGGTGTTCGCGCAGGCTCAGCCCGGCGTGCGAGTAGCGCTGACCCAGCAGGCTCAGGTCGAGCCCGGCGCGGGCCACCAGGGCCGCGCTCGCGTCGTGCCGGGTGAGCTCCTGGCGCACGGCTGCCGCCACGCGCAGCGCCTGGGCCTGGCGCGCGGCATCGGGCTCGGTGCCTGCCTCGCAGGTCTGGGGCAGCGACCCAGCCTGGGCTGCCACTGCCATGCAGCCGACAGCCAACCAGCCGGCAAGCCGCCGCGCTGCGAGCAGCCACGCGCTGCGGGCACGGCGGGCGTAGCGGGCGCGGCAGGGGCGCGCCGGCGCCACGCTCAGAGCGCCAGTGGCCGTGTGCGCAGGTCTGCCAGGCCGTCCTCGCGCAGCGCGAGGAAGAAGGCGCGGGCGGGCTCGCCGTGCGCGAACTCCAGGCCCTGGGGAAGCTCTCGCACCTGGATCGCAGCGCCTGGCGCGATGGCGGCCGCCTGGACGGTGCGGGCCGGCAGCACGAGGCGCACTCCGGCGTGCGCCTCGTGGCCGCCCACACGTTCCAGGCGCATCGCCAGAAGGTCGGGGCGGCCCGGCTGCGGCAGGAGTTCTGCCACGCGGTAGGTACCCGGGGCGAGGGAGTCGGTGCGGATGGAGCTGTTGCTCAGGCCCTGCACCGAGGCCGAGAGGCTGCCCACCGAGGCCGAGGCGCCTTCGGAGGAGGCCCAGGAAGCGGAGCTCGCCGCGTGCGCCGCGGGAGACCACGGGCCCAGGGCGCAGGCGCCCAGCACCGCCGCGAGCGTCGCGGCTCGGGCCAGCCCGAGACGACGGGCTCGCGCGCCGCGACCGTGGACAGCGGAGCCAGGGATTCGGACAGATCGCATGGGGCAGCCCTCCTGGGTGGCAGGCTCCGAAGGGTCGGATCAGGCCTTCGGAGGCAGCGTCTCGGCAAAGCTTGGCCGCGTGGCGAGCTTGTCGGACAGGCGTGCAAGATTGGCGTGGCGCGAGCGCCAGTCGATGTGCGGGAAGCGGAAGTCGAGGTAGCCCAGCGCGCAGCCGGTGGCGATGTCGGCCAGCCCGAAGGCGTTGCCCGTGCACCAGGGCTTGTCGGCCAGGCCCGCGGACAGGGCCGCCAGCGTGCCGTCCACGCGGCTCATCTGGCGGTCGATCCAGGCTTGGGAGCGCTGCTCGGCCGTGCGACCGGCCCAGTTCGCTTCCATGCGCGCGGTGATGCTGGCGTCCAGGATGCCGTCGGCCATGGCCTCCCAGGTGCGGCACTCGGCGCGCTCGCGGCCAGACGGCGGAATGAGCCGGCCCACAGGAGACAGGGCGTCGAGGTACTCGACGATCACGCGCGAATCGAAGATCGACTCGCCCGACTCGGTGACCAGGCAAGGCACCTTGCCCAGCGGGTTGGACTGCAGGATCTCCTGGCTGTTCCAGACGTCGGTCAGCACGAGCTGGAAGTCGAGCTTCTTCTCGGCCATCACGATGCGCACCTTGCGCACGTAGGGGCTGGTCAACGCTCCAATGAGTTTCATCTTGGTCGGGGGTGGCCGGTTCGCGGCACGTCAGGGAATGCCCGCATTCTAGGGTCGCGGCTCCCTCAGGCCTGTCGCGTGAAGTCCACGCCGGACGGACGGCCCGGCAGCGCGAGCTCCACCGTCGCCGGCGCCCCCCGCGCCACGATCCTCCCGTCACGCACCACGGCCAGGCGCGCCGCGCGCAGCCGGATCGCCTCGGCCGGCGAGCGCGCCTGCAGCAGCACGAAGTCGGCCCGGCAGCCGGGCTCCAGGCCGTAGCCCTGCAGACCCAGGATGCGCGCGGGGTTGACCGTCACGGCGTCGAAGCACGCGCGCATGCCGGCCTGCGAGGTCATCTGCGCCACGTGCAGCCCCATCTGCGCGACTTCCAGCATGTCGCCCGAGCCCAGCGAGTACCAGGGGTCCATCACGCAGTCGTGGCCGAAGGCCACCGTCAGCCCGGCGGCCATGAGCTCGGGCACGCGCGTCATGCCGCGGCGCTTGGGGTAGGTGTCGTGGCGGCCCTGGATCGTGATGTTGATGAGCGGGTTGGCCACCGCGCTCAGGCCCGCCTCGGCCATCAGCGGGATGAGCTTGCTCACGTAGTAGTTGTCCATGGAGTGCATGGAGGTGAGGTGCGAGCCGTTGACGCGCCCCTGCAGGCCCAGGCGCTGCGCGTGCAAGGCCAGCGTCTCCACGTGGCGCGACATCGGGTCGTCGGTCTCGTCGCAGTGCATGTCCACGCGCAGGCCCCGCGCAGCGGCGATCTCGCACAGGATGCGCACGCTCTCGGCGCCCTCGGCCATGGTGCGCTCGAAGTGCGGGATCCCGCCCACCACGTCCACCCCCATGTCCAGCGCCCGCTCCAGGTTGGCCAGGGCGCCGGGGCTGCGCAGCACGCCATCTTGGGGAAAGGCCACGAGCTGCAAGTCGAGGTAGGGGCGCACGCGCTGCTTCACGTGCAGCAGCGCCTCCACCGCCAGCAGCCGCTCGTCGCACACATCCACGTGTGAGCGGATGGCCAGCAGTCCACGTGCCACAGCCCAATCACAGTAAGCGAGCGCTCGCTCCACCACCGCTTCCTGGGTCAGATGCGGCTTGAGTTCGCCCCACAGCGCGATGCCTTCGAGCAGCGTGCCGCTGTCGTTGACGCGGGGCAGCCCGTAGCTCAGCGTCGCATCCATGTGGAAGTGCGCGTCGACGAAGGGCGGGCTCAGCAGGAAGCCCTGTGCATCGAGCTGCGGCACGCCCTCGGGGGCCGCCAGTGCGGGGCCGACGGCGGCAATGCGCCCGGCCTGCACCAGCAGATCGATGCGGCGCCGCCCGTCGGGCAGCGCGGCGTTTCGAACGAGCAGGTCCACGGTGCTCTCCCGAGGCGTCACTTGGTGCCGAAGATGCGGTCGCCCGCGTCGCCGAGGCCGGGCATGATGTAGCCGTGGTCGTTGAGCTGGCGGTCGATGGACGCGGTGTAGACGGGCACGTCCGGGTGGTGGGCGTGGAAGTTGGCCAACCCCTCGGGCGCGGCCAGCAGGCACACGAAGCGGATCGACTTCGGACGCGTCTCCTTGAGTCGCTCCACCGCCGCCACCGCCGAGTTGCCGGTGGCCAGCATCGGGTCGAGCACGATCGCGTCGCGCTCGTGCATGTCGTGGGGCATCTTGAAGTAGTACTCCACCGCCACGAGCGTCTTGGGGTCGCGGTACAGGCCCACGTGACCCACGCGCGCGCTGGGCACGACCTCGAGCATGCCGTCCAGGAAGCCCACGCCGGCGCGCAGGATCGCCACGAACACCGTCTTCTTGCCATCGATGACGGGGGCCATCGTGCGCTCCAGCGGCGTCTCGATCTCCACCATCTGCACCGGCATGTCCCGCGTGACCTCGTAGGCCATGAGCATGCTCACCTCGTGCATGAGGCGCCTGAAGCTGCTCGTGCTGCGGTCCTTCTCGCGCATCAGCGTGAGCTTGTGCTGCACGAGCGGGTGCGAGACGACGTGAACGGCGCTCGGGTTGGGAGAGGTGGCTGCGGTCATCGGGGGTCCTCGTTGGCTGGCGCGTCGCACGGGCCCGGCCTCGGGCGCGCGTGAGGGCGCACATGCGTGGGTGGCTTTCTGCGCGCGGGCATGCACGATCCCCGCGCAGGCTTGCGGCCCAGAGCATATAGTGCCGCCCGCATGGATGCACCTCGCCCCGACCTGCTGCGCCACGCACTGAGCCTGGTGGTGATCGGCCTGCTGATCGCGGGCACCTTGTGGACGCTGCTGCCCTTCGTGGGCGCGGGAGTCTGGGCCACCCTGCTCGTCGTGGCCACCTGGCCGCTGATGCTCAGCCTGGAGCGCCGGCTGGGCGGGCGGCGCGGCTGGGCGGTGACGGTGATGACGCTCGGGCTCGTGGCGCTGGTGGCGCTGCCGCTGGGCCTGGCGATCGCCACGCTCGTGCAGCACATGGCCGAGATCGTCGAGGCGGTGCGCGCGCTCACGCAGCTGCGCCCGGAGAAGATCCCCGAGTGGCTCGCGCAGGTGCCGGTGGCGGGCCCCAAGCTCGTGGAGGCCTGGGCGCGGCTGGTGGAGGCGGGGCTCGGGCCCTTGCTCAAGAGCGCCGCGCCCTACGCCGGGCGCGCGGCCACGGTGCTGGCCGGGCAGCTCGGCACCCTCGGGATGCTCGGGCTGCAGCTGCTGCTGATGGTGGTCATTGCGGCGCTGCTGTACGCGCAAGGCGAGGTGGCGGCCGCCACGATGCTGCGCCTGGGGGCGCGCCTGGGCGGCGCCCGCGGCGAGGCGGCGGTTGTGCTGGCCGGGCAGGCAATCCGCGGCGTGGCGCTCGGCGTGGGCGTCACGGCGATCGTGCAGTCGGTGCTCGGGGGCCTGGGCCTGGCGCTGGCCGGGGTGCCCTTTGCCGGGCCGCTCACGGCGCTGATGCTCGTGCTGTGCATCGCGCAGATCGGGCCCGTGCCCGTGCTGCTCGTGGCCTGCGGCTGGCTGTGGTGGTCAGGCCAGACGGGCTGGGCCGTGGGGCTGCTGGCGTGGTCGGCGGTGGTGGGCACGCTCGACAACGTGCTGCGCCCGGCGCTCATCCGCCGCGGCGCGGACCTGCCGCTGCTCCTGATCTTTGCAGGCGTCATCGGGGGCCTGATGGGCTTCGGCCTGGTGGGCATCTTCGCCGGGCCGGTGCTGCTGGCAGTCACCTACACGCTGCTCAAGGCCTGGCTGGCCGAGCAGGGCCCGGGGGAGGAGCCCACGCACGCGTCGGGCCAGGGGCCTGGTGAAGGCGCCGGTCAAGCCACAGGCCAAGGCTCTGCCCAGGGCCCGGCCGCGGCATCCGGTGCGCCAGTGCAGGCCCCGGCTCGCCGCGCGCGGCCGCGCCAGGGGCGAGGAAGCGCCCAGCGCTGAGCCCGCCGGCCGTTGCGTTGACGGGCCGGGCGCACGGCCCGCGAGCGGACCCTCAGAAGACGGTGCCGTCGCTTTCGATCGTCAACGGAGGCGCCCCGCCACGCAGCTCGCGCGCGATCTCGCGCCCGGCGGCCCAGGTGCCGCCTTCGAGCACGCAGGCCAGCGGCAGCGCCTGCTCGCTCACGCCCAGCTCAGCGCGCACACCAGCCGCCACCTCGTCGAGCAGGGTCACGGTCAGGGCACGCCACTCGACGACGAACTCGTCGGAGGGCTTCCAGGTGCGTGAGAGGTCCGACGCCGCGCGCGGCACGATGACCCCGGCGTCCAGAAGCAGGCCGCCGTTGCGGTACTCCGGCAGCCCGGTGAGCGCCTCGAGCCCGACCACGGGCAGGCCGGCCCAGCCCAGCGGCTCGAGCAGCGAGTAGGTCAGCCACTGGCTGAGCTTGTGGAAGGGCACCCAGCCGGCGGTGGCGTGGTCGGCAGGCGGGAAGCCGCCGTCCTCGGGCACAGGCCCGCAGGCCGCCCCGGCCCAGGGGTGGGGCCAGACATCACCCGCCGGCAGGCCCAGCACACGGCTGCCGCTGCGCCAGATCGGCGCGTAGTCGCGCAGCAGCGTGCCCAGCACGGCGGCCGCAGCCACCGTGGGCACGTCGCCGGGCGTGGCGGGGTCGGCCGCCGACGCCGCCACGAGCGCGTCGTACAGCCGCCCCGGCCGGGCTTCGCCCCCATGGGCGGCGGCCTGCTGCTCGAGCACCTCGCCGAGCTGCGCCAGCAGCGCCGCGCGTCCCTCCAGCCCGACCATCGGGTTCGAAGGCCCGACCTGGAAGAGGGCCCGCAGCGCCGCCGCGTCCAGACGCTTGAGCGCGCGCGCGTCCACCCGCAGCGGGTCGTCGGGCCGGTCGGAGAAGACACCCGCCAGGAAGCCCCGAAAGCTCGCCACCGCCAGGCCCTCGGAGCGGGAGTAGGTGCTGCCGGTGGCGGTGGTGCCGGTGCCGGTCGCCGGCGCAGCATCGGCCGCCTCGGGTGCGTCCAGCGCCGGTCCTTGGCCTTCACCCGCACCACTTCCGCTGGCCTGGCCCAGCATCGCCAGCAGTTCGTCGCCTTGCTGGCGGTGCACCGGCAGCGCCAGCGCATCGATCGGCCCGGCGTCCTCGCGGTAGCGCCACTGCGGCCCGGCCCCGGCATCGAGCAGCACGCTCACCACCGTCAGGTCGATGTGCGCCCGCGCCACCTGAGCGGCGTCGCGCCCGGCCAGCAGGGAGTCGAGCTCGGCCTTGCGGTCCACGCCGCCGGCCTCGAAGTGGCGCCAGCGGCTGTGGTACGGGATGCGCAGGTCGGGGAAGCGCTCGCGCATGAGCGCAGCCACGCGGCGCGCGACCTCGGGCAGCCGGCTGCGGTCGAGCTTGAACCAGCCCGAGCGCCCCTGCTCGACAGCAGCCGTGATGGCCGCGCAGCGCGCGCGGATGGCAGCG
>JBIIED010000190.1:0-6922 GCA_044237995.1 Rubrivivax sp. | reverse complement strand
TCCAACCAGGCCCTGGCCGAGGCCGCGGGCGTCTCGCCCGCCACCGCGCTGCGCCGGGTGCGGCGCCTGGAGGAGGCCGGGGTCATCGAGCGCACGGTGGCCATCGTCTCGCCGCAGGCGGTGGGCGTGGGGCTGTCAGCGCTGGTGGAAGTCACGCTCGACCGGCAGGGCGCCGAGCACCTGGACGCCTTCGAGGCCCGCGCCGTGGCCGAGCCCGCGGTGCAGCAGTGCTGGCGCGTCTCGCCCGGGCCGGACTTCGTGCTCGTGGTGCACGCGCGCGACATGGCCGGCTATCACTCGCTCGCGCAGCGGCTCTTCACACAGGACGCGAACGTGCGGAATGTGAAGACCTACTTCGCGATCAAGCGAGCGAAATTCGGGACGGCGGTGGTGTTGCCTTGAGCTGAGTGGCGTGGCATCAAGCCGGTTGGCGCGAATAGGGGGCGCGCTGCAACACCCCGACGTCGATACCCATTGAGCCGACCTCCATACATCTCAACTTGAGATATATTCTGGTCGTGTCGATGAAGCTCATCTCGAACAAGCCGCTGCGCGAGTTCGCGGCCGTGCACCCCGACGCGGAGGCCGCACTACAAGCGTGGAGGCGGCTCATCGAGAGGGGAGACTTCCGCAGCTTCGCGGCGCTACGGGAGACTTTCGCCGCGGTTGACAAGGTCGGGCCGCGCTATGTCTTCAACATCGGCGGCAACAAGTATCGGCTGGTGGCTGCCATCGCCTTTCAGCCGGGCATCGTGTGGGTCAAGGCGGTGCTCACGCACGGCGAATATGACAAGGGGGCCTGGAGATGAACCTCAAGGATGTGGCCGCGCACTGGGTGGCCCTGCACGAGCAGCTCGGCCTGGGCACGCCGATTGCCGACGAAACCGAGTACGGGCGGGCGCTGGCGGTGGTCGACCGGCTCGTGGAGGCCACCCAGGGTGATGACGCGCACCCGCTCTGGGGCCTGGTGGCGGTGGCTGGCGAGCGTATCCGGGCCTACGAGGACCGCGTCCACCCATGGCTGGACACGAGTACGCCGGCATCAGCGCTGGCCAGCCTGATGCAGGAACACGGGTTGCGCCAGGGGGATCTGCCGGAGGTGGGGTCGCAAGGGGTGGTCAGCGAAGTGCTGTCGGGCAAGCGCCCGCTCAACGCACGCCAGATTGCGCAGCTTGCCAAGCGGTTCTCCGTGCCGGCTGACGTCTTCCTGCCTTGAGCACGCCCCGACTCAGCCACGCTTCCGCCACGCCATGCGCGCCGCGCACGCCGCCAGCAAGGCCAGCCCGAGGCTGCCCACCAGCGCGGCGGTGTCGACCGGGTTGCCCCCGTGCGGCGGCGGGCGCAGCACGATCACGGCAGCAATCGCCACGTAGCCCGCCCCCACTGCGCAGCCGCCCCAGGCCACCCAGCGCGGCGCAGCCGGGCCGCTGAAGAGCGCCACGATCGCGGCCGGGTACGGCAGCACGAACAGCGCCCAGGCTCCGGCCACGCCCTGCGCGCCCCCGAAGCCGCCCAGCGCCGAGATGCCCCACAGCGCCGCCACGCCCAAGCCCGCCATCACCGCCACGGCCGTGCGGTAGGCCAGCAGCGCGCGCGGCACCCCGGTGAGCCAGGCATGCAGCGCGACGAGCGCACAGCCGATCACCACCACCACCGAGCCTTCCAGCGGGTCCACCGCGCCGAGCAGCGCGAGCAGGTGGCCAGCGGTGCCGGTGAGGGCGACCAGACGCGACCGAAGCGAGGGACGTTGCATGGAAAGCGGCGCCGGGCTCACGCCTTCAGGATCGCCAACCCCTTCAGGTACTCACCCTCGGGAAACACGAGCGTGGTCGGGTGATCCGGCGCGCCTTCCAGCCGTGCGAGGATGGCGCCGTCCACGGCCGCATCGGCGGCGGCACCGGCCACAATCTTGTGGAAGAGCTCCGCGCCCACGCCGCCCGAGCACGAGAAGGTGAGCAGCAGCCCGCCCGGGGCGAGCAGCTTGAGTGCCAGGCGGTTGATGTCCTTGTAGGCGCGCGCCGCGCGCTCGGCGTGGCTGGCGGTGGGGGCGAACTTGGGCGGGTCCAGCACGATGGCGTCGAAGCTCGCGCCGGCCTGCAGCTGCTCGCGCAGGAAGGCGTTGACGTCGGCGTCCACCGCCGTGTGGCACGCGGGGTCGAAGCCGTTGAGCACCACATGCGCACTCGCGCGCTCGAGCGCGGGGGCCGAGGAATCCACGCCCGTGACGTGCTCGGCCCCGCCGGCGAGTGCCGCCACCGAGAAGCCGCCCGTGTAGCAGTAGCAGTTGAGCACGCGCTTCAGCCCGAACTGGCGCACCCAGCGCGCAAAGGCGGCGCGGTTGTCGCGCTGGTCGAGGTAGAAGCCCGTCTTGTGGCCGCTGGCCACATCCAGGCTCAGGCGCCAGCCGTGCTCGCGGATGGTGACTTCGGTGGGGGCAGGTGCCGCGGGGGCCTGGCCGGCCTGCCCTGCCCCGCCGCGCAACCACCCCGTGCGCGGCTCCAGCCCCTCCAGCGCACGCACGCCGGAGTCCGAGCGCTCGAAGAGCTGGGTGCAGCCGCTGGCTGCCACGAGGATGTCGGCCAGCGCCTCGCGCCAGCGCTCCATGCCCGCGCTCAGAAACTGTGCGCTCAGCACCTCGCCATAGCGGTCGACGATGAGGCCGGGCAGGCCATCGGCCTCGCCGTGCACCAGGCGCACGCCGTCGCTCTCGGGCGCCAGCCGCGCACGCAGCGCGAGTGCGCGCGCCACGCGGCGCTTGAAGAAGGCGTGGTCCACGCGTTCGGCTTCGTCGAAGGTCCAGGCGCGCACGCGGATCATCGAGCTCGGGCTGTACGCGCCCCAGCACAGGAAGCGGCCGTCGGCGGCCTCCACGCGTACCGTCTCGCCGGCGTCCGCCCGGCCGCGCGCGATGCTGCCTTCGAACACCCAGGGGTGGCGGCGAAGCAGCGAGCGTTCCTTGCCGGGCTGCAGGGTGATGGTTTTCATGGATCGGATTGTCGCCAACGTCGCCCTACGATTTCCCGAGGTCGTCGACGGATCGAGGGAGGACAACATGAAGAGGGTCCGACACCACCTGGGCCGCGTCGCTGCGGCTTCGGTAGCCGTGCTCGCTGCCGCTTGCGCAAGCGTGGCGTTCGAGCCAGACCGCGCGGCGCGCGCGCCGCTCCTGGAGGGCTTCGGCGCGCACGAGGCGCGGATCACCACCTCCGTGGTGCAGGCCCGGCGCCTGTTCGAACAAGGCATGGCGCTCGCGTGGGCGTTCAACCACGACGAGGCCGTGCGCAGCTTCAAGGCCGCCCTGGCGGCCGACCCCACCTGCGCGATGTGTGCCTGGGGCGTGGCCTGGCAGCTCGGGCCGAACATCAACGAGAAAGCCCGGGACAAGCTGAAGGCGGCCACGCAGCATCTGGATGTGGCGGTGCGGCACGCACCGGCTGCCACGCCGCGCGAGCGCGAGCTGATTGCGGCGCTGGCGGTGCGCTACGCCCATGCCAGCCAGCAACGCGAGACCGCCCCTCTGGCGGCCGCCGTGTGCGGGAAGTCCGGTGCCAGTGACGGGCGCTCGCGCCCGCTGGACCTCGCCTACGCCCAACGCCTGGAAGCGATGCTCGCGGCCTACCCGGACGATGCCGACATCGTGACCTTGTGGGCTGAAGCCACGATGGTCGCGCACCCGAGGCTCGAGTGGCCCTCGCGGCCGGGTGCCGCACCGCCCGCGGAGTTGCAGGAGCTGGCCACGCGGCTGGAGCGCGCGCTGCAGGTTCGCCCCGAGCACCTGGGCCTGAACCACTACCTGATCCACGTGATGGACCATCCGAGCGTGGCCGCGCGCGCACTGCCCGCCGCCGAGCGCATCGGCCGGCTCGCCCCGGGAGCGCCGCACCTCGTGCACATGCCCTCGCACACCTATGCGCACCTGGGTCGCTATGCCGAGGCCATGCGCGCCAACGAGCAGGCGCTGCAGGCCGAACGGGCCTACCACGACCGCGCCCGCACCCAGGGCTTCGAACCTGCAGACGACTGGCGGTACCACAACCAGCACTTCCTGTGGTTTGCCGCCCTGATGGCTGGGCAGGGGGATCAGGCGCTGGCGGCCGCGCGCCGCAATGCCGGGCTCTTCGGAGCGGGCAAGGACCCCTACGACGAGTACGTGCGCAGCCTGCCGCTGCTCACCCTGGCTCGGCTGGAGCGCTGGGAGGAGGTGCTGCGCGAACCGGCGCCCGCGGGCCAGGGCGTGGCGCTGGCCGTCACGCACAGCGCGCGCGGCCTCGCGCACGCGCGCCTGGGCCGACTGCCGCAGGCCAAGGCGGAACTCGCCGCCCTCGAAGAGGCGCTGCCGCGGCTGCGCAGCGACCAGGCCGCCTCCACGCCACGGGGGCGCTGGATACTCCGGGGCACGGCCGAGGTCTTGGCGGGCCGCCTCGAAGCGGAGGTGGCCGCCGGCGAAGGCCGGTGGTCGGTAGCCGAGGCTCACCTGCGGCGCACGCTGCGCGCAGCCGCCCCATTCGACAGCGCCGAGCCTGCAATGCTCGGTGCGGGCATGCGGGTGGCGCTGGGCGAGTTGCTGCTGCGTGCGGGCAAGGGCCAGGAAGCCGAGGAGGTGTTCCGCGAGGAACTGCTCGAACGCCCCGACAGCGGCTGGGCCCTGCGTGGCCTCGCACAGGCGGCGCGCGCCCAGAAGCTGTCCGAGCAGGTGGCCTTGCGCGAGCGCGAGCTCGATCGGGTGTGGGCCGGCGCGGACACATCGCTGCGCACACTGCGCTGAGCGCCCGAACCCGGGCCTCGCGCGCCGTCAGGTGCCGGGGTCGTCCGCCTGCGCCGGGCCGTGCGTGTCGAGCCGCCTGGCGCGCGGGTGCGCAGCGTCGTACACGCGCGCCAGGTGCTGGAAGTCGAGCTTGGTGTAGACCTGCGTGGTGGTGATGTTCGCGTGCCCGAGCAGCTCCTGCACGGCCCGCAGATCGCCGCTGGACTGCAGCAGGTGGCTGGCGAAGCTGTGGCGCAGCATGTGCGGGTGCACGTGGGTGGGCAGCCCTGAACGCAGCGCCAGGCTGCGCAGGCGTGAACGCACCTGGCTGGCCGTGAGCCGCGTGCCGCGGCGCGAGACGAAAAGGGCCGGCTCCTCGCCACGCACGAGCTCCGGGCGCACTGCCAGCCACGCCTGCAGCGCCTGCAGCGCAGGGCCTCCCACGGGCACGCTGCGCCGGCGCGAGCCCTTGCCGAGCACGTGTGCCGTGGCGTCGGCCACATCGATCCATCCAGCGGCCTTCGCCCCGGGCTGCACATCCAGCCCGGTGAGCTCGCCCACGCGCAGGCCGCAGCCATACAGGAGCTCGACGATGCAGTGGTCGCGCGCGCGCAGCCGGGGATCGTCCTGCTCACGCGGCGTCGGGCCGTTGGCCAGGGCCTGCGCCTGCTCCACCGAAAGCGCCTTGGGCAGCGGCTTGGGCGCGCGCGGCGCACGGATGCCCTCCACCGGGTTGGCCGAGACCTCGCCGTTGCGGCCCCACCAGCGGTAGAGCCCGCGTGCGGCGGCCAGCGCGATGGCGATGCTGCGCGGGCCCAGGCCGCGCTCGCGCAGCTCACCGATGAAGCGCCGCACATGGTGCGCCTTCATGCTCCTGAGCGCGGTGGCCTGCCCGTGCGCCGAGGCCTCGAGCCGGGCAAGCGCCTCGCGGTACATGGCCACCGTGCGCGCGGCCAGCCGTCGCTCCACCACGAGGTGCTGCAAGAAGGCCTCGAGCTCGGGCGAGAGCCGCATCGGCTCGGCACGCTCCACGCAGGGGCCCGGTCAGTGGCTGTGCAGCCGCGACAGCGCGGCGTTGGACACCTCGCCGATGCGCACGAGGAACTCGGTGCCCATCTCGGCGCTGTAGCGCGTGGGGTCGGGCGAGCCCAGCACGAGCAGCCCGCTGGTGGCCCCACCCTCGTCGCGCAGCGGGATCATGGCCAGCGACATCACGGTGGCGGGCTGCTGCAGCCAGCGCGCCGCCTCGAAGCCGCCGTTGAGGCCGCAGTAGGGCGTGGCCAGGCTCGAGGCAAAGCTCCTGACCTCCGCGCTCACGCCCTGGGTGAAGGTTGCGCTTTCGTGCGCGGCGTCCACCCCCCACAGGCGCAGCGCCGCCTGCGGGATCATGAACTCGTGCTGCAGCGCCTCCAGCAGCACGGCGGGCAGCGCGGCCGGCTCGGCCGTGAGCAGCAGCGCGCGTGTCCAGCGGTGCAGCCGCTCGGCCAGCGTCACGTTCTCCTGCCCGTGGCGGATCATCTCGACGATCTTCTGCTCCAGGCCACGGATGCGCTCGCGCAGCATCTGCATCTGGCGCTCCTGCAGCGACACGGCACGCGGCCCATGGGGGCTGGCGAGCTGGATCGAGGCGAGCAGCTCGGCGTGGCGCTCGAAGAAGGCGGGGTTGTTGGCCAGGTACTGCGCGATGTCGTGCTCGGTGATGCCTTGCACGGCGCCGGAATCGGGGGAAGTCACAGTTCGGTCTCTCCTTCGAAGACGAAAGCGGCCGGGCCGCTCATGAGCACGCTCGCGCGCAGGGCCTCGGGCGTACCGGCGCCGCCCGCCCACTCGATCGTGAGGAGCCCGCCGCGGGTGTGCACGTCCACCTGCGCGTCGAGCCAGCCCAGCCGGATGCCGGCCACCACGGCGGCACACGCACCGGTGCCGCAGGCCAGCGTCTCGCCAGCGCCGCGCTCGAAGACGCGCAGCCGCACCTGCGCGCGCGACACCACCTGCAGGAAGCCGGCGTTCACGCGCGCCGCAAAGCGCACGTGGCGCTCCACGAGCGGGCCAAGCTGCAGCACGGGCGCGGTGTCCACGTCGTCCACGCGCAGCACGGCGTGCGGGTTGCCCATCGACAGCACGACGACCTCGACGGGCAGCCCGGCCTGGACCCTGGCCGGCTCGTCCGCACCGGGG
>JBIIED010000189.1:0-6960 GCA_044237995.1 Rubrivivax sp. | reverse complement strand
ACGTGCGGCAGGCTGCGGGTCGGGGCTGCCGGAGGCGCTCATGCGGCACGATAGGATGCGGTCGGGGCGCGGGGTTGCGTGGGCTCAAGCGGCAGCGGGCGGCAACCGCGGCCACCGCGGCCACCGCGGCCACCGGGCCAGAACCATGCGCCCCGTGGCAGTCCCGGCCGCCCCACCCTGCCACCCGACCCGATGGACCCGAACCCGGCAACCCTGGCACCTACCCCGCAGCTCGACAGCGACCATCCCGCCGTTGTCGCCTTCGCGCACACCCACGCGGTGGGCGACGATGCGCGCAGCCGCGCCGTGGCCCTGTACCTGGCGGTGCGCGACGGCTTTCGCTACGACCCCTATCGCATCGACCTCTCCGCGCGGGGCATGCGCGCAAGCACGGTGCTGGAGCTCGGCACGGGCTGGTGCGTGACCAAGGGCGCGCTGCTGGCTGCCGTGGCGCGCGCCGCCGGCATCCCCGCCCGCCTGGGCTTTGCCGACGTGCGCAACCACCTGAGCACCGAACGGCTGCGCCAGACCATCAAGACCGACCTCTTCATCTGGCACGGCTACGTGGAGATGTGGCTCGACGGCGCGTGGCGCAAGTGCACCCCGGCCTTCAACCTCTCGCTGTGCGAGCGCTTCGGGCTGCTGCCGCTGGACTGGGACGGACAGGGCGATTCGCTCTACCACCCCTACGACCGCGCCGGCAACCGCCACATGGAGTACGTGCGCCAGCGTGGAACCTTCGACGACCTGCCACTGGCGCAGATCGTGACCGACTTCGAGGCCACCTACCCGGGGCTGGCGACGATGGGGCGCGCCGACTTCGAGGCCGACGTCAGGCGGGAGACGGCTCCCGGGCCCTGAAACGAAACGCGGGTCAGCCCGGCGGCACGCGCTGCACGCCCTCGCGCGGGGCGCCGGCGGCCTGCCAGGCCGCGCTGTCGAAGAAGGTGTCCCCGCGCAGGGCGGCCGCCAGCATCGGCAGGGCATCGTCGCCCCAGAAGTGCCGGCCGTCGACCTCGAAGGTGGGCACGCCGAACACGCCCTCCTGCGCCGCGCGCAACGTCCAGGCGCGCAGTTCGTCCTTCACCTGCGGCCCGCGCGGGTCGCGCACGGGCGACAGGCTGCGCTCGAGCTCGGCCAGCCGCGCCGGATCCTCCGCGTCGGCGCCGCCAACCCAGGCGTGGCGCATCACCGCCTCGACGACGCGCCGGTTGGGGGTCTCGCCCGCCGCGGCGCAGGCCAGCGCCAGGCGCAGCAGCGGCAACGGGTTGAAGGGGTGGCGCTGCGGCAGCTCGAGCGCCGTGCCCTGCATGTGCGCGCGCCAGGTGATGTCGCGGTAGGTCCACAGCCGCTTCGGGGCGATCTCCGCCGGCCCCTTGTGGCCGAAATGCTGGAGCAACCCGGCAAAGAGCACCGGGCGGTACTCGACGGCGTGGCTGATGCCGGCCAGCGCCTCGGGCAGCCGCTCGAAGGCCAGGTACGCATAGGGCGAGATGGGGTCGAACCAGAAGGTGAGGAACTTCATTGCACGGGTCCGGCTGGCCCTGAATCGTGAGACGCGTCTGCTGCGAGCGCAGCCTGCAGCCGCGCGCGGCGCTCGGGCAGCAGTTTCCAGACGCGCAGCCGCGCGTCGTCGGCCAGCGTCCCCCAGGCGGCGATCTCCTGGATCGTGCGCGCGCAACCCTCGCACCAGCCCGTGGGGGCATGCATGCGACAGACGTTGCGGCAGGGCGAGGGTACGCTCATGGCGGCCGGCTCCTTCAGCTCGAGGCCTGGGCCGTCGCCCGGCGCGCCAGGATCGCGCGCGCCACGCGCGAGACCGGGGGCCGGCCGAGCACGCGCGTGATGGCCGCGCCCGCGTCCACCAGGCGATCGAGGTCGATGCCGGTCTGCACGCCCAGGCCGTCGAGCATGAAGACCACGTCCTCGGTGGCCACGTTGCCGGTGGCACCCTTGGCGTAGGGGCAGCCGCCCAGGCCCGCCACGCTCGTGTCGAAGTGGTGAATGCCGATCTCCAGGCAGGCGTAGATGTTGGCCAGTGCCTGCCCGTAGGTGTCGTGGAAGTGGCCCGAGACCTCCTGCAGCGGAAAGTGCCGCAACGCCTGCTCCATCGCCACCTGCACCCGCCGGGGCGTGCCCACGCCGATGGTGTCGGCCACGCCGCAGTGCTGCACGCCGAGTTCCTTCATCAGGCGCACCACCCGCTCCACCTCCTGCGCCGTGACTTCCCCTTGGTAGGGGCATCCGACCGCGCACGAGATCGCGCCGCGCACCTTGATGCCGTGCGCGCGCGCTGCCTGCACGACCGGCTCGAAGCGCTCGATGCTCTCGGCGATGCTGCAGTTGATGTTGCGCCGGCTGAAGGCCTCGCTCGCGGCGGCGAAGACGACGATCTCGTCGGGCCGGGTGGGCAGCGCCCCTTCCAGGCCCTTGAGGTTGGGCGTGAGCACCGAGTAGCGCACGCCGCTGCGGCGCGCGATACCGGCCATCACAGCCGCGTTGTCAGCCATCTGCGGCACCCACTTCGGGCTCACGAAGCTCGTCACCTCGATCTCGCGCAGGCCTGCTTCCTGCAGGGCGTGCACGAGCGCCACCTTGTCGCCGGTGGAAACCGGCGCGGCCTCGTTCTGCAGGCCGTCGCGCGGCCCTACGTCCACGATCGTCACCCGTTCGGGCAAGCCCATCTTCGTCCTTTCGTCTCGTCGCGCCAGCCCTCAGGGCTGCAGCCGCAGCAGCTCCGCCCCTTCGGGCACCTGTTCGCCCACGGCCACGAGGAGCTCCTGCACCACACCGTCGCGCGGGGCATGGATCGTGTGCTCCATCTTCATGGCCTCCATCACGGCCAGCGCCTGGCCGCGGCGCACCGCCTGCCCCGCCGCCACCGCGATCGACAGCACCTTGCCCGGCATGGGCGCGCTCAGCCGGCCCTCCACCGCGGCGTCTGCCGCTTGAGCCAGCAGGTCGACGTGCACCACCTCCGCGCGCTCGGCGTGCGAGAACACCGCATAGCGGCCGCCATCCGCGTGCACATCGAGCACGCGGCGCTCGCCGCCGAGGGTGATGTCGAAGCTGTCGGGCCCACGCGCGGCCACCGACAGCACCAGCCGCTCGTCGCCAAGCTCGACCGTGCAGCCGCCTTCGTGGCTGCGCTCCACGCGCACCGGGTGGTGCACGCCGTCGACTTCGAGATCCAGGCGGCGGCGCGCGCCTGCGCTCAGGCGCCAGCCGTCGCGCCGGCTCCAGGGGTCGCTGCCTTGCTGCGCCCGCTCCTGCTCGAGCCTGTGCGCGAGCACGCCAGCCACGGCCCAGCGCAGCGGCAAGCCCGGCGCCTCGAAGAGCGCCTGGTGCTCGCGCTCGATGAGTGCGGTGTCCAGATCGGCCTCGGAGAAGGCACGCGTGCACGCCACCCGGTGCAAGAAGGCGACGTTCGTCTGCAGGCCGACGAGCCGCGTGCGGGCCAGCGCGGCGCGCAGCCGCGCCAGGGCCTGCGCACGGTCCTCACCCCAGACGATGAGCTTGGCCACCATCGAGTCGTAGTAGGGGCTGATCGCGTCGCCCTCCCCGAAGCCCGCATCGATGCGCACGGCAGCGGGCGCCTGCTGCGGCTCGCCTGCGGCGTTGCGCGCGAAGGCCACGTGTGCCGGCCAGCGCACCACCTCGAGCGTGCCCGTGGCAGGCAGGAAGCTGGCCTGCGGGTTTTCGGCGCAGATGCGCGCCTCGATCGCATGCCCGCGGATCGAAAGCGCCTGCTGCGGCAGCGGCAAGGGCTCACCGGCGGCCACGCGCAGCTGCCACTCGACGAGGTCCAGCCCCGTGACGGCCTCCGTCACCGGGTGCTCGACCTGCAGCCGCGTGTTCATCTCCATGAAGTAGAAGCGTCCGTCCTGCTCGGCGATGAACTCCACCGTGCCCGCGCCCACGTAGCCCACGGCACGCGCAGCGGCCACGGCGGCAGCGCCCATCTGGGCGCGGCGCTCGTCGGTCATGCCTGGTGCGGGCGCTTCCTCGAGCACCTTCTGGTGGCGCCGCTGCACCGAGCAGTCGCGCTCGAAGAGATGCACCGCCTGCCCGTGCGCATCGGCAAAGACCTGGATCTCGATGTGGCGCGGCCGCGTGACATAGCGCTCCACGAGCACGTGGTCGTCGCCGAAGCTCGCCTTGGCCTCGCGCTGGCAGCTCGCCAGCGCCGCGGCGAAGTCCTCGGCGCGCTCCACGCGGCGCATCCCGCGCCCGCCGCCGCCCGCGCTCGCCTTGATGAGCACCGGGTAGCCGATGCGATCGGCCTCGCGCGCCAGCAGCGCCGGGTCGTTGTCCGCGCCGTGGTAACCGGGCACGAGCGGCACGCCGGCACGCTCCATGAGCGTCTTGGCCGCGGCCTTGCTGCCCATGTCGCGGATGGCCGAGGGCGGCGGCCCGATGAAGACGAGGCCCGCGTCGGCGCATGCCTGCGCAAAGTCCTCGTTTTCCGACAGGAACCCGTAGCCGGGGTGGATGGCCTGCGCGCCGGTGCCGCGCGCGGCCTCCAGGATGCGCTCCCAGCGCAGGTAGCTGTCGCGCGCGGCCACGCCGCCCACGTGCACGGCCTCGTCGCAGACCTGAACGTGCCGCGCCTGGGCGTCGGCGTCGGAGTACACGGCCACCGTGCGCACGCCGAGGCGGCGCGCCGTGGCCGCCACGCGGCAGGCGATCTCCCCGCGGTTGGCAATCAGGATCTTGTCGAACATGCGGCCCTCCTGCGGTCCCTCACGCGCGCCAGGCCGGCTCGCGCCGCTGCAGGAAGGCCTGCACGCCCTCGCGACCCTCGTCGCTGGCTCGGATGTCGGCGATGCGCCGCGCCGTCTCGGCGCGCAGATCGGGCGCGAGGTCGCGCCCGGCCACGTCCTGCACCAGGCGCTTGCAGGCCTTGACGGCCGAGGGCCCGTTGGCCACGAGCGCCTCGACGATGGCGTCCACCGTGGCGTCGAGCGCCTCGCTGCCCACGCAGGCGTGCACGAAGCCCATCTCGCGGGCTTGCGCGGCGCTGAAGCGCTCGGCGGTGACGAAGTAGCGCCGCGCCTGCTGCTGGCCCATGGCGCGGATCACGTAGGGCGAAATCGTGGCCGGCAGCAGCCCCAGGCGCGCCTCGCTCAGGCAGAAGTGCACGGCGTCGGCGGCCACGACCACGTCGCAAGCCGCCGCCAGCCCCATCCCGCCGGCGTAGCAGTCGCCCTGCAGCCGGCCCACCACGGGCAAGGGGCAGCTGTAGACCGTCCACAGCATGTCGGCCAGGCGCTGCGCGTCGGCACGGTTTTGCTCCCAGTCGTAGCCGGCCATGGCCTTCATCCAGTTGAGGTCGGCACCGGCGCAGAAGGCCTTGCCGTGGCCGCCCAGCACGATGGCGCGCAGGCCCGGATCGGCCCCCAGCCGCGCGAAGGCCTCGGTGAGCTCGGCGATGACGCCGTCGTTGAAGGCGTTGCGCACCTCAGGACGGTTGAGATAGACCCGCGCGACGCGGCCTTCGGTTCGGATGTCCAGCGTGGTCGTCATGGCTGCGTGGTCAGTAGCGCTTGGCCGCCTCGTCGAGCATCACCTCGGTGGCGCCGCCCCCGATGGCCAGCACGCGCGCGTCGCGCCACAACCGCTCCACCGGCGTGCCGGTCATGAAGCCCATGCCGCCGTGCACCTGCTGGCAGCCCTGCGTGACCTCGTTGACGAGCTCGCCCGTGAGCGCCTTGAGCAGCGACACGTCCTGCACCACGTCATGCCCCTGCGTCACGCGCCAGGCGCAGTGGTAGAGGTAGGCGCGCGCGGCGCGCGTCTTGGCGTCGAGCATCGCCAGGCGCTGGCGCACCGCCTGCTTGTCCCACAACGTGCCGCCAAAGGCCTGGCGCGTGCGCACGTGCGCAAGAGCCAGGTGCAGCGCCTGCTGGCAGTGGCCCACTGCCATCGCGCCAAGCGCGATGCGCTCGGTCTGGAAGTTCTTCATCACGGCGTAGAAGCCCTTGCCTTCCTCGCCCAGCAGGTGGCCGGCGGGCACCCGCACGCCGTCGAAGTGCAGCTCGGCCGTGTCCGAGCAGCGCCAGCCGGTCTTGTCGAGCTGGCGGCCCACCGTGAAGCCGGGCGTGCCCTTTTCCAAGGCGAAGATGGAGATGTCGCGCGCGGACTCTCCGGTGCGCGCAGCCACGAAGTACAGGTCGGCGTGCACACCGTTGGTGATGAAGAGCTTGCTCCCGTCGATCACCCAGTGTTCACCGTCGCGGCGCGCACGCGTGCGCATGCCCGCCACGTCCGAGCCCGCGCCGGGCTCGGTGATGGCCACCGCCGTGATCGTGCGCCCCGCGGTGATCCCGGGCATCCAGCGCGCCAGCTGCGCCGGGCTGCCGGCGTGGTGCAGATGGGGGCTGGCCATGTCGGTGTGCACGAGCACGGTCACGATGAAGCCGCCGAAGGTGCTCTGGCTCAGCGCCTCGGCAAAGACGAGGTTGGTGAGCGCATCGGCCCCTGACCCGCCGAATTCCGGCGCGTACATGAGCCCGAGCAGGCCCGCCTGCCCCATGCGCTGCAGCACCTCGCGTGGCACGAAGCCCTGCGCCTCCCAGGCCTGGCCGTGCGGCTCGACCTCGCGCGCCAGGAAGCGCGCCACCTGCTCGCGCAGCAGCTCGCGCTCGGGGCTGAGGTGGATGTGGTCCATCCGGGCTGCGCTCACATCCGGAACACGCCAAAGCGCGGACTGGCCGGGATCGGCGCGTTCAGGCTCGCCGACAAGCCCAGCGCCAGCACACGCCGCGTGTCGGCCGGATCGATCACGCCGTCGTCCCACAGCCGGGCGCTGGCGTAGTAGGGGTGCGACTGGTACTCGAACTGCTCCAGGATCGGGCGCCTGAAGGCGGCCTCCTCGTCGCCGCTCCAGCTGCCCCCGCGCGCCTCGATGCCGTCGCGCTTGACGGTGGCCAGCACGCTGGCGGCCTGCTCCCCGCCCAT
>JBIIED010000188.1:0-6962 GCA_044237995.1 Rubrivivax sp. | reverse complement strand
AGGTTGCCGTCGACCATCGTCAGCCGCGACTTGCGCAGCTCGTGGTGGCGGATCTCGAGGTGGGTGGCGGTCAGGCTCATCGCGTTGAAGGCATCCTTGGAGAAGCCTCGATTGTCGCCGCCTGGCGGTCCGGCTCCGGCCGGTGACCCTGCCGTTTGTCCGCCCATGGCGCGGGCGTTGCCCTGCGGCTTGCCGCTAACGCGCCGTCCAGCCCCCGTCGATCACGAACTCGGCCCCCGTGACGAAGGACGACTCGTCGCTGAGCAGGTAGACCACGCACCAGGCGATGTCGTCGGGCTCCCCCATGCGCCCGATCGGGTGCGCGGCGGCGGCCGCGGCCTTGGCCGCCTGCAGGTCGCTCGTCGTGGCGCGCAGGTGGTTCTCGACCATCGGCGTCCAGATGTAGGCCGGGTGCACGGAGTTGAAGCGGATGCGATCCGGCGCGTACTGCATCGCGTCGTTCTTCGTCATGAGGCGCACCGCGCCCTTGGAGGCGTGGTAGGGCGGCACCGACGCCAGGCCGACGAGCCCTGCGATGGAAGACAGGTTCACCACGCTGCCGCCCCCCGCACGCCGCAGGTGCCCCACGGCGTGCTTCGTGCCGAAGAAGACGCCCTTGACGTTGACGGCCTGAACCCGGTCCCACTCAGCCTCGGTGGTCTCGTGGGTCGGCGTGTTCGTACCCGCGATGCCGGCGTTGTTCGCCAGCCCGTGCAGCGCGCCGAAGTGCGCCGCCACGGCGTCGAGCGTGGCCTGCACCTCGGCCTCGCGGGAGACGTCGCAGTGCCAGTAGGCCGCGCGCCGGCCCTGAGCCCGCAACGCGGCCACGAGCGCCTGGCCCTCGGCATCCAGCACGTCGAGCACCGCCACCGCCGCGCCCTCGTCGCTTGCGCGCTGCACGCAGGCGTGGCCGATGCCCAGCGCACCACCCGTCACCGCGATCACCTTGTTCCTGAGCCTGTCCATGTCCGTCTCCCCCCTCCCGCGGCGCGGGCGTGGGTGGATGATCGACGCGATCGGCCCGCCCTGCCTTGACCTGCGGCAAGGCCGGTGGGGCCGGCACCGCCTGTCGCGCGCCCATGCTGCCGATGCCGCCCTTCCCGCCGTTCGTCCCACGGCCCGCGGACCCCTTCCGCACGGCGGGCAGCATTTCCCCCCTCGGTGCAAGCCCCCACGCACCCGGCGCAGCACGTGCCGCAAAATCGAAAAAACTCAAAGGAGGGACTGTCATGAATCCACAGATGTCTCCCGCTACGGCGGACCTCGCACCGGCCGATCCGCCAGCCTCGCAGCCCAGCCCGGAACGCGCCCTGCCCGTTCGCTTCACGGCCAGCGGCAGCGAGTACTTCCGCATCTGGATCGTCAACCTGCTGCTCATCGTCGTCACGCTGGGCTTCTACCTGCCCTTTGCCAAGGCCAGGCGGCTGCGCTACTTCTACGCCAACACGCTCGTCGACGGGCAGCCGCTGGCCTTCCATGGCGATGCGTGGAAGATGTTCCGGGGCTACGTGATGATGCTCATCATCTTCGGCCTCTATGGCCTGTCGTCCTTCGTGTCGGACTGGGTGGGGCTCGGGGCCTTCGTGGTGCTGGCCATCCTGTGGCCGGCGCTGTGGCGCTCCTCGCTCATGTTCCGCCTGGGCAACACGAGCTGGCGCGGGCTGCGCATGTCCTTCGAGGGCACCATCGGTGACGCCTACCGCGCGATGCTGCCGATGTTCCTCCCGGCCCTGCTTCTGCTGGCGGCCACCGCGTGGTTCATGCAGGGAGTCGACATGAAGGACGTGCCGGCCGTGAAGGCCGCCAACCAGGCCATGCTGCCCTACCTGGGCGTGTCGATGCTGCTCCTGGTGGTGATGTCGCCCTGGGCCATGTGGCGCATCAAGCGCTACCAGCATGGCGGCTACTGCTTTGCGCAGGAGGCGGCCCGCTTCACCGCGCCGGCGCGGGGCTTCTATATGCTGGCGCTGCAGGTGGGCCTGGTGGGCGTGGTGTACGCGCTCGGCATAGGTGCCATCTTTGCCGCCGGCTTTGCCATGGCCAAGGGCGGGCCCTCGTCCGCCGCCCTGAAGCTGGCCCTGCCAGCCTCGTTCGTGGTCACGTGCCTGGCAATGTGCTGGTTCATGGCCATCCTGACTGCAGGTCTGCAGAACCGTTCCTGGAACCACACGCAGTCGGCGCAGCTGCGCTTCTCGAGCGCGCTGCGAGTGGGTGCCCTCACCTGGCTGAAGATCAAGAACCTGGTCCTGGTCGTCCTCACGCTCGGCCTGTACCGTGCCTTTGCCGTCGTGAACGAGACCCGCATGCGGGTGCAGGCCGTGCAAGTCACGGCGGACGGCGACGTGGATGCCTGGCTCGCTCGCGCCGGCACTTCCGCAGGCACAGGCAGCGGGGAGATGTCGGGTGACTTCTTCGGCATCGATGTCGGGCTCTGAGCCAGGACCTGACGCCGTGCTGCCCGCGCGGTGGTACGACGGCCAGCGTGCGCTCGGCCAGCCCGTGGAGCTGTCCCTGGCTGGCGAGGAGCTTCAGGTGGCGCTGCCTGCAGGCGGCCAGCGCCGCTACGCGCGCCGCAGCGTGACCTGGCCCGAGCGCACGCGCCACGGCGTGCGCCAGCTGCTGCTGCCCGATGGGGGCGTCATCGAGCTGCCCGACGCATCGGCGTGGGATGCCTGGGCGCAACGCCACGGCCTGGCCGAGCCGCTGGCCGTGCGCTGGGCCGCGAGCTGGCGCACGGCAATGTGGTCGGCCGTGGGCCTCGTGCTGCTGCTGGCTGGCGCCGGTGTGTGGGGGGTGCCCTGGGTGGCCGAGCGCGCCGCACCCCTGGTGCCTCAGGCGGCGCGGGCGCATATCGACCGGCTGGTGCTCACGCAGCTGCGCAACCAGGGCTGGCTGCAGCCGAGCAAGCTGCCCCCGGACACCACCGAGCGGCTGCGTGCAGAGGTCGATCGAATGCTGGCAGCGGCCTACCCGGACGGCAAGCGGCCGCGGGTGCAGGTCGATATCCACGGCCTGCCCGGCTGGATGGGCCCGAACGCCTTCGCGCTGCCGGGCGGCCAGATCGTGATTTCCGACGCCCTGCTCGCGCTGCTGCCGGCCCAGGGCGAGGGCTTTCATCCGGGGGTGCTGGGCGTGCTGGCGCACGAGGTGGGCCACGTGAAGGGCGAGCACGGGCTGCGCAACCTCCTCGCTTCGTCGAGCACTGCCGCGCTGCTGGGGTGGTGGATCGGCGACTACTCGAGCGTGCTGGCTGCCGCACCTGCCCTGCTGATTCAGGCTGGCTACTCACGCGCCTTCGAGCGCGAGGCCGACGACGAAGCGCTGCGGATCATGCGCGCCGCCGGCGTGGACGCGCGCGGCATGGTGGCCTTCTTCGCAGCGCTCAAGCAGCGCTACCCGGAGCGCGGCCAGGACATGCCGAACTTCGGCCTGGCCACCCACCCGCCCGACGACGAGCGCGCGCGCCTGTTCGGGACCGGCTCGCGCTGAGCCGCGCGCCAGGGCGATTGCCCCTGTCCACCCCGCCACGAGAATCCCCATGGCCCGCCTGCCCTACGCCAGCCTCGACGACCCCTCGCTGCAACCGCTGGTCGCGCGCATCACCGCCGAGCGCGGCAGCGTGCTGCACCTGTACCAGATGCTGCTGCACAGCCCGCCGCTGGCCGAGGGCTGGCTCACCTTCTTCACCGCCGTTCGGCACAAGCTCGACCTGCCCGGGGACCTGCGCGAGCTCGTCATCATGCGCATCGCCCACCTCAACGGCGCCCCCTACGAGGCCGAGCAGCACCGCCCGATTGCGCTGCGCGAAGGGCTGCGTGCCGAGCAGCTCGATGCGCTGGCCGACTGGGAGGGCAGCCCCGCCTTCACTCCCGCTCAGCGCCGCGTGCTGCGCCTGACGGACGCCATCACGCGCGACATCCACTTCGACGATGCGCTGGTGCAGGAGGTGCGCGGCGACCTCGGCGAGCGCCAGACGGTGGAGCTCGTGGCGACGGTGGCGGGCTACAACCTCGTGTCGCGGTTCCTCGAGGCGCTGCAGATCCACTCGCACGACGCGCGCTGAGCAGGCGGGCACGCCCGCCTGAACGGCCCCAGTTCCAGCCTGGGCGCCGTCTGCTCACCAGGGCAGCGATTCCCCGTCGTAGGCCAGGAAGCGCCCGCTGTCCTCGGCGCCGAGGCCCTGCAGCACCTGCCACATCTCGCCAGCCGCCTGCGCCGCCTCGCGCCCGATCTCGTCGCCCCGGAAGGGACGCGACAGCGCCGACTTCACCGTGCCCGGGTGCAGCGCCACCACGGCCGCACCCGGATGCGTGCGGCGCAACTCGATCGAGGCGGTCTTCACCAGCATGTTGAGCGCCGCCTTGGAGGCCCGGTAGCTGTACCAGCCGCCGAGCCGGTTGTCGCCGATGCTGCCCACCTTGGCCGACAGGAAGGCCATCACGCTGTGCTGGCGGTCCAGCAGCGGCGCGAAATGCCGCAGCACGAGCGCCGGGCCGAAGGTGTTGAGGCGAAACACCTCCTCCATCGAGGCAAGCTGCAGGTCGGCCAGGCGCTTCTCCGGCTGTGCCGCGGCGGTGTGCAGCACGCCCGTGGCGACGATCACCACGTGAAAGGGCGCATGCGCGCGCAGCACCTCGGCCGCAGCCGCCACGCTCTCCTCGCGGCCGTAGTCGAGGGGCGGGTCGCCGTGCCGGCTCAGGGCGATCACGTGGGGGCTGCGCGGGTCGGCACGCAGCACCTCGGCGAAGGCTGCGCCGATGGCGCCGCCCGCGCCGATGACGAGCGCTCTCAACCCGGCACCTGCAGCACGAGGTTGCCCACCAGCTGCCCGCCCTCCACTGCCTCGTGCCCGGCCACGATCGCGTCCAGCGGCATGCGCGCGGCGAGGTTGTGCTGCAGCTCACCGCGGGCCAGCAGGCGCTGCAGCGCATCGGTGGCGCGCGCGCGGTCGGCCGGCTCGAGGTGGTAGACGATGAAGAACTTGAGCTGGATGTTCTTCGACAACATCGTGAAGAAGGTGAGGTCCAGCGGCTTGGGGCTGCTGCCGTAGGCCACCACCTCGCCGCCGCGGCCCAGCACGTCCAGGTCCATGCGCCCGTTGGCGGCCAGGTCGAGCTCGATCACGCGGTCCACCCCGCGCCCCTGGGTGAGCTCGGCCACGCGCTCGACCACGGGCTCGGTCTTGTAGTCGATCACGTGGTCGGCACCGGCCTCGTAGGCGAGCCGCGCCTTGTGCGCGCTGCTGACCGTGCTGATCACCTGCGCCGCCCCGAAGCGGCTGGCCAGCTGCACCGCGTAGTGGCCCACCGCCCCGGCCCCGCCGGCCACGAGCACGCGCTTGCCCGCCACGCCGCCATCCATCAGCACGGCATGCATCGCCGTGAGGCCCGGTATGCCCATGCAGGCACCGGCCTCGCCCGAGGCGGCCTCGGGCAGCGGCACGGCCTGCGCCGCAGGCAGGCAGCAGTACTCGGCTGCCGTGCCGAAGGGCCGGCCCCAGGCCGCGTTCCACAGCCACACGCGCTCGCCCAGGCGGCCAAGCCCCACGCCCGAGCCGACCGCGTCGATCGTGCCGCTGCCATCGCTGTGCGGGATCACGCGTGCAAAGGGCATCGGCCGCGCGCCGCCGCGGCTCTTCACGTCCGAGGGGTTGACGCCGCTCCACGCGATGCGCACCCGCACCTCGCCGGGCCCGGGCTCGGGGGTGGGCAGGTCCGAGCAGGTGAGAACTTCGGCCGCGGGGCCGAGCTTGTCGTAGTGCCAGGCTTTCATGGGAGGAGCTCCAGGGGTGCGAGGAGGCACGAGGTCAGTCGCGCGAGGCCGCGGCGCGCCAGGCCGGCAGCCGCCAGTCGCGCAGCACGGCAGCTGCGCGCAGGCCCGACGCCACGCAGGCCGCCAGCAGGATCGCCAGCCACTGCGGCGAGTCGGCGGCGTGCGCCGCCACGAGTGCCCATCCACCCAGGAAGGAGCAGATTGCGTAGGGCCGGTGGTCGCTGAAGGCGCGCGGGATCTCGTTGCACACGATGTCGCGCAGCACGCCGCCGAACACCGCCGTGACCATGCCGAAGAGGACCGCCACGATGCCGGGCATGCCGCCGTCCAGCGCGATCTGCGTGCCGCTGGCCGTGAAAAGGCCCAGGCCCACCGAGTCGGGCCACTGCATCGCCCGCTCCGTCGGCTCGAGGTGACGCGAGCGCATGAAGAGCATGGCCAGCACGCACAGGGCCAGGGTGCCCCACAGCCAACCCGGGTGCTCGACCCAGAAGAAGGGGCGGCGGTCCATCAGCACGTCGCGCAGCGTGCCGCCGCCGAAAGCCGCCAGGCCGCCCACGACGCAGATTCCCACGGCATCGAGCCGCTTGCGCGCGCCCTCGATCACCCCCGACAGCGCGAAGGCCACCGTGGCCGTGGCTTCGGCGGCCAGCTGGAGCTGGCCGAGCATCCAGGGTGCGCTGGTGGACATGGGGGCGGCGGCTTGGCTGTCGAACCCTGCAGACCGGGAATCAAAACGGGCCAGCCCCTTGAGAGAGCTGGCCCGTCGATTTCAGTGGCGCGGCTGGCAGGATTCGAACCCACGACCCCTTGGTTCGTAGCCAAGTACTCTATCCAACTGAGCTACAGCCGCGAAGCCCTCAAGTGTAGCAGAGACATTCAGCCCATGGACGCCGCCTGGCGGTCGAGTTCGGCGGCACCGGTCTCGTCGCCTGCCTCGCGCAGCAGCGTGGCCAGCGCCACGCAGGCGCGGCGGCGCGTGCGGGCATCGAGCGAGGCGGACTGGGCGGACTGCTCGAGCGGCCGGCGCGCCTTGCCCCACAGGCGCCGCTCGGCGTAGACGAGGGCGGCCGCGGCGTTGACGGTCGCGTCCTGCGGCCAGGCGCTCGCCGCGTTCTCCACGCGCTGAAGCCATTCCGGGCCGATGCCGACGGCAGCCTCGGCAAGCGCCAGCGCGAGGAGCCCGCGCT
>JBIIED010000187.1:0-6975 GCA_044237995.1 Rubrivivax sp. | reverse complement strand
GACGCGCCGCGAAGTCCTGCGTACGGAGGTGGAGTACTGGGCGAAGGCGCCTGCGGCGGCTGGCGTGCCGGCCATCCCCGAGCGCACCGTGCCGCTCACGGTCAAGCAATTCCCCCTGTCCAGCTACCAGGCCGTGCTGCCCAGCAGCCGGGTGCGCTTTGCCACCCACCTGCCGGGCAAGCACTCGCTGGTGCAGCGTACCGGCATCTTCGCGCCCACGGCCTCCGTGGCCTCCAGCATCATGGCCGGGCAGGGTGCGCTGATGCCCAAGGGCCTGGCAATCTCCTCGGGAATCGTGCTGGCAGAAGGCATCGTTCTGGCTGAGGGAATCGTGCTGGCCGAAGGCATCGTCCTGGCCGAGGGCATCGTGCTCGCCGAAGGCATCGTCCTGGCCGAAGGCATCGTGCTGGCTGAGGGCATCGTCCTGGCTGAAGGCATCGTGCTCGCCGAGGGGATCGTGCTGGCCGAGTCGGCATTGCGCGGCGAGTAGGGCCGGGCTTCACACGCCGATCCACGCTGCGCCGCGCACCCCTGATGCATCGCCGTGTCGGGCGGGCACGAGCCGCGTGCGCACGGGGTCGGCCAGTCCGCCGCTGAAGACCCATTGGCCCCACATCGCTGGCACCTCCTCGTAGAGGTGCGGCAGGCGTGAGAGCCCGCCGCCAAGCACGATGACGTCGGGGTCGAGCAGGTTGATGATGGCCGCCAGCCCGCGTGCGAGACGCCGTGTGTGGCGGGCGATTGTGGCCCGGCAGGCCGCATCGCCGGCAGCGGCGCGCTCGACGATCTCCTCGCCGCGCCGCTCACCGCCATGGCGCCACGCGTGCTCGCGTGCCAGGCCGGTGCCCGACAGCAGCGTCTCGTTGCAGCCGCGCTGGCCGCAGTAGCAGTCGAATACGGGGTCCTCCGCCTTGTCCAGCCACGGCAGCGGGTTGTGCCCCCACTCGCCCGCCAGACCGTTCGGGCCGGTGAGCACCTGTCCATCCACGGCAATCCCCGCTCCCGTGCCAGTGCCCAGGATCACGGCAAAGACCACCGGCGCCCCGGCGCCCGCACCGTCGGTGGCCTCCGACAGCGCCAGGCAGTTGGCGTCGTTGGCGTAGCGCACGGGGCGGCCCAGCCGCACCGTGAGGTCGCGCTCGATGGGGCGCGCATTGAGCCAGGTCGAGTTCGCGTTCTTCAGCAGTCCCTCACGCGTGAGCGTGCCGGGGCCGCCGATGCCCACGGTCATCCCTCCACCCCCCGTGTCGGCCGCCGCGGCCTCGACCAGGCCGGCCAGCGCGCGCATCGTCGCCTCGTAGTCGTCGCGCGGGGTGGGGATGCGCTGCTCCCAGCGCACCTGCCCCCCCGCATCGAGCACCACGGCGTGGATCTTGGTGCCGCCCAGGTCGATGCCCAGGCGCAAGGCGGGGGAGGGCGGTTCAGCCATAGGGCTGGAGGCCGCTTGTGTGCCGCGCGCGGGCAGGGTTACGCCAGCGGCTGCGTGCGCGCGAGCAGCCACTCGCGCGCGGCGCCTTCGACGAGCGGCGCCAGCCGCTCCCGCACCGTGGCGTGGTAGTGGTTCAGCCACGCCACCTCGTCCTCGCGCAGCAGCGCACGATCGATGCAGCGCGTGTCGATCGGGCACAGCGTGAGCGTCTCGAACTCGAGCATCTCGGCGAAGGTGATGCCCTCGGGCGTGGCGGCAGGCACGTTCATCACGAGGTTCTCGATGCGCACGCCCCACTGGCCGGGGCGGTACACGCCCGGCTCGATGGAGGTGATCATCCCGGGCTCCATCGCCATGTTGGCGTCGGGGATGGCCTTGCTGATGCTCTGCGGGCCCTCGTGCACGTTGAGGAAGTAGCCCACCCCGTGCCCGGTGCCGTGGCCGAACTCGATGCCCTCCTGCCACAGCGGCGCGCGCGCCAGGGCGTCGAGCATCGGGCTGAGCGTGCCGCGCGGGAAACGCGTGCGGCTGAGGTTCATCGTGCCCTTGAGCACAAGGGTGTAGTCGCGCTTCATGGCGGCGCTGGGCGTGCCGATGGGCCATACGCGCGTGATGTCGGTGGTGCCGCCGAGATACTGGCCCCCGGAGTCGATGAGCAGCAGGCCGTCGCCCTCGATGGCCGCGTGCGACTCGGCCGTGGCGCGGTAGTGCGGCATGGCGCCGTTGGCGTTGAAGCCGGCGATCGTCGGGAAGCTCAGGCCCACGAAGCCCGGGCGGCGCGCGCGCGCGCCGCTCAGCAGCTCGTCGACCGTGAGCTCCGTGATCGGGCCGCCGGAGGCGTCGCCCGCCCGCTGGCGCGCCAGCAACGCCTCGAAGGCGGCATAGAACTCGCACATGGCCGCGCCGTCCTGCTCCATCGCGCGGCGGATGTGTGCAGCCTCGTCGGCGGTCTTGCGGCTCTTGGCCAGCGTGCTCGGGTTGATGGCCTCCACCACGCGCACGCCAGGGGCCACCCGCTCGCGCAGGCCGTGGGTGACGCGGCGCGGGTCCACGAGCAAGGTGCTGGCGGCCGGCAGCGCACCCAGCGCCGCGCCGGCCTGCGCGTAATCGGCCACCCGCAGGCCGTCGGCCGCCAGGGCGGCGGCCAGGGCCGCGTCCACCTTGCCGGCGCCGACGAAGAGGGTCGCGCCTTGCGCGTCGATCAGCAGGTGGGCCAGGAACACGGGGTTGTAGGAGACGTCCGAGCCGCGCAGGTTCGTGATCCAGGCGATGTCGTCCACCGTGGAGACGAAGTGGTGAGACGTGCCGTGGCGTGCCATCGCCTCGCGCACCTGTGCGAGCTTGGCCGCGCGCGACATCGGCGCGTGCGGCGCGCGGTGCTCGTAGACCGGCTGCGGCGGCAAGCCCGGGCGGCCTTCCCACACGGCCTCCACCGGATCGAGTTCGGTGCGCAGCTTCACGCCTGCGCGGTCGAGCGCGGCCTGCAGCGCCTGTGCGGCCGCCAGCCCCAGCACCTGCCCGTCCACAGCCACAGCCTGGCCCGCCGGCACGTGCGTGGCCAGCCACTCGACGTGCGCCGGCGAGGTGCCAGTGGCGATCTTCACGAGCTCGATCCCGCTGCCGGCCAGCTCGGCCTCGGCCTGCACCCAGTAGCGGCTGTCGGCGAACACGGCTGCTCGTTCGAGCGTGACCACGAGCGTGCCCATCGAGCCCGTGAAGCCCGAGAGCCACTGCCGTGCCTGCCAGCGCTCGGGCAGGTACTCGCTGAGGTGCGGGTCGGCGCTGGGCACGAGCAGGGCGTGCACGCCCAGGCGCTCGAGTTCCTCGCGCAGGCGGTCGATGCGCAGGCGGGTCGTGGAGGTGCGGGTATCCATGGGAACCTCGTGAAGAAGGCACGCGTTGTACGCGCAGCACGCATCCGGCGTGCGGCAGGTCTCCAACGCATTCTAGGTGGGCGACGCGCTGCGGGCGCTGCTGCTAAGCTCCTCGATCCAGCGACCATTACCCGCTGCAAGGTCTCCTCCCATGCCCGGCCTGCGCCCTGACGTCGATCCCGACGGCCTGCTCGAGTACTCGGTGGTCTACACCGACCGCTCGCTCAACCACATGTCCAAGCGCTTCCAGCAGGTGATGCGCGATGTGGGCGCCACCCTCAAGGAGGTCTACGGTGCCCGCTCGGCGGTGCTCGTGCCCGGCAGCGGCAGCACCGGCATGGAAGCCGTGGCGCGCCAGTTCGCGGGTGGCCAGCGCTGCCTGATCGTGCGTAACGGCTGGTTCAGCTACCGCTGGACGCAGATCCTCGAGATGAGCGGCATCGCGCCCGACCCCATGGTGCTGAAGGCGCGCCGCACGGGCCCGGGCGATCGCGCCCCCTTCGCCCCAGCGCCGGTGGAGGAGATCGTGGCCGCGATCCACGCCTTCAAGCCTGCGGTCGTGTTTGCCCCGCACGTGGAGACCTCGGCCGGGATGATCCTGCCCGACGCCTACATCCGCGCCGTGGCCGATGCCGTGCACGCCGAGGGCGGCCTGATGGTGCTCGACTGCATCGCCAGCGGCGCCGAGTGGGTGGACATGCGCGCCACAGGGGTGGACCTGCTCATCAGCGCGCCGCAGAAGGGCTGGAGCAGCACGCCCTGCGCCGGCATCGTGATGCTGTCAGAACTCGCCCGCGCACGCATCGACGCCACGCAGAGCAGCAGCTTCTCGCTGGACCTCAAGAAGTGGCTCTCCATCATGGAGACCTACGAGGCGGGCGCCCACGCCTACCACGCCACACTGCCCACCGATGGCCTCGTGCACCTGCGCGAGGCGATGGCCGAACTGCGTGCCTTCGGCTTCGAGCGCGCGCGCCAGGCGCAGCGCGAGATCGGCGGGCGGGTGCGCGCGCTGCTGGCTGCACGCGGCGTGCCCAGCGTGGCCGCCCCCGGCTTCGAGGCCAGTGGCGTGTTCGTGGGCTACACCGACCGCGACGACTGGCACAACACCCGTGCCTTCGCCGCCCAGGGCCTGCAGACTGCCGCCGGCGTGCCGCTGGCCTGTGACGAAGGGCCCGGCTACAAGAGCTTCCGCCTGGGCCTCTTTGGCCTGGACAAGTGGCAGAACCCGGACCGCACGGTGGAAACCTTGGTGCGTGCGCTCGACGCGATTGGCTAGGACGGGAGCGGTTTCCTACCTCACGCCTGCCAGCAGGCTCTCGTACGGGATCCTCAACCCGTCGTGCAGCCGCTTGACCATCCGCAGGCTCAGGGCGCGCTTGCGGTTGAGCACCTCTGACACACGACCGCTCTGGCCAATGTAGGGCTCGAGGTCACGCGCGGTCAGGCCCTCCTGCTCCATACGGAACTTGATGGCTTCCACCGGGTCGGCAGGACCGAAGTCGAAGTGCTTGTTTTCGTAGGCCTCGATCAGCGTCACGAGCACGTCTCGCTCATCCGCCTGAGGAGTGCCCTCCTCAGCCTGGAAGATCTTTTCAAGCCGCTTGAAGGCTCGCTGAAGGTCCTCGTCGTTGCGGATCGGCTTAATGGTCATTGACGGTCTCCACGTCGATTTGGTCGTACTGCGCATGGGTTCCCACGAACTTCACCCAGACGATTCCCGCCTGGTACTGCACCTCGACGACCAGGCGGTATCTGTTGCCCCCCACGTTGAACACCACGCGGTTGTTGCCACAGATGCTGGCGTTGGCGTAGTGGTCCTTGATGTGCTGGGGCGTACGCCATCTCGCTCGAACGGCCTCGATGTACCAGCTGTGCAGTGGCCCCCTGGCGTCGGCACACCCCGGACGCTCCCAGAAACGCTGCAGGCTGCTCTTCGCGATGACCCTCATCATCGCCAGTATCTCCCATTTTGGGAGCCTCTGGCAAGCCGAGGCTACAAGTCGGTGCGCAGCTTCCAGATCTCCGGGAACAGCACCACATCGAGCATCCGGCGCAGGTAGCCCACGCCGCTCGTGCCGCCGGTGCCGCGCTTGAAGCCGATCACGCGCTCCACCGTCGTGAGATGGCGGAAGCGCCACAGGCGAAAGGCGTCCTCGAGGTCGGTGAGCTCCTCGCCGAGCTGGTAGAGATCCCAGTGCTGGCGCGGGTCGCGGTAGACCACGAGCCAGGCCTGCTCCACCGCGTCGCTGGACTCGTAAGGCTCGCGCCAGTCGCGCTCGACATGGCTCGCCGGTACCGGCAGGCCACGGCGCGAGAGCAGCCGCAGGCTCTCGTCGTAGAGGGAGGGCGCCTCGTAGGCCGCCTGCACCTGCACGAGCCGGTCGGGGCGGTGCGCGTGCGGCGCCAGCATGCGCGCGTTCTTGTTGCCCAGTGCGAACTCGATGCAGCGGTACTGCCAGCTCTGAAAGCCGCTGGACTGGGCGAGATAGCCGCGGATCGCGCTGTACTCGGGCGGCGTCATCGTCGCCAGCACATCCCAGGCGTGCACGAGTTGCTCCATGATCCGGCTCACGCGCGCGAGCATCTTGAAGGCGCTGCCGAGGTCGTCGCTGGCGACGTGGCGGATCGCCGCATGCAGCTCGTGCAACATCAGCTTCATCCACAGCTCGCTCGTCTGGTGCTGCACGATGAAGAGCATCTCGTTGTGGTCGGGCGACAGCGGGTGCTGGGCACCCAGCACCGCGTCCAGGTGCAGGTAGTCGCCGTAGCTCATGTCGCGCGAGAAGTCGGTCTGTGCAGACTCCTCGTGGATGATGCGGGCGGCAACGCCCGCGGCCTCGCCTGGCTGCTGCGTGGCCGGTGATGCGTCTTCGGGAACCGCCTCGTCGCCACCACCGTAGCCGAAGGGACATCCGCTCATCGTGCGCTCCTCATGCGTGGCCGATTCGTTGGCCCATTCGCGCCTGCCGCGTGGCGCCCTCGTCGCATCAGGTGACGGCCTGGCGCTGCGCGAAGCGTGCCTCGCGCCACTGCCCGGTCTCCATCACCTGGGCGATCTGCTCGGCAGCATCCCACGCGTCGGTGTAGCCGAGGTACAGCGGCGTGAAGCCGAAACGCAGCACGTCGGGCGCGCGGAAGTCGCCGATCACGCCGCGTGCGATCAGCGCCTGGACGATCGCATAGGCCCCCTCCGCGCGGGCCAGGCACACCTGGCTGCCTCGAAGTGCATCCTCGCGCGGCGAGACGAGCGTGAACCCCTGGCCGGCGCACCGTGCCTCGACCCGTTCGGCAAAGAGCCGCGTGAGGGCAAGTGACTTCTCGCGCAGCGCGGCCATCCCCCCGAGCTGCTCCGCAGCCAGCACCGTGTCCACCCCGCACTCGAGCGCCGCCAGCGACAGGATCGGCGGCGTGCCGCACTGGTAGCGCGTGATGCCGGGTGCCGGGCGGTAGCCCGGCGTGAACTCGAAGGGCGCAGCGTGTCCGATCCAGCCCGCCAGTGGCTGCCAGAAGCGCTCGACGTGACGCGGGTGCGCCCAGACGAAAGCGGGCGCGCCGGGCCCGCCGTTGAGGTACTTGTAGCCGCAGCCCACCGCGAAGTCCGCCTGCGCCCCGTGCAGGTCCACCGGCACCGCGCCGGCGGAGTGGGCGAGGTCCCACACCGTCAGGGCG
>JBIIED010000186.1:0-7023 GCA_044237995.1 Rubrivivax sp. | reverse complement strand
GCGGCCTGGATGCCGGCTCGAGACCCCGAGAGGAAGAAGCGCTCGACCCCTTTGTGCCGGAAGCTCCTGATCATGGACGGACTGTAGCGCGTAGCGCCACACGCAGCAAGGGAGCGAACATTGGAGAAAGTTCGAATCTCTTCAGTACCCCAGGACGTAGATCCTCCTGACCGGGGACTGTTTGCAAACCTGTGACTGCCGCCCCGCCAGCACAAGTCCTGCTAACTCGCTCAGCTGGGTTGTCAGGCGCTCAGAGCCCCGCACCACGCGGGGCTTTTCGCTCCGCCATCCGCCCGATCTCAGGAGGGTGTCATGCAGCGCGAGCAATCCCCATGACGCCGCAACTCTCCGCCTCCGGCCAGACGCTGCTGGAGGCGCGTTCGACGGATGCAGCAGCTGATTGACGATAGACCGACCGGTCTATAGACTTCTGGCGTGGCCGCGGACATCTCCAGCCCAACCCCCGGTACGCGCGATCGCCTCGTCGCGGCCATGCTCGATGCTCTGCGCACGCGGGGCTATCACGGCGTTGGCCTGAACGAGTTGCTGGCAGCTGCCCACGCGCCGAAAGGCGTGCTGTACCACCACTTCCCCGGCGGCAAGGCCGAACTCGCGGTGTGTGCGATCGGGTCGGTGGTAGCGAAACTTTGCGCCGACCTCGATAAGCTGCTGCAGCGCACGAGCGATCCGGTGCAAGCGCTGGTCGCCTGGATGGCGCAGGCTCAGCGGGTGCTGGCCGGCAGCGGCTTCGCGAGCGGGTGCCCGCTGGCCACCATCGCGCTGGAGTCCACGCCCGACGACGAAGCGATCCGCGCCGCGCTGGCTGATGGCTTTGCCGCGATCCGCACGCGCCTGGCCGACGCCCTTGCTGGCGCGGGTATGGTGCAAGAACAGGCTTGCGGCACCGCTGCGCTGATCGTCTCGGCCTACGAGGGCGCGCTGGTGCAGGCCCGAGTGGCCGGCAACGTGCGGGTCATGCGAGACACCTCCGAGGCTCTGGTCGGCCTCCTGCGGCTGGCCCTGGGCGGGCAGAACACACCGAGTGCGTGAACCGATGACTCTCTCGAACGCATCCCCGGCGGCTGCTGCCGACACCCTGATCCTGAACCCGCGCGACGGATTCCCCCTCACCGCGCTGCGCTACGCCGCCAGCGGCCCCGTGCGCGGCCACCTTGTCGTGGCGGGAGCCACTGGCGTGCCGCAGCTCTTCTACAAGGCCTTTGCCGAGTACGCCAGTGCGCACGGTTACACCACGTTGACGCTGGACTACCGCGGTGTCGGCCTGTCCCGCCCGGCCTCGCTCAAGGGCTTCCGAATGGCCTACCTGGATTGGGCGTACCAGGATCTGGCTGCCGCCGTCGACGCGATGGCGCACGAGAGCCTGCCGCTGTTCATGGTGGGTCACTCGTTCGGCGGCCACGCCTTCGGCCTGCTGCCCAACGCCGAGCGCGTGGCGCGCTTCTACACCTTTGCCACCGGTGCGGGCTGGCACGGCTGGATGCCCTTTGCCGAGCGGCTGAAGGTTGCCTTCCTCTGGCGCATCGTGGGCCCGTTGCTGGTGCGCTGGCACGGCTACCTGGCCTGGAGTCGGCTGGGCTTCGGCGAGGATCTTCCACTGGGCGTGTACCGCGACTGGAAGCACTGGTGCCGCTATCCGCGCTACTTCTTTGACGACCCGGCCATGTCGTACATCGTGGCGCGGTTTGACCGCATCACCACACCCGTCGTCGCCGCCAACGCGCTGGACGACCTGTGGGCGCCTCCAGCCTCGCGAGATGCCTTCATGGCCGGCTACCGCAACACGCGCTGGCAGGCGGTGGACATCGACCCTGCGCAGCAAGGCCTGGGGCCGATCGGGCACATGGGGTACTTTCGCCGCAAGTCCGAACCTCTGTGGCGTGGGGTGCTGGACTGGTTTGGCGAGCACGAGAGCTTGCCGGCTTGTCGGCTTCGCACGCAGGTGGCGGGTCGGACTGAATGACAGGTCAGTCACACTGCCGGAGGTGGATGTAGGCCTTGTCGCAGGGCTCATCGTCCGCGCGCAGCTCTCAACAGGCACCTGGCGAGTGCGGTGCGCAGCCGACGATCAGACCAACAGCGCACCTTCGTGCCGCAGCAAGCGCTCCTTCAGCGGCAGCCCGCCGGCGTAACCCGTGAGCGAGCCGTTGGCGCCAATCACGCGATGGCAAGGAGTGATCACGGCCACTGGGTTGCGGCCGATCGCGGTGCCGGTGGCACGCGGCACCGCCCCGTGGCCGACGGCGGCGGCTACCTGGCCATAGGTCCAGGTACTGCCCTGAGGAATGCGCAGCAGCACCCGCCAGACCGCACGCTGGAACAGGCTGCCGTGCAGGTCCAGTGACAGGCCGTCGAGCGCTGGGGACTCACCCGCCCAGTAGCGTTGGAGCCAGCGCCGCGCTGCCTGAACGTGCGGATCGGCCGGTACGCGCGGTACATCGAAAGGGCCGGGGTGGTACCTGTCGGAAGCAAACACCAGCGCGGCCAGGCCTTTGGCGGTGGCCAGCGCGGTCATCGGGCCGAGCGGCGTATCGATCTCATCGCGCGCCACCAGGGGCACTTGGTCAAACGGGTTCGTCGCGGTCATGGGTTTTCCAGGCTCTGCCACAGGCGCATCACGGCGTAGGCCCGCCATGGGCGCCAGGCCTGTGACATGAGCTCCACCGCCATGGCATCACGCGTACCCAGTGCGTTGAGCACACCGACGTCCGTGGCGGGGAATGCATCAGGCCAGGCGAGCGCACGCATGGCGATCAGTTGCACGGTCCACTCACCCACGCCGGGCAACTCGCGCAGGCGCGCCAGGGCGGGGGCCAGCGGCGCACCAGGCTGCAGCTCGAGCTGGCCGCTGGCCACTGCCGCGGCCAGGGCCTGAAGCGCGCGGACGCGCTGGCGCACGATACCCAGGCGGCCGATCTGGTCCGGATCGGCAGCAGCCATCGCTGACGCGGTGGGAAACAGCCGCGACAGGGCCGGAAGTGGCGTATCGATCGGATCCCCAAGGGCCTCGACCAATCGGTGCGTCAGCGTGCGAGCCGCTGCCACTGTCACCTGTTGACCGAGGATGATCCGCACCGCGACCTCGAAGCTGTCGATACCACCCGGCAAGCGCAGCCCGGGCACAGGCGGCAATGCCAGGGGCCTCAGCCCGGCATCGATCAGCGCCGGATCGGCGTCGAGGTCCAGGGCCTGTCGCTGGCGCTGCAGCAGGGTCCCGATCACGGGGGCCAGAGACGGCGCCACTCGCATCTCGACTTCATGGCGCTCCGGCACGAAGCGCGTGCACATCCAGCCGCGCAACCCCGTTCCGGCATGCGGCCAGGCCAGCGTGCGCCGTACCTCCAGGCCCTCGACATCCTCCACGCCCGGCAGGGCGCGTGCACGCAGGAAGCGCAGCACGCCGTCGATGTCATACGGGGGGCGATAGGCCAAACGCAACACCAAGGCCCCGTGATCGTCAGGCGCGGGCGCCTTGCGCTGGCGGCGCAGGGCCGTCGGATTCATCCGGTAACGCTCGGCAAAGGCGGCGTTGAATCGGCGAAGGCTGGCGAAACCGCTTGCGTTCGCCACGTCCGTGACCGGGAGCGTGGTGTCGGTCAGCAGTTGCTTGGCCTGCAGCAGCCGGCGCGTCATCAGCCAGGCCAGCGGTGCCACCCCATGCGTGTGCTGAAAGATGCGCCGCAGGTGCCGGTCCGTCACACCCAGACGGGTAGCGAGGTCGGAGATGGCGAGGTCGCGGCCCTCGGCAACTGCCTGCTCCATCAGGCGAGCCGCCTGCTGCGAGAGGGCCTGCGACGAGTCGATCAGCGACAGTCCCGGCGCCAGTTCGGGCCGGCAACGCAGGCAGGGACGAAAGCCGTCCACTTCAGCGCTGGCCGCACTGGCGAAGAAGCGGCAGTGGCGGCGCAACGGCGTTCGCACGCGGCAGACCGGGCGGCAGTAGATGCCGGTGGAGGTCACACCGACAAACAGCCGCCCGTCGAAACGCGCGTCACGCGCCAACAGCGCCTCGTAATGGCCGGCGTCGCCTTCGCTGCGGTGGGCGGAAGAATCCGAGGCAGCGACGCGAGCGGCAGGCATGTTTGCCATCATAGGCAGCGTTCGGCTCTACGCTCGCCGTTTTCGGACTTCTGCTTTTTTCCCGCTTCTTGTCTCGCGCGGTGGTGGGGCCTCTGAGGAGGTCGTTCATGCGAGGCAGGGCGCGACCACCTGATGTTCGCGCTGCGCCACGTTGCCTTGATCGGCGAACCGCGCTGAACGCGGGTCTGCCCGGTCCCTCCTGGCGCCACGCGCATTCGACCTGCACAGGAAGGCTGTTGGCGAAGCTTGCGATGGAGATGGGTGGTGGCGACCAGGCACAGGCAAGAAGACGGGCCCAGAGACTTCTCTGCGTCCTCTCAGCCTTCCTTCATGGATGAAGCCAGTCGTTTCAGGAACGGCCCCAGCAGGTAGTTGAGCAGGGTCTGCTCCCCCGTCTTGACGATGATTTCAGCGGGCATGCCGGGCTGGAGTACCCGGCCGCCCAGGGTCTGCATGCCATTGTCGGTGATCTTCAGGAGGGCCAGGTAGTGGGCCTCGTTGTTGTGCTGGGGATCGACGATCAGGTCGCCCGACACCGACACCAGCTTGCTCTCCACCACGAGTTGCGGGGTGTTCGCGAACGCCTGGAACCGCACATCCGCCATCAACCCCGGTTGGAGGCGGTCGATCAGTTGCGGCTTCACCCTGGCCTCCAGCAGCAGGGGCACACCCTCGGGCACGATGTCGGCCAGCTTCTGCCCGGGGGTCACCACGCCGCCGACGGTCTGCATCTGCAGGCCCACCACCTGCCCTGAGGCGGGTGCGCGAATGACGGTTCTGTCGAGGTCGCCACGCGCGGCACTGAAACGCTCCGAGCCTGCGTGCACACCCTTGGAGATCTCGGCCATCTGGGTCTCGATCTCCTTGCGGTACTCCTGTTGGCGGGCCACCGCCCGGACCTTGAATTCCGAGATGGCCTGGCGCGCCCTGGCCATGTTGCCCAGTTGCTCCTGGATCTGGCCATTGGCCTCGGCGACCGCTCGCTCCAGTTCGCGTGCGCGACTGCGCGGCAAGAAGCCGTCCTTCATCAGGTCCTCTGTCGACTTGAGCTCGTCCTTGAGCAGCGCCAACTGGGCTCGTCGGCTCTCGGCCATGCTTGCATAGGCGCGGAGCTGTTCGTCCTGGCCACGCACACCTTCCTCGATCACCTGCAGATCGGCCCGCAAGGCGGCCCGGCGGGAAGTGAACAACTGCTCCTGGGTGCTGATCAGCTGCCGAACCTGCGGATCGGCGCCCAGGCTGGTCAACTCGGCGGGAAAGTTGATCCGGCTGGCACCGGAGAGCTCGGCCGAGAGCCGGGCCTTGACGGCCAGCCCCCCGACATAGTCCTGCCGGACCCCCTCGAAGTTGGCCTTGGTGGTGGATTCCTCCAGGCGGAACATGGGTTGTCCCTCCCTGACCAAGCCGCCTTCACGAACGAGCACTTCCTTGACGATGCCGCCCGTCAGGTGCTGCACGGCCTTGAGCTTGGTTTCCACCGATACGCGGCCCACGGTGGGCACGCCTTTGTCCAGCGGCGCCAGCGCGGCCCAGGCCAGGAAGCCGCCCAGACCGATCAGCAGAATCCACAAGCCGGTGCGCGCGGCCTGGCCGGCGTCGGCCGGTGGGGCCAGCTGCGCGGTGTGCAGGTTCAACTCCTGCACCATGGCGGGCATCAACGTGACCGTCGCGTCGAGGGTGGCCAGCGCATGAGGGCCTGGATCTCCCGGGTGGGGATGGCGCAGCGTCGGGAAGTTCATCGGGGGCTCTCCTGCCTCTGTCAGGCATCCAGGGCTTGCGCCTGCGCCTCATCGGATGGATTCCGGTCTTCAGGGTCTTCAAGCAGCGGGGGCGGGCCCCCGGTCGGGTCGTCGTCGGCTGTGCCCAGCAGCTCTTCCATGCTTCCGGCAAAGTGAACACGGCCCTGATTCAGGATCACCACACGGTCGGTCACGCTCAACAGCCGCTTTTCGTGCGTCACCATCACCACCGTGGCACCACGGTGGCGAAGCCACTGCAACGCCTGCAGCAAGGCGGCCTCGCCCACGTCGTCGAGGTTGGCACTCGGCTCATCCAGCACCACGAGCGCCGGGCCGCCGTAAAGAGCACGGGCCAGCCCAACTCGCTGGCGCAAACCGCCTGCCAGCAGGCTCCCTCGCTCACCCACCTGGGTGTCGTAGCCCTTCGGGAAACGCAGGATCACGTCATGCAGGCTCGCGGCCTTGGCCGCCGCGATGACCTGGGTCGGATCGATCCGACCGAAGCGGGCGATGTTCTCGGCAAAGGTTCCGTCCATCAGCTCGACGTCCTGCGGCAGGTAGCCCAGGGCCGGGCCCAGGTCCCCGGGGCTCCAATTCGACAGCAGCCGGTCGTCCAGGCTCACGGTGCCGGTCACTTGGGGCCAGATGCCGAGCATCACGCGTGCCAAGGTGCTCTTGCCCGCACCGGAGGGCCCGAGCACCGTGGTGACGGTGCCGGGTTCGAAGGTCAAGGTGAGGTCGTGAAGGATGGGAGACTGGGACGGGCCGGGGGCATGGGCGCTGACGCCTTGAAGGGCCAGCCTTCCCTGCGCCGGCTCGAGTGCCGGTGCGGTGCCGGGAGCCTGGTGGTGGGTGAGCAGCGCCTCGACCCGGCTCATCGCCTGCAGCGCGGTGCTGAGCCCCCGCCAGCTGGTCAGCATGGACTCGATGGGTGTCAGCGCCCGCAGGATCAGCATGTAGACCGCCAGCATGCCCCCGGCACTGAGTTCACCGCGCGTGACCAGCCAGGCCGCTATGGCCACCGCGCCGGTGTGCAGGATGTGGCGGCCATATCCGTTCAGGGCCTCGTTGAAGTGGGCCAGCCTGGCTGCCGCCGCGCGCGCCTTCAAGCACGCAGAGTGCTGCTGCAGCCAGCGAAAGCACAGCTGCGGAAACATGCCCAGGGCCTCCACCACCTCCACGTTGC
>JBIIED010000185.1:0-7055 GCA_044237995.1 Rubrivivax sp. | reverse complement strand
AGGGCCTGCAGCCTGTCCTGCGAGCGCGCCACCAGCACCAGGTGCACGCCCTGGGAGGCCAGCAGGCGCGCCAGGGCTTCGCCGATGCCCGAGGAGGCGCCCGTGACGAGCGCGGTCTTTCCAGCGATTGCGTGCATGGCTCAGTACCCCAACTGGATGGTCACGGTGGCGGGAGTCGAGGGCTTGACGGTGAAGGTCGCGTCGGGGAAGCGTGGCGCCGACAGGGCCGGGCGCACGTTGTTGCTCACGCCCCAGCCTTCCTGCGGGATGCCCAGGAAGTTCTTGTCCATCTTCTTGTTCAGGTTCTCGTCGTGCAGGACGACCACCGCGTAGGTGCCGGCCGGCACGTCCTTGAACTCGCATACGGCGCGGCCCTGCTCGATGGGCGCGTGCAGCACGCGAAAGGCCTTGTCCAGCTGGTCAGGGAAGCCCTCGGGCGCCTTGTAGAGCAGGCAGCCGGCGTCGCCACGGACGTTGCGGAAGGTGGCGGCTTCCACGCGCAGCGTGGTGTCCGAGGGGCTGGCGGCCTGCGCCGGTGCGAGAGGAAGGGCCAGGAAGGCGGCTGCAAGGAGGAGAGGGCGGTGAGTCATGATCAAGCTCCGAGTTAAAGTAAGCAGAGCTTAGATAGAGTCGACCGAGGTGTCAAGAACAATCTGACTCTTGCTTAAATTAATTCAGATCAGGCGCCTGGCTTCGTCGCACCCACCCCGGACTTCGTCGCCCGCCGCGAGAGCGCCCCTGTGGCTACACCCTGCTTTGAGCCACCGTCTGGGCCACCACGTGAGCCACCTCCTGCGCCTGCTGCGCAATGGTGCGCAGCAACCCTCCCGGCTGGCGCAGGTCGAAGCCCGTGAAGTGCAGGCCGGCTCGCGCGCCCTGGCCGATGGCCTCGCGCGGCAGCCCGCGTGCGTCGAGCCCGAGGTCCACGCCCGGCACGAGCGCCTGGAGCCCGGCCTCGTAGCCGGTGGCCAGCACGATCGTGTCGAAGGACGCTTCCTGGCCGTCGATGAAGCGCACGGCGTGCGCTTTCAGCCGCTCGATGCCCGGGTGCACGCGGATGTCGCCAGCGCGGATGCGCGCCAGCGTGCCCACGTCGATGACGGGTGTGCGGCCTTCCTCGCGCAGTTGCGCCAGCGGCGAGGTGCGTGGCGTGCGCAGGCCCAGGCGCGAGAGGTCGCCCACCGTGAGGTCGCGCAGCCACCCCGTGAGCGCGTGGCCCAGGCGCGGCGGCAGCTTGCCCAGCACGATGGAGGTGCGCTGCGTAGGCCGCCCGAGCACGTCGCGGTGCACGATGTTCACGGGCGAGCGCACCGACAGCGCCACCTCCACCCCTGCCTCGCACAGGTCCAGCGCGATCTCCGCGCCCGTGTTGCCCATGCCCACCACGAGCACGCGCTGCCCGGCAAAGGGCGCGGCGTCGCGGTAGGTGTGGCTGTGCAGCACGTGGCCCGTGAAGGCCTCCTCGCCCGGCAGCCCGGGGCGGCGCGGGTGCGCGTTGGCGCCGGTGGCCACGATCACGTGAGGCGCGTGGATGCGTGGGCCGTCTGCGTCCACCACCGTCCAGCCCGCGTCCGCGGGCTGGCGCTCGATGCGCGCAACCTCCACCCCGAATGCCGGCCGGATACCGAAATGCGCCGCGTAGCCCTCCAGGTACTCGACCACCTGCTGGCGCGGCACGTAGCGCGGCGCCTGCGCAGGAAAGGCCAGGCCAGGCAGCGCCGAGAGCTCCTTGACCGTGTGCAGGTGCAGCCGCCGGTAGTGCCCGCGCCACGAAGCGCCCACGCTGCCCGCGCGTTCGAGCACGCAGGCGCTCACGCCCAGCCGGCCCAGGCAGGCCGCGGTGGCCAGGCCCGCGGGGCCGGCGCCGATGATGACAGCAGCCTCCTGCCGCGGGGCAGACGAAGAGGTCTCGGCGACGGTGGCTTCGGGCGCGGGCATGCCGGGCAGGCGTCGAGCCCGCCTCAGACGAAGCCGAGGTTGCGGGCGCTGAAGTTGCGCAGGTTCGGAAAGATCGTCTCGACCTGCGTGGCCGACAGGCCGAACCAGCTGGCCATGGTGCCGGCGTACTGGTCCACCGCCATGGTGGGGATCAGGATGTTGCCGGCCATGTTCGGGTTGGAGAAGGTGGCGCTGTCCACGCCGAGCGTGGGGAACTGGCCGTAGAGGCTGCCGCCCTTGACGGCCCCGCCCATGACGAGGTGGTGCGCGCCCCACGCGTGGTCGGTGCCGTCGCCGTTGGAAGTGAAGGTGCGGGAGAAGTCCGAGGCGGTGAAGGTCGTGACCTGTGCGCGCCGGTCCACGCCGTTGAGGTTGGCCAGCGTGGCGTCGAAGTAGGCCAGGGCGTGCCCCAGGCGCGCCAGCAGCTGTGGCTGGGCCGTGTTCTGGAAGTCGTGGTTGTCGAAGCCGCCGATGCTCACGAAGAAGACCTGGCGCGTCACCCCGAGCCGGGCCTGCGCGGCGATCATCCGCGCCACGGCGTGGAGCTGCACTGCCAGCGCGTTGGTCTCGGTCGCCCGCGTGACCGGGTTGAGAAGCTGGGTCGGTGCCGGCACGGTCGAGACTTCCGGGCTCGCGAAGGTGGTGTTGAGCAGCGCTGCGGTGTCCATCGAGCGGATCACGCTGTTGCCGTAGTCCTTCATGAAGGCGCTGGAGCCGGAGGTGTCGCGGATGATCGCCTGCACGCGTGCGCCCGCATTCGGCGCCCCGAAGAGGGTGGAGGTCGGGCTGGCGGCCGAGGTGATCGACACCGCCGGCGCCGCGCTCGTGGTCATCCGGTACTGGACCACGTTCTGCCCGGCCAGGAACACGGCGTTGCCAGCCGTCGAGATGGCGGTGAAGATCCCGTTGGAGGTGTTGCCCGAGAGGATCTGGTCGGCAATCAGGCCCCCCCAGCCCTTTTGCGCACCCTCGCCGGCGCCGGACTGCCAGGTCGACTGCTGGTCGTTGTGCGACATCAGGTTCTTGGGCAGCGGCACGCTGCGCGCCGTGTACTGGGCCTTGGTGGTGGGCTGGATCAGCGGCCCCACGTTGGCGGCCACGGCCAGCCGCCCGCCCGTCCACAGCGGCAGCGCCGCAGCCAGGTGCGGCGTGAGCGCGAAGGTGCGCGCCGCGGCGCTCGTGCCCGCGGGCACGGGGTTTGGCGTGGCCGAAGCGATGGGCAGCACCCCGCCCCAGGCCTCGGGCATCTGGTAGGCGGTGTTGTTGCCCGGCAGCGTGCGCCCGGTCACGGCGTTGGTGCCCCCGGGGGCCGTGGGCGCGGTGCCCGCGGGCATCAGGGCGATCGGATCGGCACCGAGGTTGCGCGCCCTGAAGTAGCGGCCCCAGGTGTCGGTGTCGGTGGCCAGCACCATGTTGTGGGCATCGTTGCCCCCGAACATGAAGATGCACACCAGCGCCTTGTACGAGCCGGAGCCGGCCGTCTGCGCGGCGGCGCTGCCCATTGCGGCCAGCTGCAGGCCGAAGACTCCCGAGGCACCCGCCACACCGGACAGGGCCCCGGCGCGGCGCAGGAGCTCGCGGCGGGTCGGATGGGACAGCGACATGGGCGGACTCCTCAGCGCTGCACGAGGTACTCGGGGGAGACGAGCGACAGAAAGACCGCGGTCTTCACGCGGTTGAGCTTCGCGGTCTCGACCTGGGCCGCGGTGCCGGTGGTCGGCACGGCGATCGCATTGACCGCGGTGATCAGCTGGGACTGCAGGCCGCTGCTGAGCCGCCCGCCGAAGAGCAGCGTGTTCATGCGCGCCACGAGGTTGTCGGCCGAGTCGGCGATCTGCAGCTCGCTGGCATAGGTGCTGCGCACGTCGCGGCCCGAGCCGCCCGGTGGCGTCGAGCCCACCCCTGCGTCCACCCATGTCTGCATGGAGTTGACATAGGCCGCGGTCGTGACTTCGTCGACCACCTGGAACTCCGGCGCCCGCAGCTTGAGCTGCCCGAGCGTGGACGTGACGGGCGGCACGTAGCCGGGGCGCCAGAAGTTGAACACCGAGGGCGAAGTCAGCGGCGCCTGGTTGAGCGAGGTGTTGGACGCCGTGGAGGTGATGAGCCAGTTGCCGCCCTGGGAGGTGGCACCGAAGGCACGTGCCCAGTGGGCCAGGCGGATCACGGGCTCGCGCAGCTTGCCGAAGTCCGCCGCCGAGGCGCTGGCGGCGTCACGCGACTGCGAGTCGGTGAGGATCGCCTTGACCACCGCACCCATGTCGCCCCGCGTGCCCGAGCCGTTGTCGTTGAACACCGCGGCCACGCGTGCGACGTAGGCCGGCGAGGGGTTGGAGGTGACGAGCTGCTGGATCAGCCGCGTGGCGATGAAGGGGCCCACGTTGGGGTGGCGAAAGAGCGTGTCGAGCGCCGTCTTCAGGTCTCCGGCCGTGTCCACGGCCGTGCTGGCGGGGATCGTCGTGCCCAGGAAGCTCTTCTCCGCCACGGAGTGGAAGGCGGGGTAGAAGATCATCGGCCGCACGGTGCGGTCGGCGTGCGCGTTGCCGCCTGAGAAGGTGGTGTTGGTCGGGGACGTGTGGTACCAGCTCATGCCGGTGAACACCTTGGCCAGGCCCTTGATGTCGGTTCCCTCGTAGGAGGGCAGGGGCGTGCCGCTGGCGTCCAGCACCTCGGTGCCGTCGGGGTTGAGCTTGTGCAGCCCGATGGTCATGAGCTGCATCACCTCGCGCGCGTAGTTCTCGTCGGGCGTGCGCGAGCCGTCGGCCGCCTCTTTCTGGTTGCCCAGCGACGTGAGGTAGATGCCCATCATCGGGTGCAGCGTCACGTCCTGCAGCAGCGTGCGGAAGTTGCCCAGCGCGTTGCGCTGCAGCATGTCGTAGTACGAGGCCGCGCCGCGCACCTCCACATTGGTGTCGGCCAGCGAGATCACGAAGATCTGCGACAGCGCGAAGGCCACGCGCTGGCGCAGCTGGTCGGGCTCCGTGATGACCTGGCGCCACCAGCTCTCGTAGAACTGGCTGGCCGTGACGGTGGTGAGCTCCGTGCGCCGGGCCTCCACGTGCTGCTGGTGCGTTCGCGCCGGCAGCGGCAGGGCGAGCTGGGCATCGATCCAGGCCGAGAAGGTGGAGTCCTGCAGGGCGGTGATGTCGGCGGCGGTGGGGCCGAAGGTCGCTTGCGCCAGGAAGCGCGCCGCGTCTGCCGCCGAGGGTTTGGCCGGCGCCGTGACGATCGGCGCGACGGTGATCGGCCCCGGGAGGGACGAGCCTCCCCCCCCGCCGCCCCCGCAGGAGGCCAGCAGGAGGAGCCCGAAGATGGCAAGCGCAGCACGCATGCGGACGAAACCTCTGAATGTAAGCCGAGGTTACTACGCCTCGGGCGACGCGGCGCGGACATTCCTCACGAGGCAGCGCGGCCCAGGCGCGTGTGCCGTGCCGTCTGTCGTGTGACCCCGGTGACGAGCCGGGCTCTGTCAGGCGTTGCCGTGTTGCGGCCCTTGCGACCTATGATCGGCTGATGTCCAGGCTCCTGCTTGCCGCGCTTACCCTCGCAGCAGCGGCCTTTTCCTCGACGGCTCCGGCACCGGCACAGGCCCAGGCCGCTGCGGCCGTGCCAGTTGTTGCGCCGCCGCGCGCCGAGAAGAGGCCCTTTGTCGTGAGGAGCCCCCACGGCAACCGGGTGGACGAATACCACTGGCTGCGCGATGACGACTCCAAGCGCAAGCGCCCGGAGGTGATGGCTCACCTCGAGGCCGAGAACGCCTACACGGCCGCCCGGATGGCGCCGCTGCTGGGCCTGCAGGCCCGGCTCGTGGCGGAGATGCGCAGCCGCATGGCGGAGTCCGACGACACGGTGCCTGCCTACGAAAACGGCTGGTGGTACTGGAGCCGTTTCGAGGCTGGCGCCGAGTACCCGATCTCGATGCGCCAGCGCGGCACGCCCGAGCGCATGGATCCCGACGCCCAGCCCCAGGTGCTGCTCGACCAGCCCCGGCTGGCCCAGGGCAGCGCCTACTTCGCAGTGGGCGGCATGGCCGTCAGCCCCGATGGCCAATGGCTGGCCTGGGCCGAAGACCGCACCGGCCGGCGTGTGCACACGCTGCGCATCAGGAACCTCGCCACGGGCGAGGTGCTGCCTGACGTGACCACCGGCGTCCTCGAGAACCTCGCCTGGGCCAACGACAACCGCACGCTCTTCTACATCCGGCAGGATCCGGTGCTGCTGCAAAGCGGCCCCGTCTGGCGCCACGAGCGCGGCACGAACGCCAGCCAGGACCGCCTCGTCTACGAGGAGAAGGACAAGACCCAGTTCGTGGGCCTCGGCCGCAGCGCCAGCGGCAAGTACCTCCTGGTCATCGTGGGCGGCTTCGACACCAGCGAGACACTGGTCGTGCCGGCCGATGCGCCGGCCACGCGGCCGCGCGTGGTGCTGCGGCGCAAGCCCCAGGTGCGCCACCAGGCCGATCACCTCGATGGGCGCTGGATCGTGCAGACCAACGAGCGGGCCGTCAATTTCCGGCTCGTGAGCGCACCCGAGGCGGCACCCGACGACCGCACGCGCTGGGTGACGCTGGTGCCCGGCCGCCGCGACGCGGCGCTGGAGAGCTTCTCGCTGCTCGAGCGCGGCATTGCCTACGAGGAACGCGTGAACGCCGACACGCGCGTGCGCTGGATCCCGCGCGGCCAGGCCCACGCGCAGGCCCGCACCATCTTCGAGGCCCCCGCCACGGCGGTCGAGCTGGTGCCAGCGCTCGACGCGAAGGCGGTGCACGTGCGCTACCTCGTGACCTCACTCGTCACCCCGCGGCGCAGCTTCGACTTCCACGTCGACAGCGGCCGCCACGAGCTGCGCAAGCAGCGCCAGGTGAGCGGCTACGACGAGCGTCTCTACGAGACGCGGCGCGTCTGGGTCACGGCGCGCGACGGTGCCAGGGTGCCGGTGTCGCTCGCGTGGCGGCGCGACCGCGCGCGCCCGGACGGCACGGCCCCGCTGTACATCGAGGGCTACGGGGCCTACGGCATCGCCTCTGCGCCGACCTTCGACAGCGTGCGCGTGTCGCTGCTGGACCGGGGGTTCGTGGTGGCCATCGCGCACGTACGCGGCGGCTCGGACCTGGGCCA
>JBIIED010000184.1:0-7075 GCA_044237995.1 Rubrivivax sp. | reverse complement strand
CAGCGGGCCTGCGCTGCCGGCGCTGGTGGCGCAGGGGCTCGTGGCACGGCTTTCCACGCAGAGCCTGCTCACGGGGCTGCTCTATGTCGACCTCGACTTCGACCCGGCGCGCGCAGGCTCGCGCACGGCTGGCGCGGCGACCCCGGCCGGCTCGGCCGAGATTCCCACCGCCGCCACACGGCTGCAGGCGCTGCAGGCCCAGCTCGAGGGCGTGGACATTGCGCGCATCGGGCGCGACCTGGCGGAGGTCTCGGCCGGGCTGCGGCAGATGCTGGCCGAGCCCGAGGCGCGCCAGGCGCTGCGGCGCACCGCCGAGGCGGCCCAGGCCGTGCAGCAGGCCAGCGTGCGGCTGCAAGCGCAGGCGGCCACGCTCGCCGGCTCGGTCAGCGGGGCCCTCGAGGACACGCGCCGGGCCGCCGCGTCGCTCGCGCCGCTGGCCGGCGACATCGGCACGGCTGCACGCCAGGTCTCGCAGGCTGCCGGCCAGGTCGCCGCGGCGGCCTCGCAGGCGGGCGCGCTCGCCACGGCCGGCACGCCCGTGCTCGCGCGCACGCAGCAAGCCGCCGACGAGCTGGCGCGAGCGGCCGCGGCCCTTGCCGCCATGGCGGGCGAAGACTCGAGCCTGCGCCGGCGTACCGATGAAGCGCTGGTGGAGGTGGCGCGTGCCGCGCGCGCGCTGCGCGAGCTGGCGCAACTGCTGGAGCAGCAGCCCGAGGCCATCCTGCGCGGGCGCCGCTGACGGCGGGGGTCTGAGCCGACCTCAGGCGGCCAGGTGCCCGGGGCCGCTCTGAGAGCTCCGTGTGGGCCCGGACCCGTCGATCCCGTGCCCTGCCTGGATCGGGCTGCCGTGCTCGTGCTCGTGCCCAGGCTCGTGCTCGTGCTCATGCGCAGCCAGTGGCGCGGGCCAGCCCAGCAGCGCGCTGACTCGGGCGGCCCGCTCCAGCAGCTCGGCGTGGCTGTCAGCGCCCAGGTGGACGAAGCCATGGTGGTGGTTGCCCGTCCACTTGAAGTCGCGCGCGAGCGCCTGACCACGCTTGGGCATGCTCAGCATCAAGGCGTCGGGGAAGGCGTGGCGAAGGGCCTCGCGCTGCGCTGCGCCGGGCGGCGGCGGCACGCGCCCGGGGTCGAAGGCGCGGTAGACGAGGCTGGCGGCCACCGCAGCGGTGGGCTCGCTGCGCGGCACGCAGGCGGGGTCTTCGCCCAGGGCCAGCGCCAGGCCGATGGCGTGGGGGTCGATACCCGTCACGCGCCGGTAGAGATCGCCGAACTGGGAGGCCAGGCGCGGGTTGCACTCGATCACGCTCAGGCGGTCACTCACCGGATCGTGGAAGAACTCCAGGTTGAACAGCCCGTGGCGAAACCCGATGGCATCCAGGAAGCGCCGCGCCACGTCCAGTGCACGCGCCGCCACCGCCGGAGCGAGCCGCCCCGGCAGCTCCCAGCGCATGAAGGCACGCGTGCCCGGGTACATCACCGCGCGCACGACGCCCAGGGCCTGGATGTGCCCGCCAGCCACCCAACCGTCGAGGTTGAACTGCGGCACCTGCGGCGGCACGGGCTCCTCCAGCAGCATGCGGTGTGCGCTGCCCGCCGCGGGCAGCCGGGCGCGGCACAGCCGGTCGAAGGGGTCCACGAGGTGGCGGATGACCCACAGCTCGCGCGCGGAAAAGCGCGTGTGGGCCTGCAGCGCCTGGCGCGAGTCGACCGAGCGCGCCAGCACCGAGAAGGCAGCCTTCACGGGCTTGACGAAAGCGGGGTAGGCGATGCCCTCGGGGATGTGCTCCCCGTAGTCGGCCTGCAGTTCGGCAAAGCCGAGGTTGGCCTCGGGCGCCACGCGCGCGAGCACGCGCCGCGCATGCAGCTTGTGCTGCGCCGCCAGGATCGCCTCAGGAGCGGTTCCGGGCAGGCCCAGCCGCTCGGCCACGAGCGCAGCGGCCAGCGCACCAAAGTGCTCCTGGTGCGACAGCACGGCACGCCAGCCCAGGCGCTGCCCACGCGCTGCCTGGCGTGCGGCGAAGCGCTCGTGGTCGTACCACGCGAGGCGGGCGTTGGACGGAAAGGCAAAGAGGTCGAAGCCGGCACGGTCGAAGCGCGGGCCGCCGGCGGCCTGCATGCGCTGAAGGGCCTGGGCGTCCCAGTCGTGGGCGAAGAGCCAGCCCGCGCGTGCACGGCGGCTCACGCGCGGCTCCCGGTGGTGTGACGGCGCGCCGGCCGGCACGGCGCTGCGTGGGCTTGGCTCACCGGGTGAGCCACCGCCGCGCCGCAAAGCTCAGTGCGTCCACGAACGCCACCATCGCGAGCATCGCGGCCAGGATCGTGCAGGTCTTGCCCATGTGAAACAGGCCCATGTGAAAGACAAGCAGCTGCCCCAGCCCGCCTGCCCCCACGACCCCCAGCACCGCCGCGGCGCGGATGTTGTTCTCCCAGCGGTACAGCGTGTAGCTCAGCAGCTGCGGCAGCACCTGCGGCAGCGTGGCGTACAGGAACACGCGCAGCCTGCCCACGCCCTGCGCGCGCAGCGCATCGCCAGGGCCGGGAGGAGCATTCTCGATGGCCTCGGCAAAGAGCCGCCCGAGCACGCCGGCTGTGTGCGCGGCCAGCGCCAGCGTGCCGGCAAAGGGCCCGAGGCCGGCGGCGATCAGCAGCAGCGCCGCCCACACGAGCTCGGGCACCGAGCGCAGCGCGTTGAGCAGGAGCCGGGTGGGCGCGCGCGCGCGCGCCGCATCGCCTGCATGCAGCCGGCTGGCCGGCAGCGCGAGCACGAGGCCCGCCGCCGCCGCCAGCACCGTGCCCAGCGCCGAGATCGCCAGCGTCTCCCACGTGCCGACGGCCACCTTGTGCAGGAAGGCCGGGCTCGTGTCGGGCGGGAAGAACTCGCCCAGGAAGCGCCCCATCGCGCGCGCGGCATCGGCGGAAAACAGGTTCCCCCACTGCAGGTCCAGGCTCCAGAAGCTCGCCGTGACCAGCGCGAGCACGGCCGCGACGAACCAGCAGGCGCGGCAGCGCGCATCGAACAGGCGCGGCGGCAGCCGCCAGGGCTCGTTGGCGGCACGCGGGGTGGCGGGGCGGTTCAAGCAGGAGGCTCCTCAGCCGAGCGCACGGCGCAAGCCCGCGCTGATGCGGTCGGCCAGCGCCACCAGAGCGACGAAGACCGCCAGCATCGTGAGCACCTCGCCGCCGTTGAACATCTTCATCGAGTTGTCCATCTGCTGGCCCAGGCCCCCGGCCCCGACGAAGCCGAGCACGACGGAGCTGCGGATCGCGCACTCCCAGCGGTAGACGGTGTAGCTCGTGAGCTCGGCGGCATTTTGCGGCAGCAGCCCGTAGAAGAAGGCCTGCAGCCGCGAGCTGCCGTTGCGCAGCAGGCTGCGCGTGGCGTGGTCCTCGCCGCTTTCCAGGATCTCGGCGTAGACCTTTCCGAGCATGCCGCCGTAGGTCAGCGCGATGGCCAGCACGCCGGCCGTGGGCCCCAGGCCCACCACGCGCACGAAGACGAGCGCCCAGACGAGCTCGGGCACGCTGCGCAGCGCCACGAGCGCCCAGCGTGCAACCTGGCGCACGAGCCAGGGCATGCGCGCCATGCGTCCCGACAGCGCCGACACCGACAGCACGCGCGTGGCCAGCAGCGTCATCGGCAGCGCCACCACCAGGGCCAGCGTCATGCCCACGGTGGCGATGGCCACCGTGCGCCAGGTCTCGCGCGCCACCATCGCGAGGAAGGCCGGGTCGTGTGCCGGCGGCAGGAAGCTCGCCAGGAACTGCGCCGTCACCTCGCGGTTCTTCTGCTCGAACAGCACCCAGGGGCGAAACTCGGTGGCCACCGCCAGCGGCCACAGCAGCACGAGCGCAGCCAGCGTCCAGGACAGGCGTGCGAGCCAGGCCGGGTCGCGCAGCGCGGGGGCAGCAGGCAGGACAGCCGGGGCGTTCATCGTCGCAATCTGCGCGGGTCAGGTGAGGTGTGGGCCATCGGATGCAGGACGCCAGCCTTCAGCGGCAGTGCATGGCCGGCGGCGCACCGGTGGCGACGGGCTGCGAGACGGTGTGCGCCTCCGATCCGTCGCGCCCACCCGGGGCCGCCGGCGCCCCCAGCAGCTCGTGCTCGTGCTGCGCGTACAGCGCGCGCAGCCGCTCGGGCGTGACCTCGGCAGCCGGAAGGTCGAAGGCGAGCTCACCCTGGCGCAGCCCGATCACACGCGGGAAGTGCGCCAGCGCCATGTCCACCTGGTGCAGCGTGGCCACGAGCGTGACGCCACGCTCGCGCGCCTGCCCCACGAGCGTGCCGATGGCCTGGCGCGCACGTGCGGGGTCCAGCGCCGACAGCGGCTCGTCCACGAGCCACAGCCGCGCTGGCGCCAGCAGCACGCGCGCCAGGCCCACGCGCTGGCGCTCGCCGCCGGAGAGCCGGTCGACGCGCTCGAAGAGCTTGTCGGCCAGGTCGAAGCGCTCCAGCGCCGCGTGTGCGGCCGGGATGTCCACCGGGTAGAAGAGGCTGCGCAGGCTCGTCCACAGGCTCATCGCCGGCAGCCGCCCCGCCAGCACCGAGGTGACCACGCGCTGGCGCGGCGGCAGGGGCGGCACCTGCGGGGCCAGGCACAGCTGCCCGCGCAGCCGCTGCAGCGCGCGCCGCGAGAGCGACCAGGGCGAGCTGCCGTCCAGGGCCAGCGTGCCGTCGGCGGGCGCCAGTGCGCAGGCGATGGCCGCCAGCAGCGTCGTCTTGCCCGAGCCGGAGGGCCCGATCACGGCCACCTGCTCGCCCGGCAGGACCTGCAGGGTCAGGCCCCGCAGCGCCGCGGGCGCTCCCGTGCTCGCGGCGGGGTGGCGCGCCTGCAAGGCCTGCAGCTCGATCTTCAAGGACGTTCCTTCCGGCGAGTGGGGCTTGGCACGCGGGTGCTCGTGCCCGTGACGTCGTTCAGATCAGCCCGGCGCTGCGACCTGCCGCCTCCAGGCCCTTGTAGTTCTCGGGCGAGGTGGGGATGTAGCGCGTGGCGCGGTTGAGTTGCAGGATCTCGCGGCCCTCGGGGGTGGAGCCGTCGAGCTCGAGCAGCGCGCGCTGCACGCGCTGGCGCAGCTCGGCGGGGGAGTCGGTGTGCATCGACCAGTTGTAGTTGAAGAAGGTGGGCGTGGTGTAGAAGACGTCCACCGCCTTCGTGTCGACCTTGTTGTCCGAAACGAACTTGCGCCACACCGTGATGTCCAGGGCCGCCGCGTCCACGCGCCCGCTGACCACGGAGGCGATGGTGGCGTCATGCGCGCCGCTGTAGGCGATGCGGCGGAAGTCCTTCTCCGGCGTGATGCTGGCCTGCAGCAGGAAGTGGCGCGGCATCAGGTGGCCCGAGGTGCTGCTGGCCGAGCCGAAGCTCACCTGCTTGCCCTTGAGGTCGGCCAGCGTCTTGATGCCCGAGTCGGTCTTGGCGATGAAGACCGACTGGAACTTGGTGTCCTCCTCGCGCTGCGCGATCGGCACGATCTTGCCGCCCGAGCGCAGCTGCGCCTGCACGTGCGTGAAGCCGCCGAACCAGACGAGGTCGACGCGCTTGTTGACCAGGGCCTCCACCGCCGCCGGATAGTCGGTGACGGGCGTGAACTCCACCTTCATGCCCAGGCGCCTTTCCAGGTAAGCCGCCAGCGGCATGAACTTGCGCACCTGCTCGGTGGCCGCCTCCTCGGGAATCGTGGTCACGCGAAAGACCTGCTGGGCGTGGGATAGGGCGCCGAAGACGACGAGCGCGCAGGTCATGAGCGCCTTGAGCGTGCGCGAGGGAGACAGGCTGATCATGGTGGGACTCCTGGGAAGGTGGGGCCGCGGGGTGGGACAGGGGTGGAGAAGGCAGGAAAGCCGGCGACTCTAGCGCGAGGCGGCTGCTAGAGTGCGCCGCGCGGGCTTGTCGCCCGAGCCGTGTGCGCGAGCTGCGCACGCCTTTACCTTTCGTCACTGCACGCCTGCACGGCCCCACCACTGCCCCATCCCTCCCCCAGCACGCCGCCACCGTGAGAACGCCCGACTTCCTGCAACTGCACCGCATCCAAGACCTCGCGCTGGCCCAGGAGGCGGCAGCGGGGCTGCTGGCGCCGGCTGCACAGGTCTCGCCCAAGTTCTTCTACGACCCGCTGGGCTCGCGACTGTTCGACGCCATCACCGAGACCGTCGAGTACTACCCCACCCGCACCGAGGCGGCCATCCTGGCGCGGCACGGCGAGGCGATTGCCCAGGCGGCACTGCAGGCCAGCGGACCGGCACCGGCCCTGGTGGATCTCGGGGCGGGCAACTGCGCCAAGGCGGCGCGGCTCTTCGGCAGCTTCGCGCCGAGCCACTACGTGGCGGTGGACATCTCGGTGGAGTTCCTGCGCCAGTCGCTGCTGTGCCTGCAGCGCGAGTTCCCCGAGATGCGCATGACAGGCGTCGGGCTGGACTTCTCCGCCCGGCTGTCGCTGCCCGCAGGTGTCGTCGCCGGGCCGGCCGTGGTGTTCTACCCCGGCTCGAGCATCGGCAACTTCAACCCCGAGCAGGCGCAGCGCCTGCTCGTGCAGGCCCGCGAGGCGGCCGCCGGCGGGGCCCTGCTCATCGGCGTGGACCTGGTCAAGCCGGTGGAGGTGCTGGAGGCGGCCTACGACGATGCGCTGGGCATCACGGCTGCCTTCAACCTGAACCTGCTCAACCACCTGAACCGGCTGCTCGGCGCCGACTTCCAGCTGCGCGAGTGGCAGCACCTGGCCGTCTACGACGAGGCGCATGCGCGCATCGAGATGCACCTGGAGGCCCGGCGCAGCCTGACCGTGGCCTGGGGCGAGACGCGCCGCCGCTTCGCCGCGGGCGAGCGCATCCACACCGAGAACTCCTACAAGTGGACCGTGGCGGGCTTCGAGGCGCTGCTGCGCTCGGCCGGCTTCGGCCAGGTGCGCCACTGGTGCGACGAGGCCGGCTGGTTCGGGGTGTTCCTGGCCTCGGGCTGAGGGCAGCTCGCGCCGGGGTTGCGGCGCTCAGGCCGCACCCGCGCCGCATCCATGCGGCGCTCAAGGGGCACAGCTGCGAAAGCCGGCCGGCACGTCGTGCCGGTGCGCGCCGAAGAAGTTGCGG
>JBIIED010000183.1:0-7121 GCA_044237995.1 Rubrivivax sp. | reverse complement strand
ATCTGCGTGCCCTGGATCAGGTGTCGATGGATTTCTTCCGATTGTTCCTCGGTGAGGCCGGTGGGCCACACCTTGTCTGAATCACTGTCTGCCATGGATCCTCCTGGTGGGAGCTGTGAAAGCGTGCGCAACCCGCACGTGGGTACGGTCGACAAAGCCCCTGCCGACTATGTGTAATGTGACCGTGACGTCTACGAATGTCAATTAAAAAGGACAGTGCTTACCCTGAGGCGTGACTTCCATGCCGCACCTCAGCCGCGCCGCGGCATCCGCCAGGGCAGCATCGCCTGCACCATCGGCGAGGCAAAGCGCCGGGCATCCAGCGTCTCGTGCATGGCCTGCACCGGCTCGCCACACACCCGCGCCTGCACGACGTCACGGCTGTAGAAGGGGGTGTCTTCGAGGGTGCGAAGCACCCGCGGGCCGCTGCTGCCGGCGCCAGGGGCGGCGCAGACGTGGCGCGCGATGCCCCAGCGCGTGGATGGCAGCTGCACGCGTGGCGGAAGGTCCACCGGCGCGTCCTCGCCCGTGGGGAAGAAGCGACGGCCAATCAGCCGGTCGGCGCGGCCCCGCGACTGGCGCACGTCGTAGGCCACGACGCAGCTTCCGTCGGGCAGCGTGGCACGCATCCAGTCCCAGGCCGTGAACGGCTCGCTGACGGGTTCGTCGCCCTCGTTGCTGTCCACGTAGGCGTGGCCGTTCCAGCTCAGCGCCGGCGCATCGAGCCGGACCTGCACCCGGGCGCATGGTGCGATCGGACCCCAGCGGTGGCGGCCCTCGTCGTCGAGCGCCGCGACGAAGCGGCTGAGGGCGCCGAGCTCCACGCGCACCGTTCCGCGCACGCGACGCGGCAGCGGGTTGGCGACCTCCTCGATCTCGATTTCCAGTGCCTGCCCCGTCCAGCGCAGTGCGCTCGGGCCGATCCGGAAGTGGCTGCCCGAGCGAGCCACGTGACGCGAGCCGCGTTCGGTCATCGTCCAGCGCGAGGCGCCGGGCGAGTACAGGCAGACGTTGAGTGCGCAGTGCTCGTCCGCCCGCGCGCGCCCGGCGCGCCAGGCGCGGCGGTAGTAGGGGGAGAAGACGCTGCCGACGAAGGCGATCAGCGTCAGCGCGTGGCGGCCGTCGTCGCTGATGGCATCGACGTACCACCAGAGATAAGCACCCGGCTCGACCGGCGCGTCGAATCGAGGCGAGCCATCAGCGTGGCGGCCGCGAGCCGGCCCGACATCGCCGCCATGGGCACGCCCGGTCCCGGATGCACGCTGCCCCCCGCCAGGTACAGCCCCGTGATCGGCGTGGCTGCGGCTGGGCGTCGGAAGAGCGCCATCCACCCATGTGTGGCGGGACCGTACAGCGCTCCGCCCGTGGCCGGGAACAGGCGATGAAAGTCCGCCGGCGTGCGGCGCACGATCGCCCCCGGCGCCGGGCGCGTCACCTCCAGCCCGCAGTCGCGCAGCAGGCTCCAGCATCGGTTCTCGCATGCCTGGGTCTCCGGATCGTCGAATCCACGTGTGTCCCCGTCGGCAGGGGCGTTGACGAGGGCGAGCAGCCGCTCGGGCCCCGCGGGGGGTGGCTCGCCGTCGAGCCGGTCTTGTGCACACAGGTACACGGTGCCGCGCCGCGGCAGCCGCCGGTGCGCGAAGATGTCCTCGAACTCGCTGGCGTAGTCGTCGTCGAAGAACACGTTGTGGTGCGAGAGCTCGAACCCGGCCGTGCGGGCCTGCATGGCCCACGTGACGGCCGACAGCGAACGGGCGCGCTTGGCCAGCGGTGCGGGTGCCGCCTGCCGAGCCTGTGGCGCCAGGAGCCCGGCCAGCGCGCCGGCGTCGCCGTTGAAGACAACCGAGTCGACGGCCAGCATCTCGCCGCCTGCAAGCCGCAGGCCTTGCACCCGGTCGCCCTGCAGCACCAGCTCTTCGACGCGCGCGCCGTAGCGCGGCTGCACCCCGCGCTGGCGCCCCAGCGCCTCGATGGAGCGCGCAAGCGCGGCCATGCCACCCTGTACGGCCCACACGCCCGCCTGCTCGACGTGCGCCACGAGCATCAGCGTGGCCGGTGCAAGCGCCGGCGAGGCGCCGCAGTAGGTGGCATAGCGGCCGAAGAGCTGGCGCAGCCGCTCGTCGGTGAATCGGCGAGCCAGCGCGCGCGCCAGCGACGCAAACGGCCCCAGGCCGCCGAGCGTGGCCAGGCCGTGCGGGCCGAGGTCGGCCACCATCTGCAGGAAGCTCGGCCGGGCCGAGCGGATGTGCGGGCCTTCCAGGCGCCGATAGACGCGAGCGGCCTCGTCGCAGAAGGCCAGGTAGCGCCGCGCCTCGGCGGGGCAGGAGAAGGCGGCGATGGCATCGGCGCTGGCTGCCCGATCGGCCAGAAGGTCCAGGCGTGCGCCGTTGCTGCGCCAGGCGTGGCGCGCCAGCACATGCAGTGGCGCCAGGCCCGGCAGCGCGGCGCCCGTGGAACTGCCCACTTCGTCGAGCAGTTCGTCGAAGACCCAGCGCATCGTGAAGACGGTGGGCCCCGCGTCGACTTCCACGCCGCCATCCAGGCGCACCGGACGCATCTTGCCGCCCGGCCCATCGGCTGCTTCGATCAGCGTCACGCGCAGGCCGCGCGCGGCCAGCAGCAGCGCGGCCACGAGCCCGCCGATGCCAGCCCCGACCACGGCCACGTGGTGATCAGTGGGGCAGGAGCTGCTCATCGATGCTGACCCCGTGCCAGGCCCCGTTCAGCGAAAGGGGCCGAAAGCGCGCGAACATCCACTCGCTGAAGAAGCCGCGCTGCCAGGAGGCCTGGATCGCGCGCTGGTGCGAGCCGTGGCGTGCATAGGCGTCCATCGCCTCGACGCTCTCCCACAGGCTGAAGGTGGCCTGGCGCAGCAGGGGCGCCTCGCCCAGGCCGACGGCGAGCAGGCAGCCCGGTGAGGCGGCAAGTTCGGCCTCGGTCGCCGGCGAATGGCGCCAGAAGGACCAGGCGCGCGTGGGACGGATCGCCGCGCGCGTGAGCGCTGCCACCGGGCCGGAAGATGTGGCGGCAGCGCCCGCGGCCAGGCGCTGCCCGGCCCAGCTTCCGCGTGCCGAGGTGGTCTGCAGCACCGCGCAGAAGTGCTCGAGTGCGCGTGCGCGGTAGGCCTGGACGGCCGGGGCATGGTCGGCAAATGCCCGGGCCTGCTCGGCGGTGTCGAAGAAGGCGAACACGCCCTGGCAATCCAGGCCGGGCTTGAGGCCGAAGCCCCCCTGCTGGCCGCTGCCGAGCACGCGCGCGAAGCGCAGGCCCGGCACGCGGCCCAGTCCCGGGGCGCCGCGGGCCAGCCGCCACAGCGCCCACGGCACGGCGCGGGGGCGCAGCCGGAACATCAGCAGCACCGCCACGCCCGGGTCTGGGTGCCCGAGCGTCGACACGATCGCTAGTTCTTCCCTGGCTTGCCCGCAGCCGCGACCTTCGTCGCGGGGGCCTTAGCGTCGGCTGCGCTGGCCGCTGCGGCCGGCGCCAGGGCGTGCAGGCCAGCGTAGAGCTTGGCCTGCTGAAGACCAGCCAGCGGCTTGTTCTGGCCCTGGTGGCAGGTGGCACAGGACACCTTGGCCACGTCACCGGTAGGCCCCAGGCGGTTGGCCGGGAAGGCCGAGGTCAGGGGCACGATGTAGTCGTTGTTGAGCTCGCGCGCCATGCGGATGCCGTGCCAGGCCGTCACGCGCTTGGGGATCCACTGGGAGAAGGCCTGCGAGTTGTGGCAGAAGGTGCAGTTCACCCCCAGCCCTTCGCTCATGTGCATCATGAGCGCGTAGGACTGCTCGGCTGTCTGGATGGGTGCGCGCGGCTGGTCCTTCTGTGGCAGGGCGCCGGGGCTGTAGACGCGGATCTCCTCCTTGCCCAGGAGGTAAGGGGAGTACGGGTCGTAGGGCAGTGAGGTGAGCGCGACAGCACCCACGGCCTTGTTCTGGCCGAAGTCGTTGCCGATGAAGGTGTTGGTGTTCATCTTCGGCGTTGCCGCCTTGAACCAGACCTCTTCCGGTACCGGCTTGCCGCGGTGGCAGGTGTAGCAGGTGACGCCCGTTTCGGCCACGTGGGCCTTCCAGCCGCCGTTGACCTTCTGCGTCATCTCCAGCATGCGCCTGGCAACGATCTTCGTGTACTTGGAGTCCTCCGCCAGGTTCGCCGGGTTGTGGCAATAGGCGCAGCCCTCTTCGGGCGAGACCCACTGCGTGATGGCGTTCATGTGGCGGACGAAGTCGGCCACCGGGAGGTCACCAAGCACCTTGACGTTCTGGTAGATGTCCTTGGCGCGCGGGCCAGGGGCGTCGGGTGGCGCAGGAATGTCCACCGGCACCTCGGGCCGCGCGGCCTGCTGTGCCTCGGCGATGCGCGGGTTGACCGTGCTTTGCATGGCCGTGCCGCGATAGCCCTGCTGCGTGGTGGTCATGGGCGGGCGCTCGCACCCGGCCAGCAGCAGGGCTGCCAATGCCAGGGCTGCAACGGCGCGGAAGGGGGCGGGGCGGCTCATGGCTTGACTCCCTGCAGGGTGGCCGGATCGACAGCGGTGCCAAGCACGGCGGGGTAGGACGGGGCCACGCCATGCTTGACGGCCCACAGGTACCAGTTGTCCACGACGGTGCCGGTCAGCAGGATGCCGATGCCGCCGGCCAGCGGGCACAGCACGGCAAACCACCAGGCCCAGCGATGGATCGACTCCATCGTCGCGTTCCAGCCCATCGTCCAGCGCCAGAAGAGAGCGGCGCGCTCGCTGGCCGTGCCGCGATCGATGATCTGGTCGATCTCGCGGTCGCCGCCGTAGCGGGTGACGGCCAGGATCGTCGCGCCGTGCATGGCAAAGAGCAGCGTCGAGCCGTACAGGAAGACGATCGACAGTGCGTGGAAGGGGTTGTAGAAGAGGTTGCCGTAGCGCAGCGAGAAGGCTGCGGTCCAGTCCAGGTGCGGGAAGATGCCGTAGGGAACGCCCTCGCTCCAGCTGCCCATCAGGATCGGGCGGAAGAGGCCCAGCACCAGGAAGAGCCAGATGGCTGCGGCAAAGGCCCAGGCAATGTGCGTGCCCATGCCGAGCTCGCGCGCGCGCCGGTAGGTGCGCATCCACCAGGTGAGGACCGAGACCAGGAGCAGTCCCGAGGCGATCATCCACCAGCCGCCCTCATTCATCGGGGGGAAGTGCAGGCCGTACTTGGGCGAGGGGGGCTCCAGGGCGAGCCAGGGAAGCTGCCGAATGAATTCGATCGGGTCCCAGCCCACCGAGGCGAGCATGTAGAAGCCCATGATGTTGATCGAGATCGTGCCGCAGACGATCGAGATCAGCCCCCAGGTGCCGAGGTAGAACGGGCCGATCTGCGCGTTGCCCAGCCGGCCGGCCAGGTGCAGCAGGAAGGGCTCGATGTCGCGTGCGCTGTTTTGCGGGCCGAGCTCCACGCCATGGTGCGTGGGGCCCACCGGTTGCACACGGGTAAAGAGGTTCTGATACTGCATGGTCAAGTGCTCCTTCCGCGTGGCTTCACTTCCAGATCGGCAGCTGCAGCCACCAGTTCCACCACTCGGGCCAGCCGCGCGTCCAGAAGGGGCCGCTGAGCACGATGCACAGCGCGCTGAAGAAGCCTGCCGCCAGCGCCAGGAACAGGCCCAGCCGGTGGATGCCCAGGGTGCCCACCGAGTAGCCGATGAGGTCGCGGAAGAAGGTGTCCTCGTGGTCGGGCGTCTTCACCGTCTCGCCCTCGGGCGGGTTGGTGGCCGACAGCACGAGCGCCCCGTGCAGCGCAAGCGCGAAGGTCGTCGTGAAGAAGAAGCTCACGGCGATCATGTGGGCGGGGTTGTAGTGAAAGTGCAGGTACTGGTAGCCGATGTTGCTGACCCAGTCGAGGTGGCTCCAGATGCCGTAGGGGAAGCCGTGCCCCCATGCGCCCATCAGCACAGGGCGGATCACCACCAGCGTGGCGTAGGCGAAGATCGCCACGCCGAAGGCCACCGGCACGTGGTAGCCCATGCCAAGCTTTCGGCAGATCTCGACCTCGCGCAGCGCCCAGCTGCCGAAGGCACCAAGGGCGCACACCGTCACGATCTGCCAGATGCCGCCTTCCTTCAGCGGCGCCAGGCCCAGGCCGTATTTCAGGTCCGGAGGGGCGACGTTGATCCTCCAGGGGTTGAACACCCCCTGCAGCGACGCGTCGTACAGGATCAGCGCCGTTCCGAGGAAGCTGAAGAAGATCGTGGTGACGCCGAAGAAGCCGACGTAGAACGGTCCGACCCAGAAGTCGAACAGGTCGCCGCCTACCAGCGTGCCGCCTCGTACCCGGTACTTGCGTTCGAAACTCAGCATGGCCATGTCAGGGCCCCTCCGGCCCCTGCGACCCCTGGCGCGTCCGCGCGCCGGCTCCGCAAGGGCATGTATTCCGGTTGGGCAGGACGGCAGCGGACCATGATCCGCCTCCGCCCGCCCGTCAAGCAGGCTTGGCTCGAGAGCGCAAGCCTTACTTCTTCTCCGCCGCCTTCTGGGCCTTGACGGCAGCCGCATTCGGGCCGTCGAGCCAGTTGTAGGTCGGCGTGCTGAGCAGGATGAGATGGATCATCGCCGCCAGCCCGAAGAGGAAGATCCCCTGAGCGACCATCGCGCGCAGCGGGTCGTAGAGCTTCCAGATTCGCCACATATGAACTACTCCTAATGAAGATGGGACATGAAGGTGTAGACAGCGGCTTTGACCCCGCCCGTCATCGACTTCACGCCTTCTGCGCCAGGCAGCCACGAGCGCCAGTGCCAACCGAGCATCTGCCCGACGACGGCAATCGCCGCGAAGACCACGAAGCTCACGGTGAACAGCGTCAGAAACGACACGGAGTGCGTTTCCTGCGATTCACGCGCGGGCACGCGTTGCACGTTGTTGGCCATAGCTATCTCCTGTGGTGTGCCTGACTTAGAACCAGGGTCGCCAGATCCAGACCAGCAGGTGTGCGACCACGGCCACAGCCGTGAACCCCACGAACCCCTGTACCCAGTACCGGTGGAACTCCTGGGCTTCGTCGTCATTCAGGCCCGATATCGAGCCCTTGCGGTCAGCCATGTGAACCACTCCTTGATGAATCAGCCTTTCGGCCACGGTTGCGCCAAGCCTGCGCAATGAGGCAGCCGCGGC
>JBIIED010000182.1:0-7164 GCA_044237995.1 Rubrivivax sp. | reverse complement strand
AGCAATACAGTAGTCAAGCAGTCGGGTTTGACACAGCCCGCCTGCGCCCTGACACTTCTTGGCATGTCGCGCACCGTGCTCCTGCAGGCTTTCCCGCTGCACACCTTCGTGGTGGGCCGCGGCGTGTCCATGCAGGTCACGCAACCCCCACCCTAGCGGGCCCGCGCGACACCCCGGCAGACACCCTGCCACCGCACCGAGGCCCGCTCACCCAGCGGGCCTCGTCGTTTGTGCCTCCCACCTGGAGAAGGAGTTCGAAGATGGATACCGAAAGCACGGAAGACCCCAAAAGCCCAGAAGGCCCGGCCATCCCGACCATCTCGGCCAGCCCCGCCGGCGCACCGCCCCTGACCCTGCGCCGCGCCCACCCCGACGACGCCGCAGCCGTGGCCGCCTGGATGGCCGACCCGGCCGTCTACGGCCAACTGCTGCAGATGCCGCACCCGAGCACCGAGTTCTGGCGCGAGCGGCTGGCCGCCAACAAGGCCGGCGGCGGCGAGCTCTCGCTGGTGGCTGTGCAGGGCGGACAGCCCGTGGGCATGGCAGGCCTGCACGAGCCGCGTGCCGTCTGGCGTCGCCGCCACGCGATGGCCCTGGGCATCTCCGTGGCGGTCCACGCGCACGGCCAGGGCGTGGGCAGCGCGCTCATGCGCGAGCTCCTCGACTACGCCGACCGCTGGGCCAACCTGATGCGCGTGGAGCTCACCGTGTTCGCCGACAACGCCCGCGCGATCGCGCTGTACCGCCGCTTCGGCTTCGAGGAGGAGGGGCGCATGCGTGCGTATGCGTGGCGTGACGGTGCGTATGCGGACTGCCTGAGCATGGCGAGGTTGCGGCCGAGCTAGGGGCACTCATACTCCAAGGGGAGCTGAGGTTCCACAAATTGAAGATTTATTCTTCAATTTGCGGGCTTAGCTGCTAGCATGCGCAACATGATCGAGCGCGACATCGCCCCCGTGCTGCGGCGTCTGGCCGCCCGGTACCCGGTGGTCACCCTCACCGGGCCCCGGCAGAGCGGCAAGACCACACTCGCCCGCGCGTGCTTTCCCCGGCTGCCCTACGCCAGCCTCGAAGATCCGGATGTCCGCCGCTTCGCACTGGACGATCCACGAGGCTTCCTGGCGCAGTATCGCCAGGGTGCCGTGCTCGATGAAATCCAGCGCGCACCCGAGCTCGCCTCCTACCTGCAGGCGCTCGTTGACGCAGACCCGCGCCCCGGCCGCTTCGTCCTCACCGGCAGTCACCAGTTCGAGCTGATGACCCAGGTGTCCCAGTCGCTTGCCGGGCGCACTGCGCTGCTGAGGCTGCTGCCCTTCACCCTGGCCGAAGCGACGCGCCTGCGAGCAGGCCGCAGGCCACGGCCCCCGTTGCCAAGCCTGCCGCAGACATTGCTCACCGGCTTCCTGCCCCGCATCCACGATCGCGGGCTCGACCCTTCGCAGGCGCTTGCCGACTACTTCTCCACGTACGTGCAGCGTGACCTGCGGCAGCTCGCCGCCGTCCACGACCTGCAGCGTTTCGAACGCTTCGTGCGCCTGTGCGCGGGGCGCACGGGGCAGCTCCTGAACCTCAGCCAGCTGGGCAACGATGCCGGCGTGGCCCACGTGACCGCCCGCGCCTGGATCGACCTGCTGCAGACGAGCTACATCGTGCACCTGTTGCCGCCCTGGTTCACCCACGGCGGCAAGCGTCTCGTCAAGACACCCAAGCTCTACTTCGTCGATGTCGGGCTCGCATGCTGGCTGCTGGGCCTGCGAGAGGCGGAACAGGTCTCGCGGGATCCACTCTGGGGAAGCCTCTTCGAGAACTTCGTCGTGATGGAAGGGCTCAAGGGCCAGCTCAACGCCGGCCAGGCCCTTCAGGCGTACTTCTACCGGGACGCCGAGGGTCATGAAGTCGATCTGCTCATGCCTACCGGACGCGGCCTGCGTGCCGTCGAGGTCAAGGCCGGAGCGACCGTCAACCCGGACTACTTCAAGGGCCTGAGAACCTTCCTGGCGCACCAGCCGGGCGCGATGGACGGGGGCTGCGTGGTCTACGGCGGCGAGGAGGGCCAGGCTCGCTCCGACTGGCCCGTGCACCCGTGGCGCAGGCTGGCCGCAGGGCCGCCTCGCACATGAGGCACTGCTGAGGCGACGTGGAGTCGAGGACACTCAGGATGCAAGCCATGCGGGTAGACAATTCCGGCCATGAAGCGGTCCCCTGAGTCTCCATCGGTGCGGCCCCCTGGGAAGTGGGTCGTCTCCTTCGTCGTCGGCCTGTTCGTGGCGGCCCACATGGCGGTCTCATGGGCGCAGCCTGAGGACCCAGCGACCGGCTTTCGTGCCGCTCGCAGCCCCGCAGGCACTCCCGGACGCACCCCCGAGCGCGTTCAGGTCCCGAGCCTCGACCGCTCGGGTGGCGAGCCCGTGCAGCAGCCCGGTTTCTGGTTCCCTGCCGGCCCCGCCAGCGAGGGCCCGCCGCGCCCCGCGCTCGTGCTGTTACACGGCTGCGGCGGCCCCTATGCCCGCGACGGGCAGCGCCTGTCCGAGCGCATGCGCGAATACGCGGCCTGGCTCAACGGCCTGGGCATCCACGTGCTCGTCACCGATTCGCTCACCCCGCGCGGCGAGCGCGAGCTGTGCACGCAGCGCATGGGCGGGCGACGCGTCACCCAGGTGGAGCGGCGCCGCGACGCCCTGGGCGCCTTGCAGTGGCTGGCTGCGCAGCCCGGCGTCGATCCGGCTCGTGTGGGCCTGCTCGGCTGGTCACATGGCGGCAGCGCGGTGCTGGCGGCCACGAACGCGCAGCACCCCGAAGTGCAGCGCGCACCCGTCGCGCCCTCGCTCGCGGTGGCCTTCTACCCCGGCTGCAGCGCCGACCTGCGCCGCGGCTACGAAGCGCGCGCGCCGCTGCTGCTGCTGGTGGGCGAGGACGACGACTGGACCCCTGCCGAGCCTTGCCGGCAGCTCGCGGCGCAGGCGCGCGGGGCGGCTGTGGCGTTTCACGCGTACCCGGGCGCGGTGCACGGGTTCGATGGCACCGCACCTGTCACCACCCGGCTCGATGTGCCCAATGGGGTGAGGCCGGGGCAGGGGGTTAGGGTGGGAGGGCAGGCGGAGGCGAGGGAACTTTCGCGCCAGCGGCTGGAGAGGTTCTTGCGAGCAAGCTGGGGATTGGCCTGAGCTTGCGCGACTCAGGGACGTTCGCAAGCGCCCAGCGATCAACGCAGGGAACCTATGGTGCTGCCAGCAACCTCTCTGAGCGCTCGAATGAGAGCCGAGACGGATTTCTCGTCGAAACCTGTGACGCCCTGTTCGCCCACTGCGACCGTTAGCCAAAGTGCTCCCCTGCCTTTGGGGTAGGGAATCGGCTCGGAACTCGAACACATCGAGCGCACGCAACTCGATTTGGGCGGGTCTGCCCCATCGTGGGCCTTGCCGACCAGCGTGATCGGAATGCTGACTGCAGCCTGTCCCGACGAAGCGAACCGCTCGATTCCCAACTCCGGCTCAGTCAATGCCTTGATGCTCAGGGCCACAGCCGCGCTGACGGAGGGACTTGTGCTCTCTCGGGTGACGGCTACCGCGTTGAACATTCTCCATAGAAGCGGCCGGAAGACGAGCACATGCGACAGGTTGCCGGCTCCTGAGTCAATGGTGTCGAGCTTGAGCATCGCCACAAGGCCCAGTCTTGTGGCCTTGAAACCATCGCTCCCAGGCACCGGAGCATGACGTACAAGAAGTAGGCACTTGGTACGACCGAGCTCCTCGACAGTCATCGAGCGGGTTGCAGAGTATCCGACCGATGCTGCCGCCACGATCCGTTCGACACGCCTTTCGAAAGCATTCAAGGCGATACTTGTCAGGAGTTCGAGCCCTGCAAGTTCTGCCACCGACATCTTCGCGACACCTGCCCCAGACTGATTGCTTGTATCGCCGTCCGTAGGGCCGCCCTCAGGCGCACATTCATTCTGGCGGGCGCTCTTTATCGCGTCTTGTAACTCCTCGTCGTCACGGATGGCCTTCCGAATGGCCTGACCCTCCGTGCCGCCAGTGTCCTTGTCAAGCAATTCCGTCGTGTGCACAACGAACCGGGAACCGGATACCCCGCTGAATTCAGATCGTTGAAACGAAATCGCCGAAAGCGTCCCGCACCCGGCAAGCAAACAAAAACCACCGGCTAGCGCCAGTCGACTCCCGACGCGCCAGCGCAGCAAGCTAGCCACCTGTCGAAGACCCAGGTCGGTCCGAACAGCGCTCAGCTCCGCATGAGGTCATAAGTGCTGAAGTGCAGGAAGACCGGGTCTCCTGCCCGAGCAGTTGCCGAGGACGCCTCGAGTTCCTGGAGGGTCTCTCGCATGACCTGGATGGCGCGCTGTCGGCTACTCGCCTTGAGCACTACGTGGACATTTGGGCCGCTCTCTCCCTCGGCCGCACCATTCATGGTGCCCATGCTGATGCCAATGAGTGCGGCGCCGCCGTTGATGTCGTTGATGGACATCGCTGTCATGGAGGCATTCGGCGGATCAACCCGAGGAGGCGGACCCGCTAGGGATGCGACATTCGTGGGGCGAGGTGCAGGTGACGTGACATCCGGCATACTTAGATTCCCTGTGTTTGCATCGATCCGGCAATTGACTCCGAATGGGTCAGAGAATCATGAGGAGTTGAGCTCGCGTCAATGCGGACTTGTCCTGAGGTGGTTTCGCTCCTTTGATCTCGGGGCGGCCGAACGCGAGGGTCAGTTCGGTGGTGACTTGCATCACCGGATGGCCAGCGGGGACGACGGCTTGCAGGGCCTGCGCAGCCGCCAAGACTTCATTCGCATGATTGGGCTCAGGTGAGGATTCCCACTTCTGGAGCGCCAAGTTCAGGCGCATCGCCAAAACATCGGGATGAGTTGGCCCAAAATTGGACTCCAACTCGGCCTGCGCTTCTCTGAGGGCGATGATGGGGGCATGACCGGCATTGCGCATTCGCTCTGCAAGGGCGCGGTACTTTGCCAGCATCGCATAGGTTGCGGGATCTGCCCCATGTGCCTGGAGAGAGGCAACATGAATCGCCAACTCCGACAGCGATCTATCCAGCAACTCCTGATTACGTGTTTGCACAGCCAGGCGAGCACGGGTCGACGCAAACGAGACCCTCCAATTGCTCAGCGCGAGTCCGGGTGGCCAGGCGGTTGCAGTCGCTGTTGCTTCCTGTAAGGCCTGCTCTGCAATTCCATTGTCGCCAGTGAGGCCGAAGACGAGCGCCTCCAGTAGTAACCAGTTGGCGTTTGCGGGTGGTGGACTCCCCTGCTGGTACACCTTCCTCCGTTCGACCAGCCAGGCCTTGGCGACTTGCTCCTGGCGCATGGCTATGCAGTATCGCAACCACAGCATCTGGTCACCCATGCTCGACAGGTTGAACTTTCCCCTTTGCGTCTCGTCATCCGACATGAGCTCCTGGACTTCTCGCCACCCACGCTGCAAGTAACCCTGTCGAAGGGCTTCCTGAGCCAGTTCCCACCGCACGGCTCTGCGCTCAACGGGATCCCAGTTCAGTGATAAGTCGCTCACCAGGGCCCATGCCGCCAGCAGTGTCGAATTGGCTTGTTCCCAGGACTTGAAGCGGCGATGGATCAAGGCCTTCCCCCTCAGGGCTAGCGCCAACGGGTAGGGCCTGCCGATGGCCCGTGCCTGCACTTCCGCACGTGAGAAGGCGGCTAAGGCTTCGGCATTGCTCAGCTTGTCCGATGCAATCCAGCCTCGCCAAAGTGCGTGATCGAACAATTCGTGCGCCGGCACAGGGTGCTCCCTCGCGATGTCTTGAAAGCGGTCAAGCAGTCTTGTCGCTCCTTCGATGTCGTTGAGGAGATCGAGCGCGACGCGGGCCTGTTCGAGCAGGTTTGTGGCAAGAGCTCGCTTGTCCCCAAGCTGCGCCAGGGCCTGGGCGCGCTTCTCGAGGGCTGCGACCCTTCGGGCATGTTCCCCGAAGCGAGCCCAAAGTTCCGCCACCTCCCTGTAGACCTGTTCCCTTAGTCGAGGCTGGCCACGGTACTTCTCTTCGATGTCGGCCTCGGCCCGCTCGAGCAGTTCCCGCAATTTCGGCTCCCGACCTTGTCGCAGGAGCGGATCCGTTCCCCTGAGCATGTTCGACATGAAGTCTCGAGCTGCGGTCGCACTTTGCGCCTCCCTCTCCGACCTCCACGCCATCCCCGCCGCCACCAGCGCCATCGCCGCCGTCGCCACCACACCCGCCGTGCCGATGGCCACCGGCCACCGGTGCCGCCGCACGAACTTCCACGCCGTGGCCAGCACACCGGGCTTGCGCGCCTGAATAGGCCGGTTCCCGAGCCAGGCCAGCAGGTCCGCCTGCAGCGCCTCGGCCGAGGGGTAGCGGTCCTGAGGCTGGCGGCCGAGGGCGCGAAGCAGGATCGCGTCGAGCTCGCCGCGCAGTTGCCGGGCCAGCCGCTGCGGCGTGGTACCGCGCAGACGGGCCGCTTCGCCGTCCTCGGGCTGGCGGCTCGCGGCCCGCACATGCCCGTCGAGGATGGCCTGCTCCAGCAGCGGGCGGGCGCTGTCGCCCGCCTCGTACGGTGTGCTGCCGCACAGCAACTCGTACAGCACCACGCCCAGCGAGTACACGTCGCTGGCGGCCGTGAGCCGCTGGCCGAGCACCTGTTCGGGGCTCGCGTAGCGGGGCGTCAGCAGGCGCTGGCCGGTCAGGGTGAGGTCGGGCGGCGCGGCAGCCTGTTCGGCGGCCTGGGCATCGGACATCAGCTTGGCAATGCCGAAGTCCAGCAGCTTGCACTGGCCCGCGTCGGTCACGAGGATGTTCGAGGGCTTGAGGTCGCGGTGGATGACGAGGTTCGCGTGGGCGTAGCGGATGGCGTCCACCACCTGCACGAAGAGCTCCACCCGCGCCCGCACCGGCAGCAGCTTGCGGTCGGCCCAGCGGTCGATGGCCTCACCCTGCACGTGCTCGAGCGCCAGGAAGGGCCGGCCCTGCTCGTCGGCCCCGGCGTCCAGCAGCCGCGCGATGTGGGGGTGGTCCAGGCTCGCGAGGATGTCGCGCTCCTGCGCCATGCGCTCGCGCAGGGCATCGCTCCACGCGAAGGCCGGCAGCTTGAGGGCGCAGCGGCGCTTGAGCTGGCCGTCGGCACGCTCGGCCAGCCACACCGTGCCCATGCCGCCGCGGC
>JBIIED010000181.1:0-7177 GCA_044237995.1 Rubrivivax sp. | reverse complement strand
TCAAGCTGGCCGAGCTCCAGCGCGTTGCCGCTGAACGGCTCCTGCCCGCCAACCGGACACTCGGCCTGTACCTGCCGACCGAACGGCCGCAGCGCGCTCCGGCACCTGCCGCGGTGGACGTGGCCCAACAGATGCAGGCCTTCAAGCCCCAGACGGGGCTGGCCCAGGCCGAGTCCTTCGACGTGTCACAGGCCAACATCGACCGTCGCACCGAGCGCGGACGCACCGGTGGCCTGCAATTCGCGCTGCTGCCCAAGACAACCCGGGGCGCCAGCGTGTCGGCCACGCTGCGGCTGCGCGTGGGCAACCTCGAGGCCCTGCGCGGCCAGGGCGAGGCGGGCGCCGTCATGGCGGCCCTCCTGGACAAGGGTGGCAACGGCCTGAGCCGCCAGCAGGTCCAGGACCGGCTGGATGCGCTGCGCACCGAGCTCTCGATCGGCTACCGGGCCGGTGTGCTCAGCGTGGGTCTGAGTTCCCGGCGCGCCCACCTCGTGGATGCGATCGATCTGGTGGCCGGGCTGCTGCAGCGCCCGGCCTTCGACGCCGCCGTGCTCGAGGAGGTGCGACGCGAGGCACTGACTGGTCTGGAGCAGGCGCGGCAAGAGCCCGGCGCCCTGGTGAGCAATGCGCTGGCGCGCCACGGCAACCCCTACGCACCGGGCGACCCGCGCTACGCCTCCACCTTCGACGAGCAGGCGCAGGCGCTCAGGGCCGTCACGCGCGAGGCGGTGCAGCGGCTGCACGCCCAGCTGGTGGGTGCCGGCCAGGCCGAGTTTGCCGCGGTGGGTGACTTCGATGCCCCGGCTGTGCGCGCCGCGCTTGCCCGAGGCTTCGGCAACTGGGTGGCACCGGTGCCGTACCGTCGCATCGAGAGCCCGCTGTGGGCGGGTGCCCCGACGCGGCTGGTCCAGCTGACCCCGGACAAGCAAAACGCCGTCCTCCAGGTGCGCCTGCCCCTGCCGCTGGACGACTCACACCCCGATGCCCCGGCCCTGATGGTGGCCAACATGATCCTGGGCCAGGGAGGCAACTCGCGCCTGTGGGTGCGGCTGCGCGAGAAGGGCGGCCTGTCCTACGACGTGCGCAGCTCGATCGACTGGAACCCGCGCGAGCGGCACTCCGTCTGGCGCGCCAGCGCGATCTTCGCCCCGGCCAATCTTGCGGCGGCCGAGACGGCCCTGCGCGAGGAGGTCGAGCGCGCGCTGCGAGACGGCTTCACGGCCGACGAGGTGCGCGACGCGCAGGCCGCGCTGCTGCGCTTCGGGCAGCTGCAGCGCGCCCAGGACGATTCCCTGGCGAGTTCGCTGGCCTCGCAGCTCGATCTTGGCCGCACGATGGCGTGGTCGGCTCGCTTGGACGAGGCCATCTCGAAGGTCACGCGCGAGCAGGCGCACGACGCATTGAAGCGTTACCTCAAGCCCGAGGCGTTCGTGACGGGAGTCGGGGGCGACTTCAAGGCGCCTTGACCAGCTTGAGGCCGGCGCAGAACGGGAGGCGCTCGAGGGGTGCGAGGGGCGCGCCCTGGTGCCGCTCAGCGCCGCGCGTACTGGGCCGCTCCGAAGAGCGCGGAGCGGGCCTTGTCGTCCGTCAGCGCACGGCGCCGATCGGCCAGCACCTGCACGCCGCGCTGCACGGCCGGCCGTTCGGCGATGCGGTCGAACCAGGCCTTGACATGCGGGAAGTCGGCCCAGTCGATGCCCTGGTTCTGCCAGCTTCGCAACCACGGGAAGATCGCCATGTCGGCGATGGTGTAGTCGGCCCCGGCCATGTAGGGCGAGGCCGCCAGCTGCTTGTCCATCACCCCATACAGGCGCTGCGCCTCACGCGTGTAGCGCTCGATCGCGTAGGGCACCTTCTCGGGGGCGTAGATGCGAAAGTGGTGGGCTTGGCCGAGCATCGGCCCGACGCCGGCCATCTGGAACATCAGCCACTGCAGCACCTCGTAGCGCCCACGGGTGTCAGCGGGCAGGAAGCGCCCGGTCTTGCCGGCCAGGTAGAGCAGGATCGCACCCGACTCGAACAGCGAGATCGGCTGGCCATCGGGGCCGTCCGGGTCGACGATGGCAGGCACCTTGTTGTTCGGGCTGATGGCCAGGAACTCGGGCTGGAACTGATCCCCCGCGCCGATGTCGATGCCATGCACGCGCCAGGGCAGCCCGCATTCCTCCAGCATGATGTGGATCTTGTGGCCATTGGGCGTGGGCCACGAATACACTTCGATCATCGATCCCCCACTCCTTGTGTGCCCCGCCGCGGGGCACCTTCACTGTAGACGATGCTGCGTGCCCTGAGGGACTGGCTGGGCGGCCGGCGTGCCGAACCCGACTCGGCGCGGCTGGCGCTGCAGGCATGGTGCGAGGAGCGCCAGATCGGCTGGGAGCCTGGCCCCGGCAACGGCTTCATGCTGCGCGGCCGGCTGGGCCCGACCACCTGGCGGCTCGATTGGGGTCCGCCGCAGCGGCTGTATGTGCGCGGCCGGGGCGAACTCCTCATGCGCTGCGACCTGCGCCTGGCACCGGAACTGCACCTCATGGTGGTCGACCGGATGCTTCAGCGCCGCCTGGAGCGCGCCGTCCTCGACCAGATCGCGGGTACCGGTGATGGCCGCGTCGACCCGGACATGCCCCCGGAGATGCGCTGGCTCGTCACCTTCCCGCGCCTGGACACGCAGCAGGCCGGCTGGCCGGACGGCTTCGAGGCTGTCGCGAGCCATCCCGAGTGGCTCCTGGCGTGGACCGGTGGCCCGCTCGAGCAAGCCCTGGCCGGTGCGCCAGTCCAGGGGCACTCACCGTGGCTGCTCACCATCGGCGGCGGGCGGCTGGAATTGCGTGCGGGCCTGGACGATCCCGACCCCGGCACTCTGGGAGCCTGGATCGGCTTCTTCGAGCGCGCCATGCGCGAGGCGCGCCGGGTTCAGGCAGAGACGGGCGAGGCCGGTGAGCCGACCACCCTGCCAGGCATGTGGGCCGTGCCGCACGACGGGGAGCCCGATCCCGAGCCTCGGCCCTGAGCCGCGCCGCGGCGCCGGGGCAGGCAGCCGAAGGCTCCCGACAGGAGTGGGTAGGCCCGGGCAGGCCCGAGTGGAACTCGGCCTGCCCAGGTAGCCTCCTCAGGCTGCGTGCCGCCCGAGTTCGAGCTTGGCGATCGCGTTGCGGTGCACCTCGTCGGGCCCGTCGGCAAAGCGCAGCGTGCGCGCGTGCGCATAGAAGTAGGCCAGCGGGAAGTCCTGCGACATGCCGCCGCCGCCGTGCACCTGCATGGCCCAGTCGATCACCTGGCAGGCCATGTTGGGGGCGGCGACCTTGATCATCGCGATCTCGGCCTTGGCCGTCTTGTTGCCCGCCACGTCCATCATCCAGGCCGCCTTGAGCGTGAGCAGCCGCGCCTGCTCGATCATGATGCGCGCCTCGGCAATGCGCTCCCGCGTGACGCCCTGTTCGGCCACTGTGCGGCCGAAGGCCACGCGCTTGCTCGCGCGCTTGCACATGAGCTCGAGCGAGCGCTCGGCCAGCCCGATCAGGCGCATGCAGTGATGGATGCGGCCAGGCCCGAGGCGGCCCTGCGCGATCTCGAAGCCGCGCCCCTCGCCCAGCAGGATGTTGGAGGCGGGCACGCGCACGTTCACGAAGTCCACTTCCATGTGGCCGTGGGGCGCATCGTCGTAGCCCATGACCGACAGCGGGCGCAGCACCTTCACGCCCGGCGTGTCCATCGGCACGAGGATCATCGACTGCTGCGAGTGGCGCGGCGCCGAGGGGTCGGTCTTGCCCATGAAGATGAGGATCTTGCAGCGCGGGTCGCCCGCGCCGCTGGTCCACCACTTGCGGCCGTTGATCACGTACTCGTCGCCGACGCGCTCGATGCGCGACTCGATGTTGGTGGCGTCCGACGAGGCCACGGCCGGCTCGGTCATGGCGAATCCGCTGCGGATCTCGCCAGCCAGCAGCGGCTCGAGCCAACGCTTCTGGTGCTCGGGCGTGCCGTAGCGCACCAGCACTTCCATGTTCCCGGTGTCCGGGGCGCTGCAGTTGAACACCTCCGGCGCCCAGGGCACGCGCCCCATGATCTCGGCAAGCGGCGCGTACTCCTGGTTCGTCAGGCCGGCCCCACGCTCGCTGGTGGGCAGCCACAGGTTCCAAAGGCCCGCCTCACGCGCAAGGGGCTTGAGGTCCTCGATCACGCGCAGCGGGCTCCAGCGGCGCCCGGCCTGCGTGTTGGCCTCGATCTCCTCCCACCACCGCCCCTCGGCCGGGTAGACGTGCCGATCCATGAAGGCCTGCAGGCGGGCCTGCAGTTCGGCGGTGCGGGGTGAGTAGCTGAAATCCATGGGGTCGTCTCCGGAAGGGGTCGTGCGTCGGGTGTCGGGTGGGGTCTGTCGGGCGTCGGTAGCGCGGGCGTGTGCGTGTGCGTGTGCGTGTGCGTGGCCGGACGGGCAGGACGGGCAGGACGGGCAGGACGGGCGGGCGCCCTCAGTGTCGGCTGGCGAAGGACCAGGCCAGTTCGGCCAGAGGGCGCGCGCTCGCGCTCGCGGAGGCTGCCTCGGCGCTGGCGGCCGTGCCGTCGACCACGCGGCGGGCGATCCCTTGCAGGATCGCGGCGATGCGAAAGAGGTTGTACGCGAGGTAGAAGTTCCAATCCCGCTGGACCTCGGCCAGTTGATCCCGGCCCCTGCCGACGCGGGCGAGGTAGCGCTCGAGGTAGTCCGGCTCCATGGGGATACCGAGCGCCGCGGCATCGAGCCCGCCAATGCCGCGGCCCATGGCGTGCGGGATGTGCCAGGCCATGCAGTGGTAGCTGAAGTCGGCCAGCGGGTGCCCCAGCGTGGAGAGCTCCCAGTCGAGCACGGCCAGCACGCGCGGCTCGGTGGGGTGGAAGATGAGGTTGTCCAATCTGAAGTCGCCATGCACGATGGAGACGGCGGCCGGGTCGCGCGCGCCCTCGGGCACGTGGGCCGGCAGCCAGGCGATCAGCCGGTCCATCGCCGGGATCGGCTCGGTGACGGAGGCTACGTACTGGCGGCTCCAGCGCGCGATCTGGCGCTCGAAGTAGTTGCCGGCCTTGCCGTAATCGGCCAGGCCCACCGCAGCGGGGTCGATCCGGTGCAGCGCCGCGATCACGCGGTTCATCTCGTCGTAGATGGCGCCGCGCTCTTCCAGGGTCATCCCCGGAAGCGCCTGGTCCCACAGCACCCGGCCCTGCACGAACTCCATCACGTAGAAGGCGCGGCCGATCACGGACTCGTCTTCGCACAGCAGGTGCATCTGCGCCACGGGTACGCCGCTGCCGTGCAGCGCCCGCATCACCCGGAACTCGCGCTCGATGGCGTGCGCGGAGGGCAGCAGCTTGGCAACAGGGCCCGGCTTGGCCCGCATCACGTAGCGCCCGCTGGCACCCGTGAGCAGGAAGGTCGGGTTCGATTGTCCGCCCTTGAACTGCTCGACGGCCAGCGGGCCGGCAAAGCCCGGCAGGTGCGCCAGCAGGTGTCGCTCCAGCGCAGCGATGTCGAAGGCGTGGCGCTCGGCCACGGGCTTGGTGCCAGTGAACTTGTCCATCGGGGGGGTCCGTCAGAGGCGGGCGAGCCGCTCCAGGCCCATTTGCAGCGTCTCGTCCTTCTTGGCAAAGCACAGCCGCACGATCCCCTGCTCGAAGCCTTCGCCGTAGAAGGCCGACAGCGGGATGGCCGCCACGCCGGCCTCGCGCGTGAGCCACTGGCAGAAGTCAGCCTCGCGCATGTCGCTCACCTGGGAGATGTCCACGCACTGGAAGTAGGTGCCCTGGGTCTGCAGCGGCTGCAGCCGCGTGCGCCGCAGGCCCTCGACGAAGAGGTCGCGCTTGCGCTGATAGAAGGCGGGCAGTTCGAGGTAGGGCCGTGGGTCGGCCATGTAGCGTGCCAGCCCGTGCTGCACGGGGGTGTTCACGGTGAAGACGTTGAACTGGTGGACCTTGCGGAACTCGGCCGTCAGGGCTGCGGGCGCCACCACGTAGCCCACCTTCCATCCGGTCACGTGGTAGGTCTTGCCGAAGCTCGAGACGACGAAGGCCCGCTCGGCCAGCCCTGCAACCGAGGCGGCGCTCACGTGCGGCTGCCCGTCGAAGACCATGTGCTCGTAGACCTCGTCGGAGATCAGCAGCACGTCGGTGGGGGCCAGCAGCGCGGCCAGCTGCTCCATCTCCTGGCGCGTCCACACGGTGGCGCTCGGGTTGTGGGGCGAGTTGACGATCAGCCCGCGAGTGCGGGGCGTGATCGCGGCGGCGATGGCGGCGAAGTCGGGCCGGAAGGTGCGCGGCGTGAGCGGCACGCGCACCACCTTTGCGCCGGCGAGTTCCACGTTGGGCACGTAGCTGTCGTAGCAGGGCTCGAGCACGATCACCTCGTCGCCCGGGTGCACCGCGCACAGCACGGCCGTGAGGATCGCCTGCGTGGCGCCGGCCGTGATCGTGATCTCCTGGCCCGGGTCGTAGCGCCGCCCGTAGAGGGCCTCCACCTTGGCCGCCACCACCTCGCGCAGCGCCGCCACGCCGGCCATCGGCGGGTACTGGTTCAGGCCTTCGTGCATGGCCCCGGTCACGGCATGCAGCAAGTCGGGGTCGCAGTCGAAGTCGGGGAAGCCCTGGCCGAGGTTCACGGCCCGGTGCTCGGCCGCCAGGGCCGACATGACGGTGAAGATGGTCGTGCCGACTCCGGGCAGGCGGCTCGTAAGGGCAGGGGTGGACATCGTGGCGGGGCGCTGCGTGGGGATCGATGCCAATGCTAACCCGCACCCGGCCGTGCACCGCAACGCCCGGTTCGCACCCTCAGCGGTAGCGCACCAGCCAGGCGAAGGCGGCCAGCGACAGCCCCAGGTACAGCAGGCTCGGCAGGAGGGCGGCCACCCAGGGTGTCCACTCGCGCAGGATGCCGATGTGGCCGAAGACGTTGTTGACCAGCACGAAGCTGATGCCCAGCATGATGCCGCCGAAGACCTTCAGGCTCACCCCGCCCGCGCGGGCGTGCAGGTAGGCAAAGGGCAGGGCCAGCGCGATCATCACGAAGCAGGCAAAGGGATAGAAGGCGCGCTTCCAGAACTGGATCTGGTAGAGCTGGGAGGCCTGTTCCTGGTTGCTCAGGTGGCTGCTGTAGCGCCAAAGGTCCAGCGTGTTCATGGTGCGTGGCGGGAGCACGGCCGCCGCCACCACG
>JBIIED010000180.1:0-7180 GCA_044237995.1 Rubrivivax sp. | reverse complement strand
CCGTGCTGGCGCTGCTGGGCGTGTCAGGGGCCACGGTGGTGGTCACCAAGGCAGACCGTGCCGATGCCGCGCGCGTGCAGGCAGTGGCGGCCGAGGCCGCGGCGCTGCTGGCAACCACCGGCCTTGTCGGGGCGCCCGTGCACACGGTGTCGGCTGCCACCGGGCAGGGGATCGAGGCACTGCGCACGCGGCTCCTTGACGTGGCCAGTGGCGCCGGCCGGCAGGTGGATGTGCAGCAGGCGTTCCGCCTGGCGGTGGACCGCGTCTTCACGGTCGAGGGAACCGGCACGGTGGTGACGGGCACCGTGCACGCCGGAGAGGTGGGCATCGGCGACGAGCTCGTGCTCGCCCCTTCTTCTGGCGGCGAGCGGCGCATCCGCGTGCGAGGCGTCCACGCCCAGAACCGCGCCGTGGCCCGGGCCGGCGCCGGGGTGCGCTGCGCGCTGGCGCTGGCTGCGGTGGGCAAGGACGAGATCCGGCGCGGCCAGTGGCTCGTGGCGCCCTTTGCGGCGCTGTCCACCGAACGCCTGGATGCCCGGCTAGTGCTGTGGTCGGGCGAGGCGCGCGCGCTTCGCTCGGGCACACCCGTGCACGTGCACATCGGCGCGGAGGCCACGCTTGGCACGGTGGCACTGCTCGACGAGGGCGATAGCCTGGCGCCGGGCGCGAGCGCGCGGGTGCAGCTCGTGCTGCGCGCACCCGTGGGTGCCTGGCACGGAGATCGTGTGGTGCTGCGCGATGCATCGGCCAGCCGCACGCTGGCCGGCGGCACCGTGCTCGACCCGCACGCGCCGGCCCGCTACCGGCGCACGCCGCAGCGCCTGGCCGAGCTCGACTCTTGGGGGCACGGCGACGCGGCCGCCCGTTTGCAGGCCCTCGTGGCGGTGGCGCCTTTCGGGCTGGACCTGTTGCGCTGGCGTGCCGCCGAGGGCCGACTGGGCAGTGTGGCGCCGCCCGAGGGTGCGCTGGTGGCAGCTGCCGAAGGCGAGCCCGCGCAGGCGCTGGGTGCGGCGCAGGCCGAGGCTGCGCGGGTACAGGTGCTTGGCGTGCTGGCGGCCTTCCACCAGCGCCAGCCCGAGGAGCTTGGCCCCGACGCGGCCCGGCTGCGCCGGCTGGCGCTGCCGCGCCTGCCCGAGCCGCTGTGGCGCGCGCTGCTGGCGCAACTTCTGGAGCGCGGGGTGCTGCAGCAGCGCGGCGCCTGCCTGCACCTGCCCGAGCACGGCGGGCGGCTGTCGGCTGTGGACGAGCGCATCGCACAGAAGATCGCGCCGCACCTGGCCGGCGCCGGCTTCGAGGGTGCCTGGGCGCGCGATCTCTCACGCGACACGGGCGAGAGCGAACCCCTGATGCGCGTGACGATCGCGCGCCTGGCGCAAAGGGGAGAGGTGCACCAGGTCGTCCGCGATCTGGTCTACTCCGACGCCACGATGCACGAGCTGGCACGGCTGGCGCGCGAGGTGGCGGCTACGCAGGGCGGGGTGATCACGGCGGCGCTCTTTCGCGACGCGACGCGACTGGGCCGCAAGCGCGCCATCCAGATCCTCGAATACTTCGACCGCGTCGGGCTGCTGCGGCGGGTGGGCGACACCCACCGCCTGCGCACCGACTCGGCGCTGTTCGAGCAACCGGCGGCGAGATGAAAGAGATGCAAGGGTCTGCGGAGGGGAAACGATCCTGGTGGGTCGGCCGGGCTTCAAACCCGGTGGGTGGCGCCAAGCGTCGCTGGGTGGGTTCGACTCCCATTCCCCTCCGCCATTTCACGGGCTGCAGGGCCTGAACCCCGATGGACGTGAACGTCAACGGCCTGGTCTTTCCGCAGGCGCTGCACTACCTCGTCGAACACCAGGTGTGGGCGCGGCTGGAGGAGGGTGGCGTGGCCACCGTGGGCATCACGTCACTGGGCATCCAGCTGGCCGGCGAGATCTACATGTGCCGCCCCAAGGGCGTGGGGCAGGTGGTCGAGCAGGGGCGCTCGGTGGCGGTGGTGGAACTCGCCAAGTCGATCGTCTCGGTGAAGTCGCCCGTCGCGGGCACGGTCGTGGCGGTGAATCCGCGCCTGGCCGACGAGCCCGAACTCGTTGACCGCGATCCGTACGGGGAAGGGTGGCTGGCGCGCGTGGCGCTGGCGGACTTCGCGCGCGACCGCCAAGCGCTCGTGCACGGCGCCGAGGCCGTGCGCGAGGCGATGGCCCACCACGCATGGCTCAACCGGCTGGACGGGTCTGCATGAGCGGCTTTGTCGAACAACCTGTAGCCGGCATCGCGATCATGCTGTGGGCCGCCGACCCCGATGCGCCGCATCGCCTGGCCACGCCCTTTTTCCAGGCCGCAGCGGCAGGCGCGATGGATGTGCCGGTGGAGATCTACTTCACGGCCGCAAGCGTGCGCCTGCTGGCGCCGGGCGTGGCACAGGCACTGCAGCCCAACCCCGCCCACCCGAAGACCGTGCTCGACTCGATGCGCGAGGCCACCGGCTTTGGGGCCCGGCTCTATGCCTGCACCGACGCGCTGCATGCTCACGGCCTGGAGCTCGAGGGCCTGATTCCCGAGTGCAGCGGCGCCGGCGGCGCCGTGCAGTTCATGGCCCGCGCGACCGACCTGCACTGGCGCGCGCTGGTGTTCTGACCCGCCGCACCGGGCGCTGCCACCTGGCCGGCACAATCTCCGCATGAGCGCTCCCGACTCCCTGGCCACGCTGATCGGCCGCCACTCGCTGGGCATCAAGCACCTGGGCGAGCCCGGCCCCGACGACGCGGCGCTGGCCTGGATGGCCGAGGCGGCGCTGCACGCGCCGGACCACGCCGAGCTCGTGCCCTTTCGCTTCAAGGTCGTGCGTGGCGAGGCACGCGAGCGCCTGGCCGAGCTCTTCTGCCGCGCGGCGCGCGAGGCGGGCAAGGACGAGGCGAGCCTGGCAATGGAGCGTGAGCGTGCGCTGCGCGCACCGGTGACGGTGGCGCTCGTGGCGCGAATCGACTTGGGCCACCCGGTGGTGCCGGCGCATGAGCAGTGGGTGGCGGTGGGCGGGGCCCTGGCCAACTTCCTGCACGCGGCGCATGCGCTGGGCTTTGCCGGCAAGATGCTCTCGGGCGCCAAGGTGCGCGACCGTGAGATCGCACTGGCCTTCTGCGAGCCGGGCGAGACGCTGGTGGGCTGGGTGGCGCTGGGCACGGCGCAGCGCCCGCCGGCCAGCCGCCAGCCCAAGGCGGCCGTGGCCGACGTGCTGCGGGACTGGCCGGCGTGAGCCAGACGCCGCCCGCGGCACGCTCGGCACCCCTGCGCCCCACTGCGCGCTGGATGGTGCGCCACCCGGCGCGCCTGATCGCGCTGGGCTTTGGCTGCGGCCTGTCGCCCTGGGCGCCAGGCACCGTCGGGACGCTGTGGGGGTGGGTCTCCTTCCTCGTGCTGGCACCCTGGCTCGACGATGCCGGCTGGGCACTCGTGATCGTGGCGGCCTGGTGGCTCGGGCAGTGGGCCTGCACGCGCACCGCGCGCGAGCTCGGCCAGGGCGACCCGGGCGCGATCGTGTGGGACGAGGTGGTGGCGTTCTGGATAGTGCTGTGGATCCTGATGCCGGTCGGCGGCTGGGGGCAGCTCGGGGCCTTCGCGCTCTTTCGCTTCTTCGATGCCGTCAAGCCCCAGCCCGTGGCCTGGGCAGACCGGCTGTTCAAGCCGCGTCCGGGCGAGGCGGTGTCGGCGCGACACGGCTTTGGCATCCTCTTCGACGACCTCGTGGCCGCGCTGTGCACGCTGCTCGTGAGTGCGCTGACCGTCGTGATGTGGCGGGGGCTGTGAAACCTGCGCTCACGCAGGCCCGCGGCGCGCTGCTGCGCGAGATCGCCACCGTCGACGAGCACGGGCAGCGGCGCACCATCGAGGTTCCGGTGGAGCGGCCGCTCACGGTCTTCGTCGACAAGCGCGAGCTCGTCACGCTGATGACGCTTGGGCAGCTGCCCGAGCTGCTGGTGCTGGGCTACCTGCTCAACCAGCGCCTGGTGGCCGACGTGGGCGCGATCGAGTCGGTGACGGTGGACTGGGAGGTGCAGGCCGCGGCTGTGCGCACGCGCGAGGGCGTGGCGGACCTGCAGGCGCGCACCGAGCGGCGCGTGGTCACCACCGGCTGCGGCCAGGGAACGGTCTTTGGCGACGTGATGGCCGGCCTCGAAGGGCTTCGGCTGCCGTCGGCGCAGCAGGCCAGGCTGTCGCAGGCAACTCTCTACCGCATGCTCGAGGTGATGCGCGGCCAGGAGAGCATCCACCGGCGTGCCGGATCGGTGCACGGCTGCGCGCTCTTTCGGGGGGCGGAGCTGCTCGTGTTCGTCGAGGACGTGGGCCGCCACAACGCCATCGACACGATCGCCGGGTGGATGGCGCTGCACGACGTCTGCGCGCACGACAAGGTCTTCTACACCACGGGGCGGCTCACGAGCGAGATGGTGCTGAAGTCGGCGCAGATCGGGGTGCCGATCATCGTCTCGCGCAACGGCGTCACGGCGATGGGCCACGAGATGGCGCAGCGCCTGGGCATGACCCTGTTCGGGCGCGCCTTGAACAGGCACTTCCTGTGCTACAGCGGCTTCGAGCGCTTCGATGCCGATGCCTCCGAGGCAGTTGCGCCGGCGCGCTGAGGCCGCAGGCGGGCGATCCCGCCGGATCAGGGCGCCGGCACGCCCCGCAACCGGCTCAGACCAGCGCGTCGAAGAGCCACACGGCCACCGGCTCGCCGGCGCTCACCGGGCCCTGATCGTGGCCCAGCACCACGAGGCAGTTGGCTTCGCTCATGCTGCGCAGCACGCCCGCTCCCTGGGAGCCCGTCAGGCGCACCTGCCAGGAGCCGTCGGCGCCGGGCGCGACGATGCCGCGCTGGAACTCGGTGCGCCCGGGGCGCTTGCGGATGGCGCTCTGGCAGCGCGCCTGCAGCATCGGCAGCGGCTCGGGCACGGCACCTGCCAGGCGCAGCAGGGCCTCGCGCGCGAAGGCGTAGAAGGTGACGAGTGCCGCCACCGGGTTGCCCGGCAGCGCAAAGAGCCAGGCGCGCCGGTTCGCCGCCTGGAGCGCGCCGAAGGCAAAGGGCCGCCCCGGGCGCATCGCCACCTTCCAGAACGCGACCTCGCCCATGCGTGCGAGCACCTCGCGCGTGTAGTCGGCATCGCCTGCGCTCACGCCGCCGCTGGTCACCACCGCATCGGCCTCCTGCAAGGCGCGCTGCAGCGTGGCCTGCAGCGCCTGCGGATCGTCGCGCACGAGACCGAGGTCGAGCACCTCCATGCCCAGGCGCTGCAGCGCCGCAGCCAGGCTGGTGCGATTGCTGTCGTAGATGCAACCCTCGCGCAGCGGCTCGCCCGGCTCCTGCACCTCGTCGCCCGTGGAGAAAAGTGCCACGCGCAGCCGCCTGCGCACGGTCACACCGGTGCAGCCGATCGAGGCCAGCAGCCCGAGGTCGGCCGGCCGCAGTACGCGCCCGGCAGCCAGTGCCGTGCCGCCGGCGGCCAGGTCTTCGCCCTGCTGGCGCCGGTTCTCGCCGCGCTTGAGGGTGCCCGGGGAGATCAGCACCTGCCCGTCTGCCTCGCGGCACAGCTCCAGGGGCACCACCGTGTCGAGCCCCGCGGGCATCACCGCTCCGGTCATGATGCGCACGCACTCGCCCGGTGCGAGCCGCCCCGCAAAGGGCGCTCCGGCGTAGACGGTGGCAACGGGGGTCAGGCGCGTGGGTGCACCCGCTGCGAGGGCCGCGCCGTCGAAGGCATAGCCATCCATCGCCGAGTTGTCGTGTGCGGGCACGTCGATGGGCGAGGCGACGTCGGCGGCGAGCACGCGGCCCGCGGCGGCCTGCAGCGGCAGGGCCTGTGTGCCCTCCACTGGCGTGATCGCCGCGGCGATCGCGGCGCGGGCCGCGTCCACGCTGATCTGCGTGTCGCCTGCAGCAAGCGGCGAGGGGCCGAGAGGGTGGGGACCGGAGTCGGACATCAGTGGGTGTGGCAAGCGCGGCGGCTGGCAGGGGATCGGCGTGATGCGGCGGTATTCTGCCGGGGCTGCTTGTGCTGCGGCGCCACTTCGAGAAGATCCACCCGCCCATGAACACCGTGGCCGAGAGCCTGCTACTGGCCTTTGACCTGCTCGTGCGTCCCGAGGGGGCGCTGTGGCAGGTGGTCGGGCTGTCGCTGCGGGTGAGCGCGACGGCATGTGCGCTGGGCGGCCTGGCGGGCCTGGCGCTGGGTGCCTGGCTGGCGGTGGCCCGCTTTCCGGGGCAGCGCGTGCTCGTGTGGGGGCTCAACACGCTGCTGGCGCTGCCTTCGGTGGTGGTGGGGCTCACGGTCTACCTACTGCTGTCCCGGGCCGGGCCCCTGGGCTCGCTGGGCATCCTCTTCACCCCCGCGGCGATGGTGATGGCGCAGTCCGTGCTCGTGGTGCCGCTGGTGGCCGCACTCACGCGCCGACTCGTGCTCAACGCATTGCGAGAGGGCGGGGACGAACTCGTCTCGCTCGGCGCCGGCCCGCTGGCGCGCGCGGCGCTGCTGCTGGTGCACGAGCGCCTGGCCATGGTCACCGTGCTGCTGACCGCCTTCGGCCGGGCGATCTCGGAGGTGGGGGCGGTGATGATCGTGGGCGGCAACATCGATGGCGTGACCCGCGTGATGACCACCTCCATTGCCCTGGAGACCAGCAAGGGCGACCTGCCGCTGGCCCTGGCCCTGGGCATCGTCCTGCTGGGCGTGGTGGGGGTGGTGAACCTGGCCATCGGGCTCGTGCAAGGGCTCGGGCGGCGGCCGGCCGAGGCGCAGGCATGAGCCGGGAGCGGCCGCTGGTGGCGCTGCGCGCGGCGAGCGTGCGCTTCGGCGCGGTGCAGGCGCTGCGCGACGTGGATCTGCACGTGCGCCGAGGGGAGCGCATTGCCCTGGTGGGGGCCAACGGCTCGGGCAAGACCACCCTGTTGCGCCTGCTGCACGGCACCGTCCGCCCCGACGCGGGCTCGCGCGAGGTGGCGCCCGATGCCCCCGGGCAGGGCCGGCCCGGATCGCCGCTCGGGGCCATGCTCTTCCAGCGGCCCTTCCTGCTGCACCTCTCGGCGCAGGCCAACGTCCGGGTGGCGCTGTGGCTGCGCGGCGTGCCGCGCGCACAGCATGGCGAGCGCGTGGCGCAGGCGCTGGCCCGCGTGGGCCTGGGCGCGCAGGCCCGGCGCGCG
>JBIIED010000179.1:0-7188 GCA_044237995.1 Rubrivivax sp. | reverse complement strand
GCCAGCTCGGCGAGCAGGTCTCGTACCTCGAGACCTACATCAAGGGGCACGGCGCCTGAGCGCATGAGCGCATGAGCGCATGAGCGCATGAGCGCATGAGCGCATGATCGCCTGGGGGCGGCGCCGCGCTGCGCCGCACCTTCTCTGCGCTACTCCACCTTGATGCCTGCGGCCCGGACCACCGGGCCGTACTTGGCCAGGTCGCGGCGCATGTCCTCCAGGAACTGCTCGGGGGGGGCGGGGGCTCGATGCCGTGCCCAGCAGCAAAAAGCCCGCACAAGGCGGGCTCAGTGGCGGAGGGAGCGGGATTCGAACCCGCGGTGGGCTGTTAACCCACACACGCTTTCCAGGCGTGCGACTTAAACCGCTCATCCATCCCTCCGCAGCGGCAACCCGCGAGTTTATCGCAGGGGCGGGCGGCGCAGGTGGTGGTCGGTCTCGCGTTGGTACGCGTGGGCCAGGGCCAGCAGGCGCGCCTCCTGCCACCAGGGGCCCACGAGCTGCATGCCCAGGGGCAGGCCGTCACGCGTGAAGCCGCAGGGAACGGACAGCGCCGGCACCTCGGCGAAGGACCATACAAAGGTCATCCGCGTGAGGTTCTTCGTGGCCGCGATCATCTGCATGCTCACCTCGGCCAGCGGCGCGCCGAAGCCCACGGTGGGCGTGAGCACCACGTCCACCTCCTCGAAGAGCGCGCGCACGCGGCTCGTCCAGGCCTCCTTGGCACGCATGGAGGCGGCGTACTCGCAGCCGCTGGTGCGCGTGCCGATCAGCATGCGCTCGCGCACGTCTGCGCCCAGCCCGGAGTGCTCGTCGGCCAGGCGCTCGCGGTGGAAGTGCGCGGCGTCGGCCATGAGCATGGGCGTCATCTGCGCCTGCACGTCCTCGGCGCCGTCCACGTCGAGGGTGCGCAGCTGCGCGCCCAGGCGGGCCAGCAGGGCGATGGCCGCTTCCATGCTGCGGGCGAGGTCGGGGTCGAGGTCGTCGAAGAAGAAGCGTCGCGGCACGCCGATGCGCAGGCCGGCCACGCCGCGGCTGCAGGCGGCGGCAAAGCTCTCCACCGGCTGCGGCTGGCTGATGGGGTCCAGCCGGTCGTGGCCCGAGAGGGCCTCATGCGCGGCGGCCACCGTGGCGGCGTCGTGCGCCAGCGGGCCGATGGTGTCGAAGCGCGGGCTCACGGGCGTGGAGCCGTGGTTGGACACGCGCCCGACCGTGGGGCGCAGCCCCACCACGCCGTTGAGCGCCGCGGGGATGCGGATGGAGCCGCCTGTGTCCGAGCCGAGCGAGGCATCGCAGAAGCCCGCGGCCACGCTCGCACCGGAGCCGCCGCTGGAGCCGCCGGGAATGCGCGTGGCGTCCCAGGGGTTGCGGCAGGGGCCGTGGTGCAGGTTCTGCGTGGTGCCGCCGAAGGCGAACTCGTGCAGGTTGACCTTGCCCACGAGCACCGCGCCGGCAGCCTTCAGCCGCGCGGCCACGGTGGAGTCGGCCTGCGGCGTGCGGGTGAAGGCCGCCGCCGAGCCGCAGGTGGTGGGCACGCCGGCCACGTCGATGTTGTCCTTGATGGACACGATCAGGCCGTCCAGCGGCCCGCCGCGGCGGCCGGCGGCTGCCCGAGCGTCGGCGGCGTCGGCGGCCTGGCGCGCCGCCTCGGGGGTCAGGGTGATGAAGGTGCGCAGGGCATCGTCGTGCGCGGCAATGCGCGCCAGCATCGCCTCCAGGCGCTGGCGCACCGGGCCGGGGTGGTGGGAAGCAGCGTGGGGCATGGCGCGCGGCGTCCTTCAGCGCCCCATCATGGCCGAGGGCACCCACAGCGTCACCGCGGGCACCGTCACCACGAGCACGAGCACGGCCAGCAGCGGCACGAGGAACGGCAGCACCGCGCGGATCACCTTGTGCAGCGGCACGCCCGCGATCTCGGCCGTGACATACAGGCTGAAGCCCACCGGCGGCGTGACCAGCCCGATCATCAGGTTCACCACCACCATCACGCCGAACTGCACGGGCGGGATGCCCAGCGAGGTGGCCAGCGGCGCCAGCAGCGGCACGAAGACGAGCATCGCGGCGGTGGAATCCATGAACATCCCCACCACCAGCAGCACGAGGTTGATGAAGAGGATGACGATGATGGGGTCGGTGCCGCTCATGAGGGCGACGAAGTCGCGCGCCACGCCCTCGAAGGTGACCATCCAGCCCAGCACCGCTGCGAGGCCCAGCAGGATCATCACCGCGGCCGTGCCCTTCATGCTGCTGATGCCGCAGGCCAGGATGGCCCGCAGGTCCAGTGTGCGGTACACCACCGCGCCGATGAAGGCGGCGTAGAAGCAGGCGATGGCGCCGGCCTCGGTGGGTGTCATGAAGCCGGCGAAGATGCCGCTGAGGATGATCACGGGCGTGAGCAGCGGCAGGATGGCCGCGCGCGTGGCCCGCAGCAGCGTGAGCCAGGAGAAGGGCTCGCGCGTTTCCGTGAGCTTCATGCGCCTGACCGCGAAGAAGCAGTAGATCATCAGCGCCAGCGCCACGAGGATGCCCGGCACCACCCCGCCCAGGAACAGCGCGCCCACCGACACGCCGGTGATGGCGCCATAGACGATCATCGGGATCGAGGGCGGGAAGATGGGCCCGATGGTGGAGGCCGAGGCGGTGAGCGCGGCGCTGAAGGCGGGGTCGTAGCCCTGGCGCGTCATGGCCGGGATCATCACCTTGCCCACCCCGGCGGCATCGGCCAGGGCGGAGCCCGACATGCCCGCGAAGATGAGCGAGGTGGCCACGTCGGTGTGCGCCAGGCGCCCGCGCACGCGGCTGAGCAGCGCGCTGGCGAAGTCCACCAGGCGGTGCGTGGCGCCGCTGGCGTTCATGAGGTCGCCTGCCAGCAGGTACAGCGGGATGGCCAGCAGGATGCTGGAGTCGATGGCGTTGGTGACCAGCGGCGCGACCGTGCCCGCGGGCAGCCCGGCGCTAAGGATGTACACCGCGCCCACCCCGCCGATGGCCACCACCAGCGGCACGCGCACCATGACGAGGACGATCAGCAGGGTCGAGGCCCAGGTGATGGTGAACAGGCCCGCGCTCATCAGGTAGCCCTCCTCGCCGAGACGCCCCGCCGTGCAGCCAGCAGCTGCACCTGCTCCAGCAGCACGAGCACCTCCACCACGCACATGCCCGCCAGGCAGCTCACCACAGCGGTGCGCATGAGGCTGTAGGAGAAGGGCAGGGAGGCGAAGGCCTGCATCGAGGCGCTAGCGATCGTGGGCCAGCCGCCCACGGCGATGTAGCCGAACAGCAGCACCGCCAGCACGGTGCGCAGCACGGCGAACACCCCGGGGGCGTCAACGTCTTCCTTGCCGAAGATCTCCACCTTGAAGTGCTCGCGCCCGCACGACACCGCCAGGCACCCCAGCGCCACGCCCCAGATGAAGACGATGCGCGTGGCCTCCGGGATCCACACGATGTTCAGCTGCATCGCTCGCCCGGCCACGAGGCCCACGAGCAGCGTCGCGATGGTCAGCGCCGCCACCCCGGCGGCGATGCTCAGAACCCTGCCGGCACCTGCGCGCACCGCGCGCAGGGTCCTCACCCCGGACGGCACCATGCCCGCCTCAGGTGGCCGCGCGCACGATGGCCGCGTAGGTGTCGGCACCCAGGAACTGCGGGCCGATCCTGTCGAGTACCGGGCGGGCGCGCGTGCGGAAGGCGGCCTGGTCCACCTCGTTGATGGCGGCATTGGCCTTGCGGATGGCCGCCAGGTTGGTCTGCTGCTGCTCGACGATGGCCTGCGCGGCGATCTTCTTGCCCTCGGCAAAGAGGGTGCTGAGCAGCTCGCGCACGCGCGGGTCGAGCCCCGTCCACCAGCGCGCGTTCACGTAGATGAACTCCGGCGCGCGCACGTGCTCGGTGAGGCTCACGAACTTCTGCACCTCCTGCAGCGAGAAGCCCACGATGGTGGGCAGCGGGTTCTCCTGGCCCTCGATGGTGCCGGACTGCAGCGCGGTGTAGACCTCGCCGAAGTTCATGGCCACCGGCTCCGCGCCCAGGCCCTTGAAGGCGTTGAAGAGGATGGGGATCTCCGGCACGCGCAGCTTCAGGCCCTTGAGGTCGTCGGGCGTGCGGATCGCGCGCTTGGAGTTGGTCATCTGGCGCGGCGCGCGCGGGTAGGCCATGAGCACGCTCACGCCGCGCGTCTTCACGAGGTCGGCGTTCCACTGCTGGGCCAGCGGGCTTTCCAGCACGCGCTCCACGTGCGCAAAGTCGTTGAACAGCCAGGGCGCGAAGAAGGAGTTGTAGTTCGCGTTGATGCCAAAGCCCGAGGCGTGCACGTTCACCGTGCCGGCCGAGAGCTGCTCGAAGGTGGCCAGGTCCTGGCCGAGCTGGCCCGAGGGGAAGAAGTCGATCTTCACGGCCCCGCCGCTGCGCTTCTCGGCTTCGCGCACGACGAACTCCATGGCCACGCCCAGGGGCTCCTTGGGCGAGACGACCATGGTCATGCGCACGCGGGTGGCGGGCAGGGCCTGGGCAAAGGCCGGCAGCGAGGTGGCCAGGGCGCCGGCACCCAGGGCGGTGGACAGCAGGAAATCGCGGCGGGCGAGCGGAAGGGAAAGGGGCGAAGCGGGCATGTGTGTTCCTCGTGCAGAAGCCTGGCGCTCTGCAATGCGGTCTCTCGTGCGGACTGGCTGCCGTGGCTGCTGCCACGGCGCGCGGTTTCCGCGAAAGACTGGACTCCACTCCCCTGGTCACGATGAAAACATGCAGACCGGGAGCCGGGTACTGGGGAACGCCCGGGTACACAACGCCCTTCTACCGGGCTGCCAGGCTAGGGCTCGGCCGGACGCTCCGTCGTCCAGGCATGAGCCTGCAGCCATGCCGCCGGCACGAACTCCAGCGCACGGCTGTGCGTGCTCTCCAGCACCACCGGCGGCGCGCACCGGGCCTCGTAGGCCTGCCTCCAGCGCAGCGCGCACACGCACCAGCGGTCACCGGGCTTGAGGCCCTTGAAGCGGTATTCGGGGCGCGGCGTGATGAGGTCGTTGCCGGCCTCGAACTGCTGGTTGAGGAACTCCACCGTCACGCGGCAGCAGATGACGTGGCTGCCGTGGTCTTGCTCGTCGGTGTGGCAGCAGCCGTCGCGGTACCAGCCGGTCAGCGGGTCGTAGGAACAGGGCACGAGTTCCGTGCCGAGCACGTTGAGCGCGGTTCGGCTCATCGGGGTGCGGCCGGGGAGCCGGTGGGGCCGGCACCTCCGGCAGAACCTCCGCGCAGCAGCGCCATCGCCGTGCCGATCAGCGTGGAGACCTCCCCCATGTGGCCGGGAACGATCATGGTGTTGTTGGTGCGGGCGAGCTGCCCGTAGGCATCCACCGCCTTCTCCGCCACCTTGAGCTGCACGGCCTGCTCGCCGCCGGGCTGCCGGATGGCCTGCGCGATCTTCGTGATCGCCTCGGCGGTGGCCTCGGCCACGGCCGAGATGGCCGCCGCCTCGCCCTGTGCCTTGTTGATCTCGGCCTGCTTCTCGCCCTCGGAGCGCGCGATGAAGGCCTCGCGCTCGCCGGTGGCGATGTTGATCTGTTCCTGGCGCCGGCCCTCGGAGGCGGCAATGAGTGCGCGCTTCTCGCGCTCGGCCGTGATCTGTGCCTGCATGCTGCGCAGGATCTCCGCCGGCGGGGTGAGGTCCTTGATCTCGTAGCGCAGCACCTTCACGCCCCAGTTCAACGCCGCTTCGTCGAGGGCGTTGACCACCGAGGCGTTGATCATGTCGCGCTCCTCGAAGGTCTTGTCGAGCTCCATCTTGCCCACGACGCTGCGAAGCGTCGTTTGCGCAAGCTGCGTGATGGCCACGATGTAGTCGCTCGAGCCGTAGCTGGCGCGCATCGGGTCCGTCACCTGGAAGAAGAGGATGCCGTCGACCTGCAGCTGGGTGTTGTCCTTGGTGATGCAGACCTGGCTGGGCACGTCCAGCGGCACCTCCTTGAGCGAATGGCGGTATGACACGCGCTCCACGAAGGGGATCACGAACTTCAGCCCCGGCGTGAGCGTGCGGTCGTAGCGGCCCAGGCGCTCGACCACCCAGGCGTGCTGCTGCGGCACGATCTTGAAGGTGCGCACGATGAAGACGATCGCGATGACGGCAACGACGAGGGCGATTTCCATGGTGGGCTCGGACTCCGTGGGAAGGTGAGTTGGTGGGAGGGCGGCCGTCGTGGCCGAGGTGGGTCCTTCAGGCGGACGCAGCCGCCGAAGGCACGCGCTCGACGTCCAGGCGGTTGCCGTGCACGGCGACGATGCGGTGCGTGCCGGCCTCGGGCGAGGTTGCTCCGGCGTGGCGCACCTGCCAGTTGGCGCCGCGGTAGTTGACCTGTGCGGTGCCGTCTTCGCGCCAGCCGCCGACCTGCACGGTCTGGCCGATGTCGAGGTTGACATCGGCGTTGGAGGCGGCCGGGGCCGAGCGCGGCTGGCTGGCGCGCCTGAAGTGCCACAGCGCCGTGGCGCCAGCGGCGACGACGGCTGCTGTGGCGACCTGCGCCGTGGTGGAGAAACCGGCGTGCGCGGAGAGGGCGGCGGCGGCCGCGCCCAGCGCGATCATGAGGAGGTAGAACGTGCCGCTGAGCAGCTCGGCCACGATGAGCACCCCTGCCAGCACCCACCATAGAGTCGGCGCACTGAAGTCCATCTCGTCCTCCTCCTTGGCACCCGGGTGCGTCCCGGTGTGATGAGGATCAGTGTAGCCGGGTGGCGTGGCCCTACACTTCGCGCGTTTTTCTCATGCGCCGGCGCGCTCCGGCCGAGGTGTCCCGATGCTCAGGTTCCGCTTCCCGGTCGTCATCATCGACGAGGATTTCCGCTCAGAAAACGCCTCGGGCCTGGGCATCCGCGCCCTGGCGCAGGCCATCGAGAAGGAAGGCTTCGAGGTGCTGGGCGTGACCAGCTATGGCGACCTCAGCCAGTTTGCCCAGCAGCAAAGCCGCGCCAGCGCCTTCATCCTGTCCATCGACGACGAGGAGTTCACGCCCGGTCCCGAGCTCGACCCGGCAGTGCTCAACCTGCGCAAGTTCATCGGCGAGATCCGCTTTCGCAACGCCGACATCCCGATCTATCTCTACGGCGAGACGCGCACCTCGCAGCACATCCCCAACGACATCCTGCGCGAGCTGCACGGCTTCATCCACATGTTCGAGGACACGCCGGAGTTCGTGGCGC
>JBIIED010000178.1:0-7200 GCA_044237995.1 Rubrivivax sp. | reverse complement strand
CAGTGCGCCCACCGTGATCGCCGCGGGCTCGATGCCGGGCGAGCCGATCGTGCCGAAGCGCACCTGGTTGTTCGGGCCGCGGCCGTAGTTGCCCGCGGCCACCACCACCGTCACGCCCGCCGCCACGGCCTTGCGCACAGCCTCGCACAGCGGGTCGCGGGCGTGCGACTCGGTGGCGTCGGTGGACAGGCTCAGGTTGATGACGCGGATGTTCAGCGCCCGGCTGTGGTGCACGACCCAGTCGATGGCGGCAAGCACCGCGCTCTCGGTGCCCATGCCGGAGTCGTCGAGCACCTTGAGGTCGTAGAGGTTCGCGCCCGGGGCGATGCCGGTGGAGTCGGGGTTGCGGTCGAAGGCCCGGCCCGCCGCCACCGAGGCAACGTGGGTGCCGTGCCCGTAGCCGTCGGCGTTGACCTTGCCGTTGTTGTCCAGGCGCTTTTCGTACTTGCGCCGGCCCTCGCTGCCTGGGGCGAGTGCGTCACTGAAGTCCAGTCCCAGCAGCCAGTCGCTCGAGCCGATCAGCTTCGCATCGGACTCCTTGGTGAAGTCCAGCGCCTGGCGCACCCGGGACTTACCTGTGGCGTCCCGGAAGTTCAGGTGCGAGGCCATGATTCCCGAGTCGAGCAGCGCGATGCCCACGCCTGCGCCGGTCAGGCCGGCATGTGCCCGCGTGGCGGTGTTGTAGGTGCGCACCGTCGTGGTCAGAGGCCCGCCGCGGTAGAGGCCCACGGTTTGCTCCACGGCGCTGAAGCTGCGTGTGGTGAGCCGGTTGGGCGAGACCACGGTCACGTCGGCGCGCTGGGCCAGGGCCAGCACCCCCGTCTCGGGCACCACCACGGACAGGCCACGCACCGTCACGTAGCGCATGAAGACCGATCCGCCTGCGGCCAGTACGGCCTGGCGCAGGTCTGTCAGCAGGGGGTCGGTTGAATTGCTCAGCACCACCACGCGCATGAGCTTGCCGCCCGTGAGGGTCCAGCGCCACCATGGCACCCGTGGAGAGTCGGTGCTGACCATCTCGCGGCGCAGGTCTGCCGAAATCTTGGAGGCGGCGGCCGTGCCGATGGCGCTGATGTCGCCCGTGCTCAGGAAGAAGGACTGCGCATGGGAAGACGGCGTGGCGCCGAGCGCGCCCAGCAGCGCGATCGCCGCGCCCGCGATCCACACCCTGGCCCGTGCGCGGGCCTGCAGGAGGCTGTACATGGCGATCTTCCCTGTTGCTTATGGTGAGTGCTTCGGATTGGACGGCCGACCGGGCCGCCCGCGGCACTTCCTGGTCCAAGGAATCCCCGACGTGCGTGAACATCTTCACGTGAGGGCCAGTTACCCTGGGGGTTGCGCGGCAGCCTCACCTCGCCGAAGGCCTGAGCGACAATGCTTTCTGTGGGAGAAACACGCGCATGAGGACACAGGTCTGCATCATTGGCGGGGGCCCCTCCGGGCTGCTGCTGTCGCAACTGCTCCATCTCAAGGGCATCGACACGGTGGTGCTGGAAAGGCACAGCCGCGAGTACGTGCTCGCGCGCATCCGCGCCGGCGTGCTCGAGCAGGGGTTTGCCCGGCTGCTGCACGAGGCCGGGTGCGGGGAGCGCATGGACCGCGAAGGTCAGGTGCACGACGCCTTCTGCATCTCCGACCAGGGCCGGCTGCACCGGGTGGACCTCAAGCGCCACACCGGCGGCCAGTCGGTGGTGGTGTACGGGCAGACGGAGGTGACGCGCGATCTGTACGAAGCGCGCGACCGCATGAAGGGCGTCGTGATCCACGAGGCCGAGGACGTGCAGCCGCATGACCTGACGGGCGAGCGCCCCTTCGTGACCTACCGCCAGGCAGGCCAGGAGCGCCGCGTGGACTGCGACTTCGTCGTGGGGGCCGATGGCTTTCACGGCGTGAGCCGCAAGTCGATTCCCAAGGACGTGCTGCGCGAGTACGAGAAGGTCTATCCCTTCGGCTGGCTCGGGGTGCTGTCGCGCACGCCGCCGGTCTCGCACGAGCTCATCTATGCGCGCCACGAGCGGGGCTTCGCCCTGTGCTCGCTGCGCTCGCCGGTGCTCAGCCGCTACTACATCCAGGTGCCGCTGACGGACCGGGTGGAGGACTGGTCCGACGATGCCTTCTGGGAGGAGCTCAAGCGGCGGCTGCCTGCCGACGTAGCCGGGCGGCTCGTCACCGGCCCCTCGATCGAGAAGTCGATCGCGCCGCTGCGCTCCTACGTGGCCGAGCCGATGCGCCACGGCCGGCTCTTCCTGGCCGGGGACGCCGCGCACATCGTGCCGCCCACGGGTGCGCGGGGCCTGAACACGGCCGGCTCGGACGTGCACCACCTGTACCACGGCCTGGTCGCGCACTACCTGCAGGGCGACGCCTCGGGCCTGGAGCAGTACTCCGACCGGGCGCTGGCACGGGTGTGGAAGGCGCAGCGCTTCTCGTGGTTCCTCACGACGCTGCTGCACACCTTCCCGCAAAGCCCGGAGTACGACCGCAAGCTCCAGGAGGTGGAACTGGCCTACCTCTTCTCCTCCGAAGCGGCGCAGCGCGCGCTGGCGGAGAACTACGTCGGGCTGCCGTTTTGAGCCCAGGGGCCGGATGGGGCTGGCCTACACTACGGCGCATGTCTTCCGGCCGGAGTTCCCGCCCGCGATGCGCGCGTCGACGACCCGCACCCTGACCGCCTGCCTGGCCGTCTGCCTCGGCATCGCAGGGGCGGGCTGCACCACGTCCTCGCGTGACGTGCGCCCGCTGCTGTCCAACCCACGTGACTTCTCCGGCTGGGATTGCGAGCGGCTGGACGCCGAGGCCTTGCGCGTGCAGCGCCGCGCAGCCGAGGTGGCCTACGCGGTGGACGAGCGCGCGGGGACGAACATCATCGCGCTCGGGGTGGGGCTGACGGTGTTCTGGCCCGCGCTGCTGACCATGCGCCAGCCGGGGGTGGAGGCCGAGGAGCTGGCTCGGCTCAAGGGGCGCTTCGACGTGCTGCAGGCGGTGGCCGTGGGGCGCCAGTGCCCCTCCGTCGGCCCGGATCTGCCGGCGCGACAGGCCCTGCAGCTGCCGGTGGCGCTTGGGGAGCGGCTGGTCTACGAGGAGCGTGGCGACCCGCGCCTGGCCTTGCGCGAGTTTTCGCTGCGCCTGGATGCGCTGCGCCGCGAGGTGCTGGAGTTCACGTTCGTGAGTGGATCCGAGGCGCAGGGGCGGCCCTGGGTGCAGGATTTCGCCGGCAACGTCACGGGCGCGCCGGTGGGTACGCTTCACTGGCCGTACCTGCTGCGTCTGGACCTCAGGCTCGGACAGGTGGTGGCGGGGGATCTCACGTTGCCCGAGGAGCCGGGCGCGCGGGCGCGCGTGCGCGGGCAGGTCGTGGCGGTGGGCCCGCAGACGATCGCCACCCGGCGCTTCGATGCCGCGGTGATCGAGCTCTTCGGGGACGCGCAGCGCGGCGAGCGCAGCACGCGCGTCGACGGTGTGATGGTGGTGGACCGGGCCAGCGGCGTGCTGCTGCGGCTCGAGCTGGCGAGCGCGCAGGCGGGCTTCAACCTGCAGCGCCGTCTCGTGCGCATCGACGCCCCGGCGCGTTGAGCCAGCGCAGCGGCGGCTCGGTCGCGGCGCAACGCTTCTTTACCAAGGCTGCATGAGGTCGACACGGGGCCGGCGCAGGATCATCCTCATCGCAACCCCTGGTCACTCAAGGAGTACCGCACCATGAACACGAACTCTCGCTCTACCTCTCGCGGCAGCCGCCTGCCCCTCGGGCTGGCGGCACTGGCGCTGGCGGCTGCGGCAGCCTGTGCGCCGGCCTGGGCGCAACCTGCCGGCGGGCCGGGCGCCGGGCCTGGAATGGGCCATGGCATGGGTCATGGCATGGGCCACCACGGCGGGCGTGGCGGTGGCGACGGCGCAATGGGCGGCGGCATGATGCTGTCTCCGCGCATGCTCGATGCCGTCAAGGCCACCCCCGAACAGCGCGCCCAGATCAAGCAGATCATGGATGCGGCGAAGCGCGACATGAGCGCCCAGCGCGATGCGAACCGGGCCCTGCGTGACGAGGCGCAGCGCGTCTTCACCCAGCCCAACGTCGACGCCACGGCGGCCGAGGCCCTGCGCCAGAAGATGCTGGCCCAGCACGACCAGTCCAGCCGCCGCAAGATGCAGGCGATGGTGGAGGCCTCGCGCGTGCTCAGCCCCGAGCAGCGCAAGCAGATGGCCGACATGGCCAAGCGCCGCGGCGAGATGATGGAGCGCCACCGCCGCGAGCGCGAGTCGCTCGCGCCGGCGAAGTCCTGAGGCGCCCCCAGGGGCGTGTACCTGCAGTCGCCCATGGGAGGCTCCCTGCTGCTCGTCGACGATGACCAGCGCCTGGTCGCGATGGTGGGTGACTACCTGCGCGGCCACGGCTATTCGGTGGAGGTGGCGCCGACCCTGCGCGGCGCTCGCGAGCGGCTGCGGCGCGATCCTGTGGATGCGCTGGTCCTGGACCTGATGCTGCCCGACGGAGACGGCCTGGACCTGGCGCGTGAGTTGCGGGCCGATCCGCGCACCCGGCGGCTGCCGCTGCTGATGCTCAGCGCCCGCGGCGAGCCGATGGACCGCATCTTGGGTCTGGAGATCGGTGCCGACGACTACCTGGCCAAGCCCTTCGAGCCGCGCGAACTGCTGGCCCGGCTGAAGGCGCTGATGCGCCGAGCCGGGCCGGACACGGGCGCAGACGAGGTGCTCGAGTTCGGGCGCCTCGTGATCGACCTGGGCGCGCGGCAGGCCCGCCTGGATGGGCGGCCCTGCGAACTCACGAGCCACCAGTTCGAGCTGCTCGTGGTTCTGGCGCGTGCCAGCGGGCGCGTGCTCTCGCGCGACCACATCATGGATGCGCTCAAGGGTCACCCGATGGAGGCTTTCGATCGCAGCATCGATGTCCATGTGTCGCGCATCCGCGCCGTCATCGAGGACGATCCCAAGACGCCGCGACGGTTGCTCACCGTGCGCGGCAGCGGCTACGTGTTTGCACGTCGCCAGGACCAGATCGACGGCGACTCCTCCCGCCGCACGGGGCGCGACAGCGCCGCGGCGGCCTGAGCGCGCCCGCGCCCTTGCGCTCGCTGTACCTGCGCATCTGGCTCACGGTCGTGGCCGTGCTGGCCCTCTTTGCGCTGGCCTCGAGCTGGCTGTGGCAGCGCCACGTGGAGCAGGAACGCGTGCGCGTGGAGACGGCCGCGCAGGGCCGTGCCGAGGCCTGGGCCGACCTGCTCGAGCGCTCGCTGCCACCGGCCAGCGCGCCGCGCGAGGAGCAGGCGGCGGCGCTGCGCGAGTGGTCGCAGCGGCTGCGGCTGCCGATGGCGCTGGACGACGACAGGGGCGAGCGCATCGCCGCCTCCGAAGCCTGGATGCGGCGTGAAGCCGAGGCGCCGCCCGGCGTTCGGCGCGGCCTGCCCATGCGCCTGTCGGACGGGCGCACGCTGTGGCTGTCGCGTGGCGGGGCGATGCGACGCGGGCCTGGGATGGCACCTGGCATGGGCCCCGGCATGGGTCCTGGCATGGGCCCCGGGCCCGGAGGGGCGATGGGCGCCGGTGCGGGAGGAGGGCCGGGCGGCCCCCTCGCGGCGGCTGAGGGGCCTGCGCGCGCCTTCGAGCGGCCGCTGCCCATGGGGATGCCCGGGTTGCTGCCCGGCGGCGGCCTGGGCATCGTGCTGCTGCTGGGCAGCCTCTTCCTGGCGGTGGCACTGGGTGCATGGCCGGTCGTGCGCCGCCTCACACGTCGTCTTGAGGCGCTCAAGCGCGGTGTGCAGGCCTTTGGCGCCGGGGCACTGAACCACCGCGTGCCCGAGGACGGGCGTGACGAGGTGGCCGACGTGGCGGTGGCCTTCAACCAGACGGCCGAGCGCGTGCAGGGTCTGCTGCGCTCGCACCAGAGCCTGCTGGCCAATGCCAGCCATGAGCTGCGCTCGCCGCTGGCGCGCCTGAAGATGGCCGTGTCGCTCCTCGACGAGGCCGCCCCTGCTCAGCGCGAAGCCCTCAGGCGTGAGATCAACACCAACATCACCGAGCTCGACGCGCTGGTGGAGGAGGTGCTGCTCGCCAGCCGGCTCGACGCCAGCGAGGACGCGCTGCGCCGGGAAGCCGTGGCGTTGCATGCGGTCCTGGCCGAGGAGTGTTCGAGAGTGGGCGCGCAGCTGGAGCCAGGTGACGCCGGCGCGGCGGCCGCGGTGGTGGTGCAGGGCGACGCGCGGCTGCTGCGACGCGCCGTGCGCAACCTGCTGGAGAACGCGCGCCGCTATGGCGGCGGCGACATCCTGGTGCAACTGCTCGCACCGGCAGCCGCCGGCCCCGCCAGCGTGGAGGTGAGGGTCAGCGACCGCGGCCCGTGCGTGCCCGAGACCTGGCGCGAGCGCATCTTCGAACCCTTCTTCCGCCTGCCTGGCCACGCCGAGCACGAGGGCGGTGTGGGCCTGGGGCTGTCCCTGGTACGCCAGATCGCGCAGCGCCACGGCGGGCGCGTGCGTTGCGAGCCGCGCGAGGGCGGAGGCAGCTGCTTCGTGCTGGAGCTGCCCCCCTAGCCCGGCGCGGTCAGCTCGACGGCTTGCGGTTCAGCGTCGTGGCCATGTAGCTGTCGAATGCGCCATCGGAGAAGCGTGACCACATGATCGCGTCCTTGCAGAAACGCGCATAGCTCGAGTGGATCTTGCGCCAGCGAGGGTTCTTTTCGGAGAGCTCGGCGTAGAGCTCCTCGGCGGCGCTGTAGGCCGCATCGGCCATCGCCTTCGGGAAAGGGCGCAGCTGCACGCCGCCGGCCACGAGGCGCTTGAGGGCGGCGGGGTTGCGCGCGTCGTATTTGGCCTGCATGTCCACATGCGCCTCGGCACAGGCGGCCTCGAAGATCGCCTGGTACTCCTTGGGCAGGGATTCCCAGGCTTTGGCTCCCACGTACATCGTGATCTGGCCGCAGCCGTCCCAGTAGCTCGGGTAGTGGTAGAAGCGCGCGACCTTGTGCAGGCCGAGCTTCTCGTCGTCGTAGGGGCCGATGAATTCGGCCGCGTCGATCGTGCCCCGTTCAAGCGCGGTGTAGATCTCGCCGCCCGGGATGTTCTGGGCGATCACGCCGATGCGCTGCAGCACCACGCCGCCAAAGCCGCCGATGCGGAACTTCAGGCCCTTGATGTCGTTGAGGCTGCGAATCTCCTTGCGGAAGAAGCCGCCCATCTGGGTGCCGGTGTT
>JBIIED010000177.1:0-7232 GCA_044237995.1 Rubrivivax sp. | reverse complement strand
ATCATCGGCCCGCACCCGGGCGACCAGTTCTGGATCGACGGGCTGCCGCAGCAAAGCCAGATGTTCGGCTTCCCCCCGGCCCTGCCCTTCGCGCCCACGCGCTGGCTGGCCGATGGCGACACGGTGATCATCGGCCACAGCACGCTGCACGTGCGCCACTGCCCCGGCCACACGCCCGGGCACGTGGTCTTTCACAGCGCTGAAGCGAAACGCTGCTTCGTGGGAGACGTGCTCTTTGCCGGCAGCATCGGCCGCACCGACTTCCCCGGCGGCGACCACGACACGCTGATCGCGAGCATCACCCAGCGCCTGTGGCCGATGGGCGACGACACGGTCTTCATCCCCGGCCACGGCCCGGAGAGCACCTTCGGGCGCGAGCGGCGCACGAACCCCTACGTGGGCGGCACCTGAGGGAGCCCCGGCGCGACGCCAGGCCGCAGGCCGTGGGCCGCGCTCAGCCCCCCTCGGCCGACTTCATCGGCGCAGGCGGGGCGAAGCGCCGGGCAGGCTTGGCAGCAGCGTTGTACAGCGGCAGCACGCGCGGCATCAGGCCCTCGATGTCGCGGATGCGGTCGGCGCTCGAGGGGTGGGTGGACAGCCACTTCGGGGGCGACTTGCCGGCCGTGGCCTCGCGCATCTTGTTCCACAGCCGCACGCCGGCACGCGGGTCGTAGCCGGCCTGCGAGGACATGACGAGCCCCAGGCGGTCGGCCTCGGTCTCGTCGCCGCGGCTGTAGTTCAGGCTCAGCAGCTGCGCGCCCATGCGCGCGGCCAGGTCTCCGATGTCGCCCAGGCCCAGCAGCGCCGCGCCGATGCGCAGGCCGCCCTGGGTGAGCGTGTTCTTGCCCATCTGCTCGCGCGCGTGCTCCAGCAGCGCGTGCGCCACCTCGTGGCCCATGATGGCCGCGACCTCGTCGTCGTCGAGCTGCAGCTTGGCCAGGATGCCGTAGTAAAACGCGATCTTGCCCCCGGGCATGCAAAAGGCGTTGAGCTCGGGGCTGCCCAGCAGGTGCACCTCCCACTGCCACTGACGCGCGCGCGGGTTGCACTCGGGCGTGAAGGGGATGATGCGCTCGGCAATGGCGCGCAGGCGCTGCGCCTGGGGATGGTCGCGCGCGGCCAGCGCACGCTTGCCGCTGGCTTGCTGCAGCATCTGCCGGTACTGCTGCCCGGCGGCCTGCTCGACCTGGTCGGCCGGCACGAGCTGCGCCGCGCGCGAGCGCTTGCACTCGGGGATGGCCGCCAGCGCCGGCGCAGCCGCCCCGGCCAGCAGCAAGCCCGTGAAGAGCCGCCTGCCGTGCCGGGCGCAGCCGCAGCGCGCGGCCAAGGCCGGCGGCGCCAGCGCGCCGGCGCCTTGGGGATCGAATCGGTCGTCAGGGCAGCGGTTCATGTCGGTCTCCAACTTCGCGCCAAGGAGGCGGAATTCAAGGCCACATGACACTCATTCTGAGGCTTCCAGGGCCCGCACGCTGGCACGCAGTCGCACGAGCATCACGAGCGCGGGCGCCGCCAGCAGCGTGCTGAGCACGAAGAACACCGGCCAGCCGATGCTCTCCACCAGCACCCCGGCCAGCGGCCCGACCCACACCCGCCCGATGGAGGCAAAGGCCGACAGCAGCGCGTACTGCGTGGCCGTGAAGCGCTGGTTGCACAGGCTCATCATGAAGGCCACGAAAGCGGCCGTGCCCATGCCGCCCGAGACGTTCTCGAAGGCCACCACCGCCAGCAGCGCGCCGTCCACCGGCGTGGCCGTCGCGAGCTTGACGAAGCCCCAGTCGAAGGCCGGGATCAGCCAGGCGCCCAGCGATCCCTTGCCGCCTTCGGCCAGCCACCAGAAGCCCAGGTTGCTCACCAGCTGCAGCACGCCAAACCCGAAGAGCGCGCGCCACAGCCCGATGCGCAGCATCAGCGCCCCGCCCGCAAGCGCCCCGGCAATCGTCAGCCACAGCCCGATCACCTTGTTGACGACACCCACCTCGGCGCCCGTGTAGGCCATGCCCTTGAGCAGGAAGGGCGTCATGAGCGAGCCGGCAAAGGCGTCGCCGAGCTTGTAGAGCACGATGAAGAGCAGGAACGCTGCCGCGCCTGGCTGCGAGAAGTAGTTGCGCAGGCCCCCGAGCAGCGTCTCGAAGCGCGCGCGGCGTGCCGCCCAGATGCCCAGCGGCAGCGTGATGGCCACACCTGCGAGCAGCACCACGAGGTTGATCCAGCGGCCCTGCAGCGCCGCGCTGAGCTTCGTCGTGGCCAGCAGCGGCGCGAGCAGCGCCTGCACGGCCGGGCGCAACAGCATCTCGGTGAGGAGCACGCCCGCCCCCGCGGCTGCGCACAGCGCCAGGAACCCCCGCAGGTCGCGCCCTGCCTGCACCGGCGGCTCGCTTGCCGCCTGCGGCGCGGGCAGGCGCGGCAGGGCGAGGGCCGACACCACTGCAGCGGCCGCCATGAGCCCGGCCATCAGGCGGTAGACGTCCGGCCAGCTCCAGCCGCCACCCTGGTTCGCATCGGTCCAGATGAGGGCCACGCCGCCCGAGAGGATCATCGCCAGCCGGTAGCCCATCACCGCCAGCGATGCGCCCAGGCCGCGCTCGGCCACCGGCAGCAAGTCGGTGCGGTAGGCGTCGATCACCACATCCTGCGAGGCCGACAGGAAGGCCACCGTCACGGCGAGCAGGGCAAACACCCGGATCGACTCCACCGGCGGCGTGGCCGCCAGCGCCAGCAGCACGCCAGCCAGCAGCAACTGCGTGAGCACGAGCCAGCCGCGCCGGCGCCCCAGCAGCGGCAGGTCGAAGCGGTCCATCAGGGGTGCCCACAGGAACTTGAACGTGTAGGGCAGCCCGACGAGGCTCAGGAAACCGATCGTGGCCAGGGCCACCCCCTCGGCCGTGAGCCAGGCCTGCATCGCCTGCCCCGTGAGCGCCAGCGGCAACCCGGAGGCAAAGCCCAGCACGGTCACGACCAGCGCGCGCCAGGCCGCGGCGGGCAGGGAGCGGGCGGGCGGCACCATCCGGGCCATTATGGTTGGGGGGGCCGCATGGGCCGGCGGGCAGGGGGCTTGAAGCCTCGCCAGCCGCCCCGATGTCCGTCACATGACTGCCGAACCCGTCCACGTCGCCTGCGCCGCCTGCGGCGCCACCAACCGCGTGCCTGCCGCGCGCCTGACCGAGGAGCCGAGCTGCGGCCGCTGCGGCGCGGCGCTCCTGCCGGGCGAGCCGGTGGAGCTGACGGACGCGAACTTCGAGCAGGTGGCCGCGCGCACCGGGCTGCCCCTGGTGGTGGACTTCTGGGCTCCCTGGTGCGGCCCGTGCCGCATGATGGCCCCGGCTTTCGCGCAGGCGGCGGCCCAGCTCAAGGGGCGCGCGGTGCTGGCCAAGGTCAACAGCGACGAGAACCCGGGGCTGTCGGCGCGCTATGGCATCCGCAGCATTCCCACGCTGGTGCGGCTCGAGGGCGGGCGCGAGGTGAACCGCGTGAGCGGGGCGCTGCCGGCGGGGCAGATCGTTGCCTTCGGCAGCTGAGCCTCACCACCCCAACGGCCGCGCCCACCCCACGTATTCCTTGGGCAAGGGCCGCGCATAGTCGCCCGCCTTGCTCGTGCGCAGGCCCAGCGCCGCGAGCGCCTCGGCGAACTTCACGGCCGCCGCCACCCCGTCGATGACCGGCACGCCCAGCCGCTGCTGCAGCGTGGCCGTGAGCTCGGCCATGCCGGCGCAGCCCAGCACGATGGCCCCGCTGCGGTCGCGCGCGAGCGCTTCGCGCGCACAGGCCTCGATGCGGGCGATGGCCTCGGGCTGGGCCTGCTCGAGCTCCAGCACCGCGATGTCGGTGCCATGGATGCCCCGGCACGTGCGCTCGAAGCCGTAGCGCTGCACGAGCCGCTCGGCCATCACGCAGGTGCGCGTCATGGTCGTCACCACCGAGAACCCGGTGGCGAGCATGGCCGCCGCATGAAAGGCCGCCTCGGCGATGCCGAGCACGGGTGCGGCCACCGCCTCGCGCGCCGCATCGAGCCCGGGGTCGCCGAAGCAGGCGATCACCACCGCATCGGGTTCGGGCGTGCAGGCCCGCACCTGCTCGGCCACACCCGCCGCGGCCACCGCCTCGTCGTAGTGCCCCTCGATGGAGCGCGGGCCGAAGCTCGGGCACACCGCGACCACCTCGGTACCGGGGGCGGCCACCGCGCGGGCAGCGCGGCCGATGCCTGCGGTCATGGCTTCGGAGGTGTTGGGGTTGATGACGAGGAGCTTCATGGTGGGATGGGGTCGGGCGAGTTGGGGAGGGCGGGGAGGCGGGTAGCGATCAAGGCAGTGAGAACTGGCAACCGCGGCCCGGCTCCGCGATCCAAGGCTAGGCGCAGAGCGTGGCGCGCGGCACCACCGAGGTGCGTTTTGTATACAAAAATGCTCGGACTCACGCTCGGGGATGGCCCGGCGCCACCTTCTGGTGCAGCATGTGGTCAACGTCACGCCCTCGCACGGGGCGAGAGAGCCTGAAGGCTCCGACATGGTGCGCCAGCCTGGCTGGCACAGCGATTGCATACAAACGACGTGCCAAGTCCGTGGGGCCGGCCGGGTGAGAGACGCATCCGGGCGCTGCCCGTGCGGGCATGAAACCGCAGCCGGGCAGGTGCCCGGCTCCAGCCACGCAGGAGTCGACATGAATCGAATCGCGCAAGCAGCCCACCGGGCCCCCACCGTGTATGCCGCCGCCGTGCTCGCCGCGGCCCTTGGAGCCGGCGCGGCCGGCTCCGCCTTGGCCCAGGAGAAGGTGCTGCGCGTAGCCATGACGGCCGCGGACATCCCCCGCACCCTCGGCCAGCCCGACCAGGGCTTCGAGGGCAACCGCTTCACCGGCATCCCGATGTACGACGCCCTCACGCACTGGGACCTGTCCAGCGCCGAGAAGCCCAGCGTGCTGATCCCGGGCCTGGCGCTGTCGTGGGCGGTGGACGCCAAGGACAAGACGAAGTGGACCTTCAAGCTGCGTCCGAACGTGAAGTTCCACGACGGCAGCGCCTTCAACGCCGACGCGGTGGTGTGGAACGTGCGCAAGGTGCTCGACAAGGACGCCCCGCACTTCGACGCAAGCCAGGTGGGCGTCACCGTCTCGCGCATGCCCACGCTGCGCTCGGCGCGCAAGATCGACGACCTCACGGTGGAGCTCACCACGAGCGAGCCTGATGCCTTCCTGCCGCTGAACCTCACGAACCTCTTCATGGCCTCGCCCGCGCACTGGCAGAAGAAGCTCGATGCCGCCAGCGGCGCCACCCCGGCCGACAAGGCGCGCGCGGCCTGGACGGCCTTTGCGGCCGACTTCTCCGGCACCGGCCCCTTCCGCGCCGCGCGCTTCGTGCCGCGCGAGCGCCTGGAGGTGGTAGCCAACAAGGGCTACTGGGACCCCAAGCGCACGCCCAAGATCGACCGCGTCGTGATGCTGCCCATGCCCGAGGCCAACGCGCGCACGGCCGCGCTGCTGTCGGGCCAGGTGGACTGGATCGAGGCGCCGGCGCCCGACGCGATGGCCACCATCCAGCAGCGCGGCTTCAAGATGTACTTCAACCCGCAGCCACACGTGTGGCCGTGGCAGCTGTCCTTCGCCGAGGGCTCGCCGTGGCTGGACAAGCGCGTGCGCCACGCCGCCAACCTGTGCGTGGACCGCACCGGGCTGCTCAAGCTGCTGGGCGGGATGATGGGCGTGCCCAAGGGCACGGTGCCTCCTGGCCACCCCTGGTGGGGCAACCCGAAGTTCGACATCCGCTACGACCCGGCCGAGGCCAAGAAGCTGATGACCGAGGCCGGCCACAGCGCGGCCAAGCCGCTGAAGGTGAAGGTGCAGATCTCCGCCTCGGGCTCCGGGCAGATGCAGCCCCTGCCGATGAACGAGTTCGTGCAGCAGTCGCTCAAGGCCTGCTTCTTCGACGTGCAGTTCGACGTCATCGAGTGGAACACGCTCTTCACGAACTGGCGCAAGGGCGCGAAGGATCCGTCGGCCAACGGCTCCAACGCGATCAACGTCAGCTACGCGGCGATGGATCCGTTCTTCGCCATGGTGCGCTTCACCAGCACCAAGACCTTCCCGCCGGTGTCCAACAACTGGGGCTACTTCGGCAACGCCGAGTTCGACAAGCTCATCTCCGACGCCCGCAGCACCTTCGACGACAAGGCGCGTGATGTGGCGCTGTCCAAGCTGCACGCGCGCATCGTCGAGGAAGCACCCTTCGTGTGGATCGCGCACGACGTGGGCCCGCGCGCGATGAGCGCCAAGGTGAAGAACGTGGTGCAGCCCAAGAGCTGGTTCATCGACATCGCCACGATGACGCTGGACTGATCTCCCCGGGCGCCGAGGCTCGCGGGTGAGTCCGCGACTTCGGCGCCCTCGCGTGTGGCCCGTGCCGGCGGCGCGGGTCCACGCAACCTCAACCGGGCTTCCTGCACGCACCGATGCTCAGCTTCCTGCTGCGCCGCCTGCTCTACACGCTGCCGATCATGTTCGGCGTGGCGCTGGTGTGCTTCGCCCTCGTGCACCTGGCTCCGGGCGACCCGCTCGTGTCGGTGCTGCCCCCCGATGCGTCGGCGGAGCTGCAGGCGCAGATGCGCCAGCTCTACGGCTTCGACCGCTCGCTGCCCGAGCAGTTCGCGAGCTGGATCTGGCGCGCGCTGCAGGGCGACCTGGGCACCTCGATTGCCTCGAGCCGCCCGGTGGCCGACGAGGTGCTCAAGGCGGTGGGCAACACGCTGCGCCTGGCCGTGCTCGCCACGCTCATCGGTTTCCTGTTCGGCAGCCTCTTTGGCTTCGTGGCCGGCTACTTCCAGAACTCGTGGATCGACAAGGCGGCTTCCGCCACCGCCGTGCTCGGCGTGAGCGTGCCGCACTACTGGCTCGGGATGGTGCTCGTGATCATCTTCTCGTCGCTGCTGATGTGGCTGCCGCCCAGCGGCGCCGGCCCCGGCGGCTCGGACCTCTGGAAGTGGGACTGGGCCCACATCCAGCACATGGTGCTGCCCGCGCTCACGATGAGCGTGATCCCGATGGGCATCATCGCGCGCACGGTGCGCGCGCTCGTGGCCGAGATCCTGGCCCAGGAGTTCGTTGTGGGCCTGCGCGCCAAGGGGCTGACCGACCTGGGCGTGTTCCTGCACGTGGTGAAGAACGCCGCGCCCACCGCACTGGCCGTGATGGGGCTGCAGCTGGGCTACCTGCTGGGCGGCTCGATCCTGATCGAGACGGTGTTCGCG
>JBIIED010000176.1:0-7233 GCA_044237995.1 Rubrivivax sp. | reverse complement strand
AGGCAGCGCGCGAGCAGCAGCTGCAGCAGCACGGGCCCGCCGTGGGCTTGCAGCTCGAGCACGTCCTCGCCCGTGTACGAATGCGGCGCGGGGAAGTGGATTGCCAGGCCCCGGTCGAGCATGTGGCCCTGGGCATCGAGAAAGGGCAGCAGCGTGGCCTGGCGTGGCGCGAGCGTGCGGCCGCACACGGCCTGGATCAAGGGGCGCAGGTCGGCACCCGAGGCGCGCACGATGCCCACCGCCCCGCGGCCGGGGGCGGTGGCGACGGCGACGATGGGGGCGTCACGCGAGGAGAGGGAGTGCTCACTCATGGGCCGGGATCATCGCCCAAATGAAGAACTCGAAGTGCACCGCCCAACGCGCAACGCCACAAGTACAACGCCCCGCTCGGGGCGGGGCGCAGGGACATTTGGCGCGGGTGGAGAGAGGCCCGGGGGTGAGTGCCGGACCGCGTGGCTCCTGAGCCGGCTCACTTCAGCCGGGTCGACCCGCATGGGTGCATCGTGCGCCTGGCCTCGGTGTAGGGCAAGCCCGCCGGTAGGCGGCGGCCGACAAGACTCGTGACGGACCGCACATGTTGCACTGCGTTTGCGCAGCCGCGCGACCGCGGCCGGCCTGGCTACTTGCCCAGCACCCCCAGCCGCTTGTTGATGAACCACTGCTGCGCGATCGACAGGATGTTGTTCGTCAGCCAGTACAGCACCAGGCCCGCCGGGAAGAAGAAGAACATGAAGGAAAACGCCAGCGGCATGATCCACATGAGCTTGGCCTGCACGGGGTCGGGCGGCGTGGGGTTGAGCCAGGTCTGCAGCATCGTGGAGCCCGTCATGAGCACCGGCAGGATGTACCAGGGGTCCTTGGCGGCGAGGTCGGTGATCCAGCCGATCCAGGGCGCCTGGCGCATCTCCACGCTCGACAGCAGCACCCAGTACAGGGCGATGAAGAAGGGCATCTGCACGAGGATGGGCAGGCATCCGCCCAGCGGATTGACCTTCTCCTCGCGGTACATGCGCATCATCTCCTGCTGCATCTGCTGGGGCTTGTCCTTCAGGCGCTCGCGCATCTCCATCACGCGCGGATTGATGGCCTTCATCTTGGCCATCGACTTGTACGCGCTCGCGTTGAGCCAGTAGAAGGCGATCTTGAGCAGCACCACGAGCGCCACGATTGCCCAGCCCCAGTTGCCGATCATCGAGTGGAGCTCGTCCAACAGCCAGAACAAGGGCTTGGCCAGCACCGTGAACCAGCCGTAGTCCTTCACGAGCTCCAGGCCCGGGGCGAGCGCTGCGAGCTTGTTCTCCTCCTGCGGCCCGACGAACAGGCGCGAATCGAAGGCCTTGCTCGCACCGGGGGCCACCTCGCCCAGCGGCACCACCATGGCGATCGAGTAGTGGTTGTCGGCCACCTTGGCGGTGCGGAACTCGCGCTGCGTCTTCTCGGGCACGAGCCAGGCCGAGGCGAAGTAGTGCTGCACCATCGCCACCCAGCCGTTGTCGGCGCTCTTGTCGTGGCTGGCCTTGCCCTTCTCGATGTCCTTGAAGTCGATCTTGGCAAACTTGTTCGCGTCGGTGTAGAGCGCCGGACCCGTGAAGGTGAAGTAGAACGAGCTCTCGCCCTCGGGCGGGTTGCCGTCGCGCGCGAGCTGCAGGTACAGCTGCGGCTGCACCGGGGCCGTCCCCTCGTTGAAGACCTCGTGGCGCACACCCACCACGTAGTCACCGCGCTTGAAGGTGTAGGTCTTGACGAGCCGGCGCCCGTCGATGACGGGCGACTCGAGCTTGAGCACGAGTTCCTTGGCCCCGTCGGCCAGCGTGCGCTCGCTGCTGACCACCTTCATTTGCGTGAGGTGGTTGGGCAGCACCACGCCGGCCTGGTTCGTGATGAGGCCGGTCTGCGAGAGGTACAGCCGCTTGGCGCTCTGGTCGAAGAGCACGACGTTGCGCGAGCGGTCGTTCTGATCCGTGTACTTGATCAGCTCCAGCCGTGTGATCGTGCCGCCCAGGGTGCTCACGGTGGCCTTGACGATGTCGGTGGCCACGGTGACCGTCTCGGGCGCGGCCAGCGGCGCGTTGGCCGGCACGGCTGGCGCCTGGCCCGTGGTCCCGGCAGTCGCGGGCTGAGGCACCGCGGCCGGTGCAGGAACGGCCGCCGGCGTGCCGGCCGTGGGCCCAGGCACGGCTGGCGCGGGCGCGCCGCCCGGGCCACTGCCTGATGCGGGTGCCGATGCGGTGGCTGCGGACCTGGGCGAGCCGAAGATGCTCGGCTGGCCCGTGTGCTTGTTCCAGGCGTCCCACAGCAGGACGAGCGACATCGTGAAGACCACCCACAGCAGGGTGCGGCGCATATCGGTCATGTCGAGGTGGGCCCGGTGAGCGGGCTGGTCGGGTTCGTGTTGGGTCGGTCGGGGTCGGCGGCTGACGGCGCGCCAAGCCCCAAGCGAGAGAAGAGCCGTGGTGCCTGCTCGGGCACCGCATCGCAGCCGCCTGCGCACCACGGGTGGCAGCGCAGCAGCCGCCAGCCTGCAAGCGCCGAGCCTGCCGCCGCGCCGTGACGCTCCAGGGCTTCGATCGCGTAGAGCGAGCAAGTCGGCTCGAAGCGGCAGGCACTGCCGAGCCAGGGCGAGAGGAAGTAGCGGTAGCCGCGCACGAGCGCGATCAGCAGCTGGCGTGCTCTCACGCTGGGGCCCTTGCTCTGGCTTGAAGCAGCGTGTCCAGCTCGCGGCGGGCAGCCTCGCGCAGGGCGTCGGAGCTCGCAGAAGGGAACTGGCTCGTTGCAAAGCCGCTGCGCAGCCGAAGCAACCACAGGCCCGGGGCGAGGGTGTCGGCGTGGCGCTCGGCGGCTGCGCGCATCTGGCGCTTGAGCAAGCTGCGCGTCACGGCTCGCCGCGCGTGGCGCTTGGGCACGAGGCAGCCTAGCCAGCAGCCCTCCGGCGCAGCGGCCGAAGCCGCGACCTGCGGCGCCGGCAGCGCCGCACCGCCTGACTTATCCACAGACTTCGTCAGGTTCGGTTCGGAATCTGTGGACAACTCGCTCGTCGCACCCTTGGCCGGCCGCGCAATGGGACGCGACGGCCCTGCGGCCACGAAGTGGACGCAGAAGTGGGCGCTACGCCTCCTCGGAGGCGTTTCGAGCAGCCGCTGGAAATCGGCGGCCTGCAGCAGACGGCCGATCATGTTCGCGGGAGGAGCAGGTGTGCCCGAAGGGCAGGCCGAGAGACCGCGCGCTGGCGCGAGCCTCAGACCGCCAGGCGCTTGCGGCCCTTGGCGCGGCGGGCGTTGATCACCGCGCGGCCGCCACGGGTCTTCATGCGCACGAGGAAGCCATGGGTGCGGGCCCGGCGGGTCTTGGAGGGTTGGTAGGTGCGCTTCATGGCCATGACGTGCTCGCTTCCGCAGGTGTCGTTGGATGTGGGCCCGGGGCGACAGCCTCCAGCACGACCCTGCAATCCGGGAAACCGCGGATCATAGCAAAAACGCCTTTACCCTCAAAGACTTGCACCACAACCCGCGCCCCGCAGACGGGCAAAAAGGCCGTTGACGGCGCCGCCCAGATTGTGGATAACCTCGCTCCCGGCGCCCCATCAAGACAACTCAGCCGGGTGATTCGAGAGAACTTGTCCACAATGATCCCGACGACCTTGGACGGCGCCGTGCTGTGGGAGCAGAGCCGCTCCCGCTTGCAAGCAGAACTGCCCGCCCAGCAATTTGAGACCTGGATTCGCGGCCTGCCGCAACCGGAAGTGACCCGCCAGAGTGCTGCGGGCACTCAAGGCGAACCCGAGACACTCGTGGTGGCGCTGCGCGTTCCCAACCGCTTCAAGCTCGACTGGATCCGCGCGCAGTACGCCACCCTGATCGAGGAGGTACTCGCCGACGTGGCCGGCCAACCCGTGCGGCTGGAGCTGGGCATCGCCCCGCGCGAGCCCTCTCGCGGCGCCTCGGGCGCGGGGCAGCCTGCGCCCGCCCGCGGCGCCGATACGGCTTCGGCGATGCGGCCCGCGGCTTCGGGCTCTGGCTCCGCTTCCGAGGGCGCGCCGGCGAGCACCTTCTCTCCGGCGCCGGCCTCCACGGCGCACAAGATCAACGCCGCCTTCACCTTCGATACCTTCGTGCCCGGCCGCGCCAACCAGATGGCGCGCACCGCTGCGCTCCACGTGGCCGGGGCGCCGGGGGTCATGTACAACCCGCTGTTCATCTACGGGGGCGTCGGCCTGGGCAAGACGCATCTCGTGCACGCGGTGGGTAACGCCCTGCTGGCCGACCGGCCCGATGCGCGCGTGCTCTACCTGCATGCCGAGCAGTTCATCAGCGACGTCGTCAAGAACTACCAGAGGAAGACCTTCGACGACCTCAAGGCCAAGTACCACTCGCTGGACCTCCTGCTCATCGACGATGTGCAGTTCTTCGCCGGCAAGGAGCGCACGCAGGAGGAGTTCTTCAACACCTTCGAGGCGCTGCTGGCCAAGCGTGCGCACATCATCATGACCAGCGACACCTACCCCAAGGGGCTGGTGGACATCGACCAGCGCCTGACCAGCCGCTTCGACGCGGGCCTCACGGTTGCCATCGAGCCGCCCGAGCTCGAGATGCGCGTGGCCATCCTCATCCGCAAGGCCGAATCCGAGGGTGCCCAGATGCCCGAGGACGTGGCCTTCTTCGTGGCCAAGAACGTGCGCGCCAACGTGCGCGAGCTCGAAGGCGCGCTGCGCAAGGTGATTGCCTACGCACGCTTCTCGCAAAAGGAGATCAACATCGTCCTGGCGCGCGAGGCGCTGCGTGACCTGCTGTCCATCCAGAACCGCCAGGTGTCGGTGGAGAACATCCAGAAGACGGTGGCTGACTTCTACAAGATCAAGGTCGCCGACATGTACTCCAAGAAGCGGCCCGCCAGCATCGCCTACCCGCGCCAGGTGGCGATGTACCTGGCCAAGGAGCTCACGAAGAAGAGCCTGCCGGAGATCGGCGAGCTCTTTGGCGGGCGCGACCACACCACCGTGCTGCATGCCGTTCGCAAGATGGCCTCCGAGCGCAGCAAGAACACCGAGCTCAACCAGCAGTTGCACGTGCTCGAGCAGACCCTCAAGGGCTGAGTCCCGCCCCGGCGGGACAAGCCTGTGGAGCGTTCCAGGACAACTGCACAGTCATCCACAGGCCAAGCCCCCCGCCCCGACTTCTCCCCAAAACACGACCGCGCCGCACCGTCTTCCACCCACAGGCTTCGCCGGCTCCTAAGCCCTTGAGAAATCAGGCGAAAATCACGTTCTCCACAGGTTGGCGCGCCACCTACTACTACGACCACCTCTGAAGGATTGAATACATATCATGATCGTCCTGAAGGCAGCCAACGAGAAACTGCTCGGCGCCCTGCAGTCGGTGGCCGGCATCGTGGAGCGGCGCCACACGCTGCCGATCCTGGCCAACGTGCTGTTGCGCAAGAACGGCAGCTCCGTGGAGTTCACGAGCAGCGACCTGGAGATCCAGGTGCGCACGAACGCCGATCTCGGTGGAGAAGACGCCACCTTCACCACCACGGTGGGCGCACGCAAGCTCATCGACATCCTGCGCACCCTGCCGGGTGACCAGGTGGTCACGCTCTCGGCGGCGCAAAGCAAGCTCACGCTGCACGGCGGCAAGAGCCGCTTCACGCTGCAATCGCTGCCTGCCGAGGACTTTCCGCTGGTGAGCGAATCGGCCGATTTCGGGCCGGTGTATGCGGTGCCGCAGAAGACGCTCAAGGGGCTGCTCGACCAGGTGCACTTCGCCATGGCCGTGCATGACATCCGCTACTACTTGAACGGCATTCTCTTCATCGCCGAGGGCCGCACGCTCACGCTCGTGGCCACCGATGGCCACCGGCTGGCGCTGGCACAGGCCTCCCTGGAGGGTGACGTGCCCACCCGCCAGGAGGTGATCCTGCCCAGGAAGACGGTGCTGGAGTTGCAGCGGCTGCTGAGCGAGGAGCCCGAGCCCATCGAGATGAAGTTCGCGAACAACCAGGCCAAGTTCGCCTTCTCCGGCATGGAGTTCGTGACCAAGCTCGTGGAGGGCAAGTTCCCCGACTACAACCGCGTGATCCCCAAGGCCCACCGCAACGCCGTCACGCTCGGGCGCGAGCCGCTGCTGGCGAGCCTTCAGCGCGCGGCCATCCTCACGAGCGAGAAGTTCAAGGGCGTGCGCCTGAACTTCGAGCCCGGGCTGCTGCGCATCGGTGCGACGAACGCCGAGCAGGAGGAAGCTGCGGAGGAGATCGAGATCGACTACGCGGGAGACGCGATCGACATCGGTTTCAACGTCACGTACCTGATGGATGCGCTGGGCAACATGGATGTCGACATGGTGCGCATCGAACTGCAGGACAGCAGCGCAAGCGCCTTGCTCACCGCCCCGGCCCAGCCCGGCTTCAAGTACGTCGTGATGCCGATGCGCATCTGAGGCCGAGCTTTCCCACCCGGCGCCGGCAGCCGCCAGCGCGCCACCTGTCGGGCCCTCAAGCCCTGAGTTGAATTTCCTTCATGACCGAACCCAACGAACAGCCCTCCTCGCCCACCCCGGCCGACAGCGGCTACGGCGAATCCAGCATCCAGATCCTGGAGGGGCTGGAGGCGGTGCGCAAGCGCCCGGGCATGTACATCGGCGACACCTCCGACGGCACGGGCCTGCACCACCTCGTCTTCGAGGTGGTGGACAACTCCATCGACGAGGCGCTGGCGGGCTACTGCGACGACATCATCGTCACCATCCACACCGACAACTCCATCTCCGTCATCGACAACGGCCGCGGCATCCCCACGGGCGTGAAGATGGACGACAAGCACGAGCCCAAGCGCTCGGCCGCCGAGATCGCGCTTACCGAGTTGCACGCCGGCGGCAAGTTCAACCAGAACAGCTACAAGGTGTCAGGTGGCCTGCACGGCGTAGGCGTGAGCTGCGTGAATGCTCTCTCCAAGTGGCTGCGCCTGACGGTGCGCCGCGAGGGCAAGGTGCACTTCATCGAATTCCGGAAGGGCATTCCGCAGGACCGCGTGCTCGAGCAGCGCGACGGTTTCGAGGTGAGCCCCATGAAGGTGATCGGTGAGACCGACAAGCGCGGCACCGAGGTGCACTTCCTGCCCGACGAGGAGATCTTCACCAACATCGACTTCCACTACGACGTGCTGGCCAAGCGGCTGCGCGAGCTGAGCTTCCTGAACAACGGCGTGAAGATCCGCCTGGTCGACGAGCGCCAGAACAAGGA
>JBIIED010000175.1:0-7305 GCA_044237995.1 Rubrivivax sp. | reverse complement strand
CCGCTGCTGGCGCGCGACAAGGACGGTGCGCTGCGCAAGATCATGCTCGACACGTTGGACGGCGACTACCAGGCCTTCAAGGCCAACGATGGCGCCTTCGTGCGCAAGAACTTCTTCGGGCGCGACCCGCGCACGCTCGAGCTCGTGTCCAAGATGAGCGACCAGGACGTGTGGAACCTGCGCCGCGGCGGCCACGATGCGCAGAAGGTGTACGCGGCTTTCCACCGTGCCAGCAACGCCCAGGGCCAGCCCACGGTGCTGCTGGTCAAGACCGTCAAGGGCTGGGGCATGGGCCGCGCCGGCGAGGGCAAGAACACGGCCCACCAGGCCAAGAAGCTCAGCGACGACGACATCCGCTACTTCCGCGACCGCTTCAACATCCCCATCCCCGACGCCGAGCTGCCGAAGATCCCCTTCTACAAGCCCGCCGACGACACGCCGGAGATGAAGTACCTGCACGAGCGCCGCCAGGCGCTCGGGGGCTACCTGCCCAGGCGCCGCACGAAGGCCGAAGAGAGCTTCACGGTTCCTGCGCTCGAGACCTTCAAGTCGGTGCTCGAGCCCACGGCCGCCGGGCGTGAGATCAGCACCACGCAGGCCTACGTGCGCTTCCTCACGCAGCTGCTGCGCGACCAGGCCCTGGGCCCGCGCGTGGTGCCGATCCTCGTGGACGAGGCGCGCACCTTCGGCATGGAAGGCCTGTTCCGGCAGATCGGCATCTACAACCCCGAGGGCCAGAAGTACACGCCGGTCGACAAGGACCAGGTCATGTACTACAAGGAGGACAAGGCCGGGCAGATCCTGCAGGAGGGCATCAACGAGGCCGGCGGCATGAGCAGCTGGATCGCCGCGGCGACGTCGTACTCGACGAACAACCGCATCATGGTGCCGTTCTACATCTACTACTCGATGTTCGGCTTCCAGCGCATCGGCGACCTCGCCTGGGCCGCCGGCGACATGCAGGCGCGCGGCTTCCTGCTGGGCGGCACCTCCGGGCGCACGACGCTCAACGGCGAGGGCCTGCAGCACGAGGACGGCCACAGCCACATCCTGGCCGGCACGATCCCCAACTGCATCAGCTACGACCCGACCTTCGCGCACGAAGTGGGCGTGATCCTGCACCATGGCCTCAAGCGCATGGTCGAGAAGCAGGACAACGTCTTCTACTACCTGACGCTGCTCAACGAGAACTACGCCATGCCGGGCCTGAAGGCCGGCACCGAGGAGCACATCCTCAAGGGGATGTACCTGCTGGAGGAGGGGGCCGAGGCCGGCAAGAAGGCGCCGCGCGTGAACCTGCTGGGCAGCGGCACGATCCTGCGCGAGAGCATGGAGGCGCGCAAGCTGCTGGCCATCGACTGGGGCGTGTCGGCCAACGTCTTCAGCTGCCCGAGCTTCAACGAGCTCACCCGCGACGGCCAGGACTGCGAGCGGTGGAACCTGCTGCACCCCACGACCGAGCCGCGCGTGCCCTTCGTCACGCAGCAGCTCGCGCCGCACGCCGGGCCGGTGATCGCCTCCACCGACTACATGAAGAACTACGCCGAGCAGATCCGGGCCTTCGTGCCCAAGGGGCGCGCCTACAAGGTGCTGGGCACCGATGGCTTCGGGCGCAGCGACTTCCGCAGCCGGCTGCGCGAGCACTTCGAGGTCAACCGCCACTACATCGTCGTGGCGGCGCTCAAGGCGCTGGCGGAGGAGGGCGCGGTGCCGGCGGCGAAGGTGGCCGAGGCGATTGCCAAGTACGGCATCGTGGCCGACAAGGTCAACCCGCTGTACGCATGATCGTCATCAAGAACGGAGACAAGCCATGGCGTTGATCGAAGTGAAGGTGCCGGACATCGGCGACTTCAAGGAAGTTGCCGTGATCGAGGTGCTGGTCAAGCCCGGTGACAGGGTGGCGGCCGAGCAGTCGCTGGTGACGGTGGAGTCGGACAAGGCTTCGATGGAGATTCCGTCGTCGCACGCTGGCGTGGTGCGCGAGATGAAGATCGCGCTGGGCGACAAGGTGGGCGAGGGGACGCTGCTGCTCATGCTGGAAGCCGAGGGCGAAGCGGTATCTGCTGCGGCCCCGGCGCCCGCACCGGGGGCAGCGCCCGCGGCCACCGCGGCCGCACCGATTTCCGCACCCCCATCGGCCACCCCGCCTTCGCCGGCAGCGGTGAGCTCCGCTGCCGAGCCCGTGGCGGTGCCGGCTGCCGCTGCGGTTCCCGCCCACCAGCCCGGCACGGTTTCGGCGCGGCTGCCGCATGCATCGCCTTCCATCCGCAAGCTCGCGCGCGAGCTCGGAGTGCCGCTCGAGGAGGTTGCCGGCACGGGGCCTAAGGGCCGCATCGTGCAGCAGGATCTGCAGGGCTTCGTCAAGGCCGTGATGACGGGCTCGATGCAGACCTCCGCGCAGAAGGCCAAGGCCCCGCCCGTGGCTTCTGCAGCGGGCAGCAGCGCCTTCCCGGGCCTGCTGCCCTGGCCGCAGGTGGACTTCGCCAAGTTCGGGCCGGTCGAGCGCAAGGACCTTTCTCGCATCAAGAAGATCAGCGGGGCCAATCTGCACCGCAACTGGGTGCTCATCCCGCACGTGACGAACCACGACGATGCGGACATCACCGAGCTCGAGGCGTTCCGGCTGCAGCTCAACAAGGAGCACGAGAAGGCTGGCATCAAGGTCACGATGCTCGCCTTCCTGATCAAGGCGGCGGTGGCCGCACTCAAGAAGTTCCCCGAGTTCAACGCCTCGCTCGACGGCGAGCAGCTCGTCTTCAAGAGCTACTTCCACATCGGATTTGCGGCCGACACGCCCAGCGGCCTGGTGGTGCCCGTGATCAAGGACGCCGACCGCAAGGGCATCCTGCAGATCAGCCAGGAGATGAGCGAGCTCGCCAGGAAGGCGCGCGACGGCAAGCTCGCGCCGGCCGACATGAGCGGAGGCTGCTTCAGCATCAGCTCGCTCGGCGGCATCGGCGGGCGCTACTTCACGCCCATCATCAACGCGCCGGAAGTCGCCATCATGGGCGTGTGCCGCAGCAGCACCGAGCCGCGCTGGGACGGCAAGCAGTTCGCGCCGCGGCTGATCCTGCCCTTGTCGCTGAGCTGGGATCACCGCGTGATCGACGGCGCGTCCGCCGCCCGCTTCAACGCCTACTTCGCGCAGATCCTGGCGGACTTCCGCCGGGTGATGCTGTAAGGAGGGCACGGCCATGGCCCTCATCGAAGTCAAGGTCCCGGACATCGGGGACTTCAAGGAAGTCGCCATCATCGAGATGCTGGTGAAGGTCGGCGACACCATCCGCGCCGAGCAGAGCCTGATCACCGTCGAGAGCGACAAGGCCTCGATGGAGATTCCCGCCTCGGCCGCAGGGGTGGTGCGCGAGCTGAAGGTCGCCATGGGCGACAAGGTCAGCGAAGGCACCGTGCTGCTGCTGCTGGAGGCCGAGGGTGCTGCAGCCGCTGAAGTGGCACCGGCGCCGGCTGCGACGGCTGCCATCGCCTCCACCTACCCCTCCACCGACGCCGGCACCGTCGACCACAGCTGCGACCTTCTCGTGCTCGGCGGCGGGCCGGGTGGCTACTCGGCAGCCTTCCGCGCCGCCGACCTCGGCATGAAGGTGGTGCTCGTGGAGCGTTACGCCTCGCTCGGCGGCGTGTGCCTGAACGTGGGCTGCATTCCGAGCAAGGCGCTGCTGCACGTGGCCGCGGTGATGGACGAGGTGAGCCACTTCGCGGAACTGGGCGTGAGCTTCGGTGCGCCGCAGGTGGACATGACCAAGCTGCTCGCACACAAGAACAAGGTCGTGGGCAAGCTCACCGGCGGCCTGGGTGCGATGGCCAAGATGCGCAAGGTGACCGTGGTGCGCGGCTACGGCAGCTTCGTCGACCCCTTCCACGTGGCCGTGGAGGAGACCACTGGCGAAGCCCAGGAGAAGACCGGCAAGACGCAGGTGGTGCGCTTCGCGCAGTGCATCGTGGCCGCGGGCTCGCAGGCGGTGCGCCTGCCCTTCCTGCCCGAGGATCCACGCATCGTCGACTCCACCGGCGCCTTGCAGCTGCGTCAGCGGCCCGAGCGCATGCTCGTCATCGGCGGCGGCATCATCGGGCTGGAGATGGGCACCGTCTACTCCACGCTCGGCGCGCGGCTGGACGTGGTGGAGATGATGGACGGCCTGATGCAAGGTGCGGACCGCGATCTCGTCAAGGTCTGGCAGAAGATGAACGCGCGGCGCTTCGACAACATCCGCCTGAAGACGAAGACGGTGGGTGCCGAGGTGACGGCCGAGGGCATCCGCGTGAAGTTCGAGGGGCTCGATGGGCAGGTCAGCGAGGGGCTCTACGACCTCGTGCTGCAAGCCGTGGGCCGCGCGCCCAATGGGCGCAAGATCGGCGCCGATAAGGCCGGCATCACGGTGAGCGAGCGTGGATTCATTCCGGTGGACGTGCAGATGCGCACGAACGTGCCGCACATCTATGCCATTGGCGACATCGTCGGCCAGCCGATGCTTGCACACAAGGCGGTGCATGAGGCGCACGTGGCCGCCGAGGTGGCCGCTGGCGACACGAAGGCGCGCTTCGATGCGCGCGTCATCCCGAGCGTGGCCTACACCGACCCCGAAGTTGCCTGGGTGGGCCTCACCGAGGACGACGCGAAGGCTCGCGGCGTTGCGGTCAAGAAGGGCCTCTTCCCGTGGAACGCCTCGGGACGCGCCATCGCCAACGGCCGCGACGAGGGCTTCACCAAGCTGCTCTTCGATGCCGAGACGCACCGCATCCTGGGCGGAGGCATCGTCGGCACGCACGCCGGAGACATGATCGGCGAGGTGGCGCTGGCCATCGAGATGGGCGCTGACGAGGTGGACATCGGCAAGACGATCCACCCGCACCCGACGCTGGGCGAGAGCATTGGCCTGGCGGCGGAAGCCGCGCACGGCAGCTGCACCGACCTGCCGCCGCCGCGGCGCTGAGGGCGCGAGCCTTCCCAGGAATGGCAAAGGGGCCCCGAGGGGCCCCTTTCGTTGTGGCAGAGAGACCTTTGCTCAGGCCTTCTTGACCCATGCACTGCACCAGCCCGGGCCGGCAACCTGCTTGCCGGCGAAGAGCGGGCAGCCGCCCCACGCGTCGGCGGCCTTGCCCTGGAAGAGCTGGCAATTGGTGCACACCTGGCCCTTCTGGTACTTGGCGTGCTTGGACTTGGTGGCATCGGCCACGTAGGCGAGCGCCTTGGCCTGGGCGTCGTTCTCGTCGAGCCTGGCCTGTGCCAGGGCCTCGCGGCCAGCCAGCAGGGCTGCGCCGGCAACGGGAACGATGCGGATGAATTGGCGACGGGATTGCATCGAGGACTACCTCTCAGAAGAAACGGCGTTCAGTCGGACTGTCGAGCGCGGCCGCTTCAAGCGCGGGACGACAGCAAGCAGCAAAACCACGGAAGGTTAGGGAGCCGCAGGCAAGACTGCAAGGATAACGTCCAATCCCGACTGGCTCGCTCGGGACGGTGCCAGAGCCTTCCTGCCAAGAACGGCTGCCTGGCCCCGACCGTTGACACGGGGCGACTCCGCTTACAGATCCACACAGTGCAGCCCGAAGCTGCCGCGGCGGCGATCGGCGAAGTAGCGCTCGAGCGTTTCGCGCACCGTACGGAAGGCCAGTTGATCCCATGGCACCTCGTCTTCCCGGAAGAGTCGGGCCTCTATCGTCTCCGGGCCGGGGGCAAAGCGCGTGTCGCACAGCCGGGCGCGGTAGTAGAAGTGCACCTGGCCCACGCGCACCACGTTCATCACGGTGTACAGGCCCTCGAGCTCGATGCGTGCACCGGCTTCTTCGTCGGTCTCGCGCAGCGCGCCGGCGGCGGTGCTCTCCCCGAGCTCCAGGAACCCCGCCGGCAGCGTCCAGAACCCCAGCCGCGGCTCGATGTTTCGCAGGCACAGCAGCACCTGGTCTTCCCACACGGGTACCGTGCCCACCACGTTGAGCGGGTTCTCGTAGTGGATCGTGGTGCAGGCGCCGCACACCGCGCGCTCGCGGTTGTCGCCCTCGGGCACGCGGTAGGCCACGGGCAGGCCGCATTGCTTGCAGTGCTTGATCGGCGTGCGGTGGAGCATGCAGCCAGTGTAGCGAGCCGGCAGCGTGGCATCATCGGCTGCCGTCGCTCTGGCGGCGCCAGAAACAGGATCCTTGAAGATGGAACTCGTGTGTGCGGCACCCGCGCCGGTTCTCGTCCCCGTGGTCGGTGGCGGGGCCTTTCCGGTTCATCGTGTCTATTGCGTCGGGCGCAACTACGCCGAGCACGCCCAGGAGATGGGCCACACCGGGCGTGAGCCGCCCTTCTTCTTCCTCAAGCCGGCCGACACGGTCGTCTACGTGGCCGACGGGCAGACCGGTGAGATCGACTACCCCACGCTCACGTCGAACTTCCACCACGAGATCGAGCTCGTCGTGGCCATCGGCACCGGCGGCTCGGACATCCGCGCGGCCGATGCGCTGCGCCACGTCTACGGCTATGCCATTGGGCTGGACATGACGCGCCGCGACCTGCAAAGTGACATGAAGAAGCAGGGCCGGCCGTGGTGCATCGGCAAGGCCTTCGAGCAGTCCGCACCCATCGGCCCGATCCATCCGCTGGCCCGCACGGGCGAGCTGGCTCGCGGCCCGATCACGCTGCACGTGGACGGGCAGCTCAAGCAGAAGGGTGACCTCTCTGACCTGATCTGTAACGTGGCCGAGACCATCGAGCACCTGAGCGCGGCCTGGGTGCTGCAGCCGGGCGACCTGATCTACACCGGCACGCCCGCAGGGGTGGGGGCCGTCACGCGCGGGCAGGTGATGGAAGGCCGCATCGAGGGCCTGGGCGAGCTTCGGGTGCGGGTGCGCTGAGGTGGAGCTTTTCAACTTCTTCCGCTCCTCCGCGTCCTACCGGGTGCGGATCGCGCTGGCACTCAAGGGCATCGAGTACGACTACCGCGCGGTGCACCTGCAGAAGAACGAGCAGACGGGAGAGTCCTATGCAGCGGTGTCGGCCTCGCGGCTGGTGCCGCTGCTGCGCGACGGCGACAAGGTTCTGACGCAGTCGCTGGCCATCATCGAGTACCTGGATGAGACGCATCCGCAGCCGCCACTCCTGCCGGCCGATCCGCTGGAGCGCGCGCGCGTGCGAGCCCTGGCGCTGGACATCGCGTGCGAGATCCATCCGCTCAACAACCTGCGCGTGCTGCGCTACCTCGTCGGGCCCCTGGGCGTGTCCGAGGACGACAAGAACCGCTGGTACCGGCACTGGGTGGAGACGGGCCTGGAGGTGGTGGAACGCCAACTCGCCGCACAGTC
>JBIIED010000174.1:0-7317 GCA_044237995.1 Rubrivivax sp. | reverse complement strand
CGCGCTCGGCGAGGCCAGGTTGCGCCGCTTCCTCGTGGGCCCGAAGGGCAGTGAGATCACCGGCATCACGGAGACGCCGGATGGCCGCACGCTCTTCGTGAACATCCAGCATCCGGGTGAAGACGCAAAGACCATCGTTGATGCGAGCAGCAAGTGGCCCGGCAACAAGGGCTACGGTCGCCCAGGCCGGCCTCGCTCGGCGACCATCGTCATCACGCGGGATGACGGCGGGGTGATTGGCGCCTGATTGCGGCCCGGCCCGGCGCCAGGGCTCGAGCCGGCGCCGGGCCGTGGGGTGGCCAGGTCGAACATCGAGCCCTCCAGGTGTCACGCAGCCGTCACAGCCACACCCAACAATTCGACTTTTCTCGAACTCTCGTCAGGAGCTGCGATGCGTGTGGGTATCAACGGAATGGGCAGGATCGGTCGCCTGGCCCTGCGTGCGGCCGCAGGTGCGGCGGAGCGTCCCCTGGACGACCCGCGCGCGGCCAATCGCCTCGAGGTCGTGCACCTCAACGAGATCAAGGGCGGCAGCGCCGCCACCGCGCACCTGCTCACCTTCGACACCGTGCAGGGCCGCTGGCGCGCCGACATCCGGGCTGAAGGGCCTTCGGCCGTTCGCATCGACGGGCGCACCTTGGGCTTCACCGAACACGCCACCCCGGGCGCGATTCCTTGGGGTGAGCTCGGCGTGGACGTGGTGCTCGAGTGCACCGGCAAGTTCCTCACGCCCGAGACCCTGCAAGGCCATCTCGACCGCGGCGCGCAGCGCGTGATCGTGGCTGCCCCCGTCAAGGTGGGTGACGTGCTCAACATCGTCGTGGGCGTGAACGACCACCTCTACGACCCCGCACGCCACCACATCGTCACCGCCGCCTCATGCACCACGAACTGCCTGGCCCCGGTGGTGAAGGTGGTGCACGAGGCCATCGGTATCCGCCACGGCCAGATCACGACCATTCATGACCCCACCAACACCAACGTGGTGGTGGATGCGCCCCACAAGGATCTGCGCCGCGCCCGCAGCGCCATGACGAGCCTGGCCCCCACCACCACCGGCAGCGCCACCGCCATCGCCCTGATCTACCCCGAGCTCAAGGGCAAGCTCAACGGCCACGCGGTGCGCGCACCGGTGCTCAACGCCTCGCTCACCGACTGCGTCTTCGAGCTGCAGCGCGCCACCACCGCAGAAGAGGTGAACGCGCTCTTCGCCGCCGCTGCCGCGGGGTCGCTGGCCGGCATCCTCGGCTACGAGGAGCGACCGCTCGTGAGCGCCGATTACGCGCGCGACACGCGCAGCTCCATCGTCGACGCCCCCTCCACGATGGTGACCGACGGCACGCTGCTCAAGGTCTACGCCTGGTACGACAACGAGATGGGCTACGCCTGCCGGATGGTGGACCTGGCCTGCCAGCTGCGCGCCGCGGGGTTCTGAGGCCATGGATGCCGGCACCCGCCACTACGCGCTCGTCACCACGGCCTACTGGGGCTTCACGCTCACGGACGGCGCGCTGCGCATGCTCGTGCTGCTGCACTTCTACCGCCTGGGCTACTCCCCCTTCACGCTCGCGTTCCTGTTCCTGCTCTACGAGGCCGCCGGCATCGTCGCCAACCTGGTGGGCGGGTGGCTGGCCACGCGCTATGGCATCGCCCGCATGCTGGCCGTGGGCCTGGCCACGCAGATCGCGGGCTTCCTGTTGCTCTCGGCCTTGCAGCCGGGCTGGACGGCCGCGGCGTCGGTGGCCTGGGTGGTGCTCGCCCAGGGAGTTTGCGGCGTCGCCAAGGACCTCACCAAGACCGCGAGCAAGTCGGCCATCAAGCTCACCGCGGGCAGCGCCTCCGGGCGCCTGTTCAAGTGGGTGGCCTTCTTCACCGGCAGCAAGAACGCGATGAAGGGGGCAGGCTTCTTCCTCGGCGGCGTGCTGCTGCAGACGCTGGGCTTCCAGGCCGCGCTGTGGGCCATGGCCGCGGCACTCGCAGCCGTGCTGATCGGGGTGCTGGCCTTCGTGCCGGCCTTGATGGGCAAGGCGAAGGCCTCACGTTCGGCGCGCGAACTTTTCGCCAAGAACCGCGGCATCAACCTGCTGGCTGCCGCCCGGGTGGCGCTCTTCGGTGCACGAGACGTCTGGTTCGTGGTCGGCGTGCCGGTGTTCCTGTACGCCTCGGGCTGGAACTTCACGATGGTGGGAGCCTTCCTGGCCCTGTGGACGATCGGCTACGGCGCCGTGCAAGCCGCCGCGCCGGCCCTCGTGCGCCGCAGTACCGATGGCCTGTCGAGCGAGGTGCCAGCAGCCCGCGCCTGGTCCTTTGGGCTCACGGCCGTGCCCCTCGTGCTGGCCGGCCTCGTCTTCACCGGGGCTCCGCACCTGGAGTGGATCGTCGTGGGCGGGCTCGCGCTCTTTGGCGTGGCCTTCGCCGTGAACTCCTCGGTGCACTCCTACCTGGTGCTGGCCTATGCCGGTTCGGAGACGGCGGCTGAGGACGTGGGCTTCTACTACGCCGCCAACGCGCTGGGGCGCTTCCTGGGCACGCTGTTGTCGGGTGTGCTCTACCAGTGGGGCGGCCTGGGCTGGACGCTGGCCGGCTCGGCGCTGATGCTGGCGGCGTGCAGCCTCGTGACGCTGGCGCTGCCCACGCGCCTGGCCCTGGCACGGGCGACGGGCCCATGAGGCCTGCCGCCCACCCCACCCTTTCGCCCGCGATGAGCGAGGCACGGGCCGTGGTGGCCCTGTCCGCGCTTGCCCAGACGATGAGGCTTCGCGTGTTCCGTGCCCTCGTGGGCGCCGGACCGGCAGGCCTGACCCCGGGCGTGCTCGCCGCCATGCTCGCGCTGCCGGCGTCGTCCTTGTCGTTTCACCTCAAGGAACTCGTCACGGCCGGCCTGGTTACTTCCGAGCGGACGGGTCGCCACATCGTCTACCGCCCGGCCATCGGCTCGATGAACGCCTTGCTGGCCTACCTCACGCAGCACTGCTGCCAGGGTGAGCCCTGCGGGCTTGAGGTCCTCGCGACCGGATGCAGACCGCTGGCCCATGCCGGCGCAACCGATTTGGGCTTCATGACAGACCGATGAAGAAACCGCGACACGGCTGACATCGCTCCTTCACGGGCATGTCGCACGAGCTTGCGAAGGTACTGGGGCTTTCCACCCCTGCTCCAGGAGCCTTCATGAACGCCCGTACCGACCTGTCCACGAGCTTCACCGACCCCGACGACCTCGACAACAACCAGTCGTCGAACCCGCACTTCCAGGACGTGCTGAACGCCGGCCTGAACCGCCGCAACCTGCTGCGCGGCGGCCTCGGTGGCGCCATCGCCACCCTGTTCGCGCCGCTGGCCCTGAGCGGCTGCGGCGGTGGTGACAACCCCGCACCCGCCCCGGCCCCGGTGAGCCCCACGCCCACCGAGACGCTGCTGGGCTTCACGGCCGTGGCCAAGACGCTGGCCGACACGAACACCGTACCCAGCGGCTACACCGCGAGCGTGATGCTCGCCTGCGGCGATCCGCTCTTTGCCAACGTGCCGGCCTACAAGAACGACGGCACCGACACCGGCTACGACAAGCGCGTGGGCGACTGCCATGACGGCATCCAGTACTTCGGCCTGTCCGCCGCCGGCGCGCGTGACGACAACAGCAGCGCCCGCGCGCTGCTGGCGATGAACCACGAGTACATCACGCCCGTGGTGCTGCATGCCAACGGCGGCAGCCCGCGCCCGCGCCCGGCCTCGGAGGTCGACATCGAGGTCGACTGCCATGGCGTGACGGTGGCCGAGGTGGCCAAGGACTCCGCCGGCAAGTTCGCGGCGGTGGTGAACTCCCCCTTCAACCGCCGGATCACCGGCACGACCCCCATGGAGCTTTCGGGCCCGGCCCGCGGCAACGCTCTCTTCGTGACCAAGTACTCCCCGAACGGCACGCGCACGCGCGGCACGATGAACAACTGCGGCAACGGCAAGACGCTGTGGGGCACGCTGCTGACGACCGAGGAGAACTGGTCGGGCTACTACTTCCGCTCAGCCGGAGACCAGGCCAAGCGCAGCGCGAAGCTCAACGCCTCGTTTGCCCGCTACGGCCGTAACGTGACCGCCACGAGCGCGGCCAACAGCCGCTACGGCTGGGAGACCGCCGGCACCGACGACAAGTACGTCCGCTGGAACACGAGCGTCGTCGGCACCAGCACCGACGGCAGCGACGACTACCGCCACGAGTGGTTCGGCCAGGGCTTCATGGTCGAGATCGACCCGTACAACGCGAGCTCGGTGGTGAAGAAGCGCACCGGCCTGGGCCGCTTCGCCCACGAGAACTCGGCATTCGGCCTGCCGGTGGCGGGCAAGCCCGTCGTCGTCTACATGGGCTGCGACTCGCAGAACGAGTATGTCTACAAGTGGGTGTCCACCGAGAACTGGAACCCGGCCGACGCCACCGCAGCCGACCGCCTGGCGATAGGCGACAAGTACCTCGACCGCGGCAAGCTCTACGTGGCCAAGTTCAACGACGATGGCACGGGCCAGTGGATCGAGCTGACCGTGACGAACCCGGCTATCGCCGCGGCGTCGTTCGGCTTCACGGACCAAGCCGAAATCTACATCCACACCCGCATCGCCGCCGACGCGGTGGGCGCGACCAAGATGGACCGTCCGGAGTGGGTCGACGTGCACCCGACGACGGGTGAGCTCTACATCACGATGACCAACAACAGCAGCCGCCGCGTGGCCCCGACCGGCACGCAGACCAAGGTCGATGCCGCGAACCCGCGCGCCTACACCGACGTCTTCGCTGGCCAGTCCACGGCTACCGGCAACGTCAACGGCCACATCCTGCGCTTCAAGGACGCGAACCCCGAGGCCACGAACTTCAACTGGGACGTCTACCTCTTTGGCAGCGAAGCCGGCGCTGACGCCAAGCTCGTGAACCTGTCGGGCCTGACGGCCGACCAGGACTTCTCCAGCCCGGACGGTCTCGCCTTCACGCGCAGCACGGGCCTGTGCTGGATCCAGACCGATGACGGCGCGTACACCGACGTGACCAACTGCATGCTGGTGGCCGGCATCCCGGGCCAGCTCGGCGACGGCTCGGCGGTCACGCTGAGCTACAGCGGCGGGACGTCCGTGACAACGCGCATGGGCGCCAAGCCGACGGCCGCTACGCTCAAGCGCTTCTATGTCGGGCCCTATGACAGCGAGGTCACGGGCCTGTGCGAGACGCCCGACGGCAAGACGATCTTCATCAACATCCAGCACCCGGGCGACGGCACCACCGCGGCCAACCTGGCCGACCCGACGAAGTACACGAGCCAGTGGCCGAGCAACGTCGGCTACGGCGCGGGCAAGCGGCCGCGCTCGGCGACGGTGGTGATCACGAAGAACAACGGCGGCCGCGTCGGCACCTGAGGCTCTTGCCCAGGCCTGGAACCCGCGCGGGCGTTCGCGCGCGGGCCCTGCCTGGCTCTTGCCTCGACACGGGCCCGCCTCGCCTCGGGGCGGGCCCGATCAGTTTGCTGCGAGCGCCTGCGCCATCTGCCCGGCGAGCTGGTGCGCCTGCTCGGCCTGCCTGGCCTCCACCATGATGCGCAGCACCGGCTCCGTGCCCGAGGGGCGGATCAGCACCCGGCCCGTGCCAGCCAAGGCCTGCTCGGCCTGCGAGCGTTCCCGCGCGAGCCCCGCGTGTGTCTTCCAGTCCACGCCCTCGGCCAGCCGCACGTTGAGCAGCACCTGCGGGAAGAGCGTGACGCCCTCGAGCAGCTGCGCGAGCGTGCGGCCCCGGCGCCGCACCGCCTGCAGCACCTGCAAGGCGCTGACGATGCCATCGCCCGTGGTGTGGCAATCCAGGGCCAGCAGATGGCCCGAGCCCTCGCCGCCGAGCTGCCAGCCGCGCGTGCTCAGCTCCTCGAGCACGTAGCGGTCACCCACCTTCGCGCGCACGAGTTCCACCCCGGCCGCACGCAAGGCAAGCTCCACGGCCATGTTGGTCATCAGCGTGCCCACCACGCCGGCAATCGACTGGCCCTGCTCCAGGCGGTCTGCGGCCATCACGTAGAGCAGCTCGTCGCCGTTGAAGAGGCGGCCGCTGGCGTCCACCATCTGCAGCCGATCGGCATCGCCGTCGAGCGCCACGCCATAGTCGGCCCCCTGCGCACGCACCGCTTCCACCAGCGCCTGCGGGGCAGTGGCGCCCACGCCGTCGTTGATGTTCATGCCATCGGGCTTGCAACCGATGGTGTGCACCTGCGCACCGAGTTCGTGGAACACGTCCGGCGCCACGTGGTAGGCCGCACCGTGCGCAGCATCTACCACGAGCTTCATGCCGCGCAGCGACAGCGCGTTCGGGAAGGTGCTCTTGCAGAACTCCGTGTAGCGCCCGGCCGCGTCATCGATGCGCCGCGCGCGGCCCAGGCCCGCCGAGTCCACCCACTGGGCGGGCTCGTCGAGGGACTGCTCGACCGCCAGCTCCCACGCATCGGGCAGCTTCTCGCCGCTGGCGGAGAAGAACTTGACGCCGTTGTCGTGGTACGGGTTGTGGGAGGCGCTGATCACCACGCCCAGGTCCTGGCGCAGCGCACGGGTGAGGTAGGCCACCCCGGGCGTGGGCAACGGGCCGCTGAGGAGCACGTTCACGCCGGCAGAAGCGAAGCCGGCCTCCAGAGCCGACTCGATCATGTAGCCCGACAGCCGCGTGTCCTTGCCGATCACGACGGACGGCCGCTCGGACTCGCGCCGCAGCACGCGCCCCACCGCATGCCCGAGGCGCAGCATGAAGTCCGGCGTGATCGGGGAGCGGCCGACGGCACCACGGATGCCATCGGTGCCGAAATGCTTCCTGCTGCTCAACGCAGACTCATGCAACGTTCAGCCAAGACTCAGCCAGGCAGGAGCGAGCGGACCCGCCTCAGGCAGCGGCGGGCGCGCTGTCGGTGGGCGACACCGGCGCCGAAGGCCCCCCGCTGCTGCGCGGGGGCTGCGACGTCCAGTCCTTGGGCGGGCGCGGGGGCTTGCCGCCCATGATGTCGTCGATCTGGTCGCTGTCGATGGTCTCCCACTCGAGCAGCGCGCGCGCCATCGCGTGCATCTTGTCCTTGTTGTCCTCGATGAGCCGGCGCGCCACGCCGTACTGGTCGTCGATGATGCGGCGCACCACCTTGTCGACCTTCTGCATGGTCGCCTCGGACATGTTGGTCGTCTTCGTGACCGATCGGCCCAGGAAGACCTCACCCTCGTTCTCCGCGTAGACCATCGGGCCGAGCTCGTCGGTCATGCCGTAGCGGGTGACCATGTCGCGCGCGATCTGCGTGGCGCGCTCGAAGTCGTTGGATGCGCCCG
>JBIIED010000173.1:0-7325 GCA_044237995.1 Rubrivivax sp. | reverse complement strand
TGGGCGTGGTGGGGGTGGTGAACCTGGCCATCGGGCTCGTGCAAGGGCTCGGGCGGCGGCCGGCCGAGGCACAGGCGTGAGCCGGGAGCAGCCGCTGGTGGCGCTGCGCGCGGCGAGCGTGCGCTTCGGCGCGGTGCAGGCGCTGCGCGACGTGGATCTGGAAGTGCGCCGAGGGGAGCGCATTGCCCTGGTGGGGGCCAACGGCTCGGGCAAGACCACCCTGTTGCGCCTGCTGCACGGCATCGTCCGCCCCGACGCGGGCTCGCGCGAGGTGGCGCCCGATGCCCCCGGGCAGGGCCAGCCCGGATCGCCGCTCGGGGCCATGCTCTTCCAGCGGCCCTTCCTGCTCCACCTCTCGGCGCAGGCCAACGTCCGGGTGGCGCTGTGGCTGCGCGGCGTGCCGCGCGCACAGCATGGCGAGCGCGTGGCGCAGGCGCTGGCCCGCGTGGGCCTGGGCGCGCAGGCCCGGCGCGCGGGGCGCGAACTCTCCGCCGGCCAGCAGCAGCGCCTGGCGCTGGCCCGCGCCTGGGCCACCCGGCCGCAGCTGCTCTTCCTGGATGAACCCACCGCGAGCCTGGACCCCGGTGCCAAGCGCGAGGTGGAGGCTCTCGTCCAGGACTTCGCCGAAGAAGGGCTCACCGTCGTGCTCAGCACGCACAACCTCGGGCAGGCCAAGCGCCTGGCCACCCGGGCGCTCTACCTCGACGCCGGCCGGCTGCTGGTGGACCTGCCAGTGGCGCACTTCTTCAACGACCCGCTGCCCGCGCCTGCGGCGCAGTTCCTCAAAGGAGAGCTGCCATGGTGAGTCATTCGGGTCCGCCCCAGGCGACTGTCCAGGCGGCCCTCCAGGCAGCCCTCCAGGCAGCCCTCCAGGCAGCCCTCCAGGCAGCCCTCCAGGCAGCCCTCCAGGCAGCCCACTCCAGGGCGCGCAGGCTGTTCCTGATGACTCTGGCCACGGCTGGGCTCCTGATGCCTGCCTGGGCAGCGCAGGCTGCGCAGGAGCGCTTCATCGTGCTGGCCTCCACCACCTCCACCGAGCAGTCGGGCCTGTTCGGCCACATCCTGCCCGCCTTCAAGCAGGCCAGCGGCATCGACGTGCGCGTGGTGGCGCTGGGCACCGGGCAGGCGCTGGATGCGGCGCGCCGGGGCGATGCCGATGCCGTGCTGGTGCACGACCTCGCCGCCGAGCAGCGGTTCGTCGCCGAGGGCTTTGCCACGCAGCGGCGCGACGTCATGTACAACGACTTCGTGCTCGTGGGCCCGGCCGCGGACCCCGCGAAGGTGGCCGGGGGCGACATCGCGAACGCCCTGGCGCGTCTGGCGGCCAGCCCCGCGATCTTCGTCTCGCGCGGTGACCGCAGCGGCACGCACGCGGCCGAGCTGCGCCTGTGGCAGCGCGCGGCGATCGAACTGGCCGCGCGCAAGCCCGCCGGCTACCGGGAGTGCGGATGCGGGATGGGGCCGGCGCTGAACATGGCCTCCGCCATGGGCGCCTACGTGCTCACCGACCGCGGCACGTGGCTGGCCTTTCGCAACCGCGGGGAGCTCAGGATCCTCGTGGAGGGAGACCGCAGCCTCTTCAATGGCTACGGCGTGATGGTGGTGAACCCGGCCCGGCACCCGCATGTCAAGCATGCCCTGGCACAGGCCTTCGCGGACTGGCTCGTCTCGCCGGCCGGACAGGCGTCGATCGCCTCGTACAGGATCGGCGGCGAGCCGCTCTTCTTTCCGAACGCCGGGCGCTGAGGGGAGCCTCGCCGGTCGATTCCGCCGGTTCAGGCTGCCGGCCGGTTCCGGCGGATCAGGCCGCCGGGTGGGCCAGGTCGCGCAGCCGCGTCGGCCCGGCATGGGTCTCGATGCGGGCCATGAGCGGCTTGAACAGGCCCGCCAGCGCCAGCAGCTCGAGCGCGACGAACATCGGGCCCACCAGCAGCCCGACGATGTCGTCGGCGAAGGCCGGCTTGCGGCCCTCGTAGTAGTGGCCGATGAACTGGATGATCCAGCCCACGACGAACAGGCCCACGCCCCAGCTCAGCCAGGCCGCCGTGCCCGGCAGCGGCAACTGGTGCGCCAGTGCGATGAGCGAGCCCACCATCGCGGTGACGGCCACCCCGAGGGCCAGCTCGCCGCGCGTGAGGTACCACGCAGCCGTGAGCGCGAACATCACCCAAGCCGGCGTGAGGGCGAACCCGGCGAACTCGAAGGCCGGGCGCGACAGCAGCACGCCGATGGCGAACACGATGAGCGGCACGCCCACGAGATGGGTCTGGATGTTGCGCCGGTCGCGGTGGTACTCGGCGTACTGGGCCAGCAGGGTGAAGGCAGGGCGAAAGGGCGTGGCCATGGTGCAGGCTCCCGGGAAGGCTCGTGTCGGGGCCAATGCTACGCTCGCGGCCGCGGCTGCGATAGGCGGGGCCGCCCCCACCCGGCAGCCGGCGTCGCGCCGCCGCCGCACCCTGAACTCCCTCGCACCGCCTGGGTGCATCACGTGAGCCTGGCATGAGCATCAAGAGCGACAAGTGGATCCGCCGCATGGCCGAGCAGCACGGCATGATCGAGCCCTTCGAGCCGGGCCAGGTACGCACCGCCCCCGACGGCCACCGCATCGTCAGCTACGGCACAAGCAGCTACGGCTACGACATCCGCTGCGCGCCCGAGTTCAAGGTCTTCACCAACGTCTACAGCACGGTGGTGGATCCGAAGGCCTTCGACGAGCGCAGCTTCGTGGACATCCAAAGCGAGGTCTGCATCATCCCGCCGAACTCCTTCGCCCTGGCGCGCACGGTGGAGTACTTCCGCATCCCGCGCAACGTGCTCACGATCTGCCTGGGCAAGAGCACCTACGCCCGCTGCGGGATCATCGTCAACGTCACGCCCTTCGAGCCCGAATGGGAGGGCTACGTGACACTCGAGTTCAGCAACACCACGCCGCTGCCGGCCAAGATCTACGCCGGGGAAGGCTGCGCGCAGGTGCTCTTCTTCGAGAGCGACGAGGTCTGCGAGACGAGCTACAAGGACCGCGGCGGCAAGTACCAGGGGCAGCGCGGGGTGACGCTGCCCAAGACCTGACGACCTGACGACCTGACGGCCGCAGGGCCAGCAGGTCCGAGGGCCCTCAAGCGGCTCAGACCCGCGGGAAAGTCCCCGGCAGCAGGATCGACGTGTCCACGTCGGCCAGCCTCGTGCGCCCGCAGAAGGCCATCGTCAGGTCGAGCTCCTTGTGGATGATCTCCAGGGCCTTGGTGACGCCCGCCTCGCCCATCGCGCCCAGGCCGTAGAGGAAGGCGCGGCCGATGTAGGTGCCGCGCGCGCCCAGGGCCCAGGCCTTGAGCACGTCCTGGCCGGAGCGGATGCCGCCGTCCATGTGCACCTCGATGCGCGAGCCCACCTCGGCCGCGATGGCCGGCAGCGCCTCGATACTGCTTTGTGCGCCGTCGAGCTGACGCCCGCCGTGGTTGCTGACGATCAGCGCATCCGCACCGCTTTGCACGGCCAGGCGAGCGTCCTCCACGTCCTGGATGCCCTTGAGGATGAGCTTGCCGCCCCAGCGCTTCTTGATCCACTCCACGTCGCCCCAGTTCAGGCGCGGGTCGAACTGCTGGGCCGTCCAGGCGCCGAGGTTGGCCATGTCGGTCACGCCCTTCACGTGCCCGACGATGTTGCCGAACTGGCGCCTGGGCGTGCCGAGCATGCCGAGGCACCAGCGCGGCTTGGTCATCATGTTCAGGATGTTGGGCAGCGTGAGCTTGGGCGGGGCCGACAAGCCGTTCTTGAGGTCCTTGTGGCGCTGGCCGAGGATCTGCAGGTCCAGGGTCAGCACGAGCGCGTCGCACTTCGCGGCCTTGGCACGGTCGATCAGGCGCTCGATGAAGTCACGGTCGCGCATCACGTAGAGCTGGAACCAGAAGGGCTGCGTGGTGTGCGCGGCGATGTCCTCGATCGAGCAGATGCTCATCGTGGAGAGCGTGAAGCGCACGCCGAACTTCTCGGCGGCCTTCGCCGCGAGGATCTCGCCATCCGCATGCTGCATGCCGGTCAAGCCCGTGGGGGCGATGGTCACGGGCATCTTCATGTCGATGCCCACCATCTTCGCGGCGGTGGTGCGCCCTTCCATGTTCACGGCCACGCGCTGGCGCAGCTTGATCTTGTGGAAGTCGCTCTCGTTGGCGCGGTAGGTGCTCTCCGTCCACGAGCCGGAGTCGGCATAGTCGTAGAACATGCGGGGTACGCGCTTTTGCGCGAGCACGCGCAGGTCCTCGATGTTCGTGATCACGGTCATGGGTGGGGTCCTCCGGCCGGTCGCTTGGGTGGTGGCGTGAAGTCTAGTGGAGCGGCTCGACGCTGCGGGTCAGGCCCGACGCTCGCACCCCGAGCAGCCGCAGCCGCTGCCTGAACTCCACCCGCTTGAGGCATTGCCCGGCGGCGTGGCGGATCTCGCGCCCATCGGCTGTCGGGTTGTCCAGGGTCAGGTCACGCGTGACGGTCTTGAAATCCTCGAAGCGCAGCTTGATGCCGATGGTGCGGGCGCGCCAGCCCTTGCGCTGCAGGTCCAGCCCCACCTGGGTGCACAGCCGGGTGAGGATCTCGCCGAGTTCGGCGCGGTCGCGCACGGCGTGGAGGTTGCGCTCGAAGGTGGTCTCCCGGCTGCTGGACACGGGGTCGCTGTGCGTCACCAACGGGCGGTCGTCACGCCCGTGGGCCACCTCGTGCAGCCAGGCGCCATAGCTGCGGCCGAATGACTCGATGAGCTCGGCGCGCGGCCGGGCTGCCAGATCGCCCACCGTGCGCACGCCCAGGGCCAGCAGCTTGTCGGCCGCCTTGGGGCCGATGCCGTTGACCTTGCGCACGGCCAGCGGCCAGATGCGCGAGGCGAGGTCGGCCTCGGTCAGCACCGTCAGGCCGTCTGGCTTTTCCAGCTCCGAGGCGATCTTGCTCAGCAGCTTGTTGGGCGTCACACCCACCGAGCAGGTCAGGCCGGTGCGGCGCAGCACGTTGTTGCGGATCTCCTGGGCCAGCGCACGCACGCCGCCGTGCGGGTCGTGGGCCACGGCGTCCTGCGCACCGGGCACCTCGGTCAGGTCGATGTAGATCTCGTCGATGCCGCGGTCCTCGATCACCGGGGCGATCTCGGCCACGGCTGCCTTGAAGGCCCGCGAGTGGCGCCGGTACTCGTCGAAGTCCACCGGCAGCAGGACGGCCTGCGGGCACAGTGCCGCCGCCTTCATGAGCCCCATGCCCGAGTGCACGCCGAAGTCGCGCGCCGGGTAGGTGGCGGTCGTGACCACGCCCCGGCCCGCGTAGCCGCTGAGCGTGGCGAAGAGCCAGCTGCCGTCGGCCTGCCGTTCGGGCTGGTGGCGCCGCCCGCCACCGATCACCACGGGCTGGCCTCGCAACTCGGGGTAGCGCAGCAGTTCCACGGACGCGTAGAACGCGTCCATGTCGAGGTGGCAGATCCAGCGCCGGCTCAGGGGCGCCCCCCGTGGCCGCTCAGCCGGCCAGCCGCGCGCGATGGCGCGCGATCTGCACCCGCACCTGCGAAGGTGCGGTGCCGCCCGTGACGGCGCGCGCGTTCATCGAGCCGCGCAGCGTGAGCACCTCGAACACGTCCTCGCCGATGCGGGCATCGAAGCCCTGCAGCGTGGCCAGCGGCAGCTGCGCCAGGTCCACGCCCTGGCCCAGTGCCACCTTCACCGCGTGCGCCACGACCTCGTGCGCGTCGCGGAAGGCCAGCCCCTTCTTCACGAGGTAGTCGGCCAGGTCCGTGGCGGTGGCGTAGCCGCGCAGCGCGGCGCGCTCCATCGCCTCGGCCTTCACGATGAGCCCGCCGCTGCGCGCACCGGTGGCCGGATCGACCGTGCCGCCCACCATCTCGGCCATGATGCGCAGCGTGTCGCGCAGCGTGTCCACGGTGTCGAAGAGCGGCTCCTTGTCTTCCTGGTTGTCCTTGTTGTAGGTCAGGGGCTGGCCCTTCATGAGCGTGAGCAGCCCCATGAGATGGCCCACCACGCGGCCGGACTTGCCGCGCGCGAGCTCGGCCACGTCGGGGTTCCTCTTCTGCGGCATGATCGACGAGCCCGTGCAGTAGCGGTCGGCCAGGTCGATGAAGCCGAAGTTCTGGCTCATCCACAGCACGATCTCCTCGGCCAGGCGCGAGACGTGCACCATGCAGATCGAGGCGAAGGCCGAGAACTCGAGCGCGAAGTCGCGGTCGCTCACGGCGTCCAGGCTGTTGCGGCACACGTCCTCGAAGCCCAGCGCGCGCGCCACCGCCTCGCGGTCCAGCGGGTAGCTCGTGCCGGCCAGTGCGGCCGCACCCAGCGGTAGCCGGTTCACGCGCCGGCGCACGTCGGCCAGGCGTTCGGCATCGCGCGCGAACATCTCCACGTAGGCCAGCAGGTGGTGGGCAAAGCTCACCGGCTGAGCCACCTGCAGGTGGGTGAAGCCGGGCATCACGGTGTCCGTGTGGCGCGCGGCGAGCTCGACCAGGCCGCGCTGCATCTCGGCCAGCAGCGGAGACAGCGCGTCGATCTCCCCGCGCAGCCACAGCCGCACGTCGGTGGCCACCTGGTCGTTGCGCGAGCGGCCGGTGTGCAGCCGCTTGCCCGCGTCGCCCACGAGCTGCGTCAGGCGCGCCTCGATGTTGAGGTGCACGTCCTCGAGCTCGAGCTTCCAGGTGAAGCTGCCCGACTCGATCTCGGCCGTGATCTGCGCCATGCCGCGCTCGATGTCGGCGAGGTCCTGCGTGGAGATGATCTCCTGGGCCGCGAGCATGCGCGCATGCGCCAGGCTGCCCGCGATGTCGGCGCGCCACATCCGCTTGTCGAAGTCGACGCTGGCCGTGTAGCGCTGCACCAGCTCGCTCATCGGCTCGCTGAACAGCGCCGACCAGGCCTGGGATTTGTTGTCGAGGGGATTGAAGCTCATGAGGCGCGCGGGCAAGCCGGGGCAGCACAGGGGAACTGCGTATTATTCCCCTTCGAGTGCCGCGCATGACCCCTTCGCACCCACGAAACCCGCCCGGCCCCGAAGAAGGGGCCCCGGACGGGGCCGCCGCGGACGCAGCCTCCCGCGCACCCAGCCTGTGGCCCACCAGCGTGGAGCCTGGCGGCAGCGCCTCGAGCCTGCAGCGTGCCACTGGCTTCGACCCGCGTCTGGCCGGCCCCTTCGACGAACACGGCGAGCCGCTTGCGCCGCGTGCGCCCGGGATGGGCGAGGCGCTGCGCTACTGGTTTCGGCTCGGCTGCATCAGCTTCGGCGGCCCGGCCGGGCAGATCGCGCTGATGCACGAGGAGCTGGTGGAGCGCCGGCGCTGGATCAGCGAGGGC
>JBIIED010000172.1:0-7422 GCA_044237995.1 Rubrivivax sp. | reverse complement strand
CCGCCTGCTCAGCCCCCTGGAAGTGCAGGCCCTGCTTGCCGAAAGCCCCCGACCATGAACAGCCAGATCCGAAACATCGCCATCATCGCGCACGTCGACCACGGCAAGACCACGCTCGTGGACCAGTTGCTGCGCCAGAGCGGCACCTTCCGCGAGAACGAGAAGATCGCCGAGCGCGTGATGGACAGCAATGACCTCGAGCGCGAGCGCGGCATCACCATCCTGGCCAAGAACTGCGCCGTGTCGTGGCAGGGCACGCACGTCAACATCGTGGACACCCCCGGGCACGCCGACTTCGGCGGCGAGGTGGAGCGCGTGCTGTCGATGGTCGACGGCGTGCTGCTGCTGGTGGATGCCGTCGAAGGGCCGATGCCGCAGACGCGCTTCGTGACCAAGAAGGCGCTGGCCCAGGGCCTCAAGCCCATCGTGGTGGTCAACAAGGTCGACCGCCCCGGCTCGCGCATCGACTATGTCATCAATGCCACCTTCGACCTCTTCGACAAGCTCGGCGCCACCGAGGAGCAGCTCGACTTCCCGGTGGTGTATGCCTCGGGCCTGAACGGCTGGGCGAGCCTGCAGCCCGGCGAGACGGGGACCGACCTCGCGCCCCTCTTCGACTGCATCCTGCGCCACGTGCCGCCGCACCAGGGCAGCGAGACCGAGCCGCTGCAGCTGCAGATCTGCTCGCTCGACTACTCGAGCTACGTCGGGCGCATCGGCATCGGTCGCGTCCACAACGGCGAGCTGCGCGCGGGCCAGGACGTGGCGGTGTGCGCGGGCCCCGAGGGTCCGATGCGCAAGGCGCGCGTGAACCAGATCCTCAAGTTCGAGGGCCTGGAGCGGGTGCCGGCCGAGCGCGCGGGCCCGGGCGATATCGTGCTCGTCAACGGCATCGAGAACATCGGCATCGGCGAGACGCTCACGAGCCTGGAGTCGCCCACGCCGCTGCCGATGCTGCAGATCGACGAGCCCACGCTGACGATGAATTTCTGCGTCAACACCTCGCCGCTGGCCGGTCGCGAGGGCAAGTTCGTGACGAGCCGGCAGATCCGCGACCGGCTCGACCGCGAACTGCAGAGCAATGTCGCGCTCCGCGTGACCGACACCGACGAGGATGGAATCTTCGAGGTGGCCGGCCGCGGCGAGCTGCACCTGACGATCCTGCTGGAGAACATGCGCCGCGAGGGCTACGAGCTCGCCGTGTCGCGGCCCAAGGTGGTCTTCCACGATGTGGACGGGCCCGAGGGCAAGGAGCGCCACGAGCCGATGGAGCAGCTCACGGTGGATGTGGAGGACGCGCACCAGGGCGGCGTGATGCAGGAGCTCGGCCTGCGCAAGGGCGAGCTGCTGGACATGCAGCCCGACGGCCGCGGGCGCGTGCGCCTGGAGTACCGCGTCCCGGCGCGCGGCCTCATCGGCTTTCAGGGCGAGTTCCTCAACCTCACGCGCGGCACAGGCCTCATGAGCCACGTGTTCGACGGCTACGAGCCCTACAAGGGCGAGATCGGCGGGCGCAAGAACGGCGTGCTGATCAGCCAGGAAGACGGCGAGATCGTCACCTACGCGCTGGGCAAGCTCGACGACCGCGGGCGCATGTTCGTCAAGCCGGGCGACCCCGTCTACGAGGGCATGATCGTGGGCATCCACAGCCGCGACAACGACCTCGTGGTCAATGCCGTTCGCACCAAGCAGCTGACGAACTTCCGCGTCAGCGGCAAGGAAGACGCGATCAAGATCACCCCGCCGATCCTCCTCACGCTCGAGTACGCAGTGGAGTTCATCGACGAGGACGAGCTCGTGGAGATCACGCCGCGCAGCATCCGCGTGCGCAAGCGCTTCCTCAAGGAGCACGAGCGCAAGCGGGCTTCGCGCGAGGCGGCCTGAGGGCAGCCGGGGCTCCCGCCCCGGGTGGCCCGCCGCGCGTCTGGCGGTGATATCTTCGCGGCCCATCGACCGGGCCGAGCAACGAGCCCGGCGCCGTTCCCGTCAAGGAGACACCATGGACCGCAGACATTTCATCGCCGGCCTCGGCGTGGCGGCACTTCCGCTGACCGGCCAGGCCCAGACGGCCAAGCCCATCCGCGTGATCGTCCCGTTCACGCCCGGCGGGGCGACAGACGTGACCACGCGCATCATCACCGAGAGGGCCGCGCAGATCCTGGGCGCGAACATGATCGTGGAGAACCGCCCGGGAGGCGGGGGCGGCATTGGCGTGGACCTGGTGGCCAAGGCGGCCCCGGACGGCTACACGATCGGGATGGCTGCGGTGGCCATGCACGCCATCAACCCCTGGCTCTTCAAGAAGCTGCCCTACGACCCGATCAAGGACTTCGCCCCCATCACCCAGATGGTGCGCATCCCGAACGTGCTCGTGATGAACACCGACACGGCCAAGCGGCTGAAGATCGCCTCGCTCAAGGACTTCATCGCCTACGCCAAGGCCAACCCGGCGCGGCTGAGCTATGCCAGCGGCGGCAACGGCAGCGGCGGGCACCTGGCTGGCGAGATGTTCAAGAAGAAGGCCGGCTTCTTTGCCGTGCACATCCCCTACAACGGCGGCGGCCCGTCGCAGCTGGCGATGCTCGCCGGAACGGTGGACTACACGCTCGACAACCTGGCCACCTCGGGCGCGAACATCCGCGCCGGCAAGGTGACGCCGCTGGCCGTGACGACGCCCCAGCGCAGCCCGCTGCTGCCCGACGTGCCGGCGATCGCCGAGACCTTTCCCGGATTCGAGGTCGACACGTGGTGGGGCCTCATCGCCCCGGCGGGCACGCCGCGCGAGGTCGTGGCCAGGCTGAACGCGGCCTACGTGCAGGCGCTGCAGTCGGAAGACGTCAAGACACGCTTTGCCGCCATGATGGCCGAGCCTGTTCCCACCACGCCGGAGCAGTTCGCTGAACTGATCCGGCGCGAGTACGTGCGGTACGAGGCCGTCGTGAAGGCCAGCGGCGCGACGGTGGACTGACCGGGCGTGGCCGCGGTGAGCCCGTGGCGCCTGTGCGTGGCGCCGATGATGGACTGGACCGACCGGCACTGCCGCTTCTTTCATCGGCTCCTGACGCGCCGGACGCGGCTCTACACGGAGATGGTGACCACAGGCGCGCTGATCCACGGCGACGTGCCGCGCCACCTCGGCTACGACCCCGTGGAGCACCCGGTGGCGCTGCAGCTCGGCGGGAGCGAGCCGGGCGACCTGGCGCACTGCGCCCGGCTGGCGCAGGCCTGGGGCTACGACGAGGTGAACCTCAATTGCGGCTGCCCGAGCGAGCGGGTGCAGCGGGGTGCCTTCGGCGCCTGCCTGATGGCCGAGCCCGCGCTGGTGGCCGACTGCGTGGCGGCGATGCGCGAGGTGGTGGACGTGCCCGTCACGGTCAAGCACCGAATCGGGCTGGGGCGAGACGAGTCCTACGGCTTCGTGCGTGACTTCATCGGCACGGTGACCGAGCGCGGGGGCTGCGAGGTCTTCATCGTGCACGCCCGCAATGCCTGGCTCGAAGGCCTGAGCCCCAAGGAGAACCGCGAGGTGCCGCCGCTGCGGTACGACGTCGTGCACCGCCTCAAGGCGGACTTTCCGCATCTCACCATCGTTGTCAACGGCGGCCTGGAGGCGCCTGCGCAGATCGCCGAGCAGCTCGCACACGTGGACGGCGTGATGGTGGGGCGCCGGGCCTACCACCACCCGTGGGAGCTGGCCGGCTGGGACGAGGCCTTCCTCGGCGCAGGGACCGCATCGCCCGGTCTCGCCTCGGGCTGCGACGCCGCTGCGGCGTGGGCGGGCATCGACGATGTCGAACGCGCGATGGTGGACTACATGCAGCGCGAGCAGGCCGTGCGCGGCACGCCCTGGCCCCAGGTGGCGCGGCACATGCTCGGCCTGCGCAACGGGCAGCCCGGTGCCCGGCGGTGGCGCCAGGTCTGGAGCGACCACCGGCTGCGCGAGCGGCGACCCGAGGAAGTGGCTCGGCTCGCGCGTCAGGCGCGGGTCGGTACAGTCGAGCCCGTCGACCTCGCCGCCGCGCCATGAACACCCCCGATCTGCTCGACCCGCTGCTGGGGCCCTGGATGAAGGGCTTCCCGCCCGCGGCGGGGCCGTTGCGGCGATCGCAGGTGGGGCAGCAGGGTTGGCATCTGTTCGGGGGCGAGGTGCCGCTGCCGCTGGCCGTGATCCGGGCCTCGGCGCTGGCGCACAACCTGAGCTGGATGCAGCGCTTTGCTGCCGAGCGCGGCGTGGGCATGGCCCCGCACGGCAAGACCACGCTCTCGCCCCAGCTCTTCGAGGCGCAGCTGCGTGCCGGCGCCTGGGGCATCACGGTGGCCAATTCGGCGCAGGCACAGGTGGCGGTGGCGGCCGGCGTGAAGCGCGTGCTGGTGGCCAACCAGGTGCTCACGCCGCCTGAGCTCGGCGCGGTGCAGCAGATGCTTGTGGCGCACCCGGACCTGCGCATCGTCTTCCTGCTCGACTCGTCGGCGCAGCTTGCATTCATCGAGGCCACGCGGCCCGTCATCCCGTTCGAGGTGCTGCTGGAGATCGGGTTGCCCGGCGGGCGAACCGGCTGCCGCACGCACGAGGAGGCGCTGGCGCTGGCGCGTCTGGCCCACGCAAGCCCGGCGGTGCGGCTCGTAGGCGTGGAAGGCTACGAAGGGCTCGGTGCCACGGGCGAGGAGGCGCACGACCGGCCGATGGCCGAGGGCCTGATGGCGCGCATCGGGGCGGTGGCGCGTGCGCTCGACGAGGAGGGCTTGTTTCAGGCCAGCCAACGCGCTGCGGCACACGAGCGCGAGGCCGTGCTCGTCTCGGCCGGTGGCTCGGGCATCTTCGATCTCGTCGCCCCAGGCCTGCGCCCCGAGCTTTCACGCCCTGTGCAGGGGCTGCTGCGTTCGGGCTGCTACGTCACGCACGACCACGGGCGCTACCAGCGCCTGGTGTCGGTGCTCAACCGCCGCGTCGGCTGCGATGCGGCCGTGGGCCTGCAGTCGGCGCTGGAGGTGTGGACGACCGTGCAGTCCATGCCCGAACCCGGCCTGGCCATCCTCACGGCCGGCCGGCGCGACGTCTCCTACGACATCGAGATGCCCGTGCCCGTGCGCATGTGCGCGCGCGGCGAGCGCGTGCCGCGCGAGGCGCCACGGCACTGGAGCGTATCGGGCATGAACGACCAGCACGCCTACCTGCGGCTGGGCGAGGATGACGCCGGCCTGCGGGTGGGAGACCGGGTCTCCCTCGGCATCTCCCACCCCTGCACGACCTTCGACAAGTGGCGCTGGATGGCCATCGTCGACGACGACTGGCGCATCGTCGATGCGCTGGTCACCTGGTTCTGAACACGCACCCGACCATGACCACGCTCGATCCCCGCGACCCACCCTCTTCCTTTCGCCACCGCATTCCCGGCCGGCGCCTGCTGCACTCCCCAGGGCCCACGCCGATCCCCGACGAGGTGCTGTGGGCCATGAGCCGCCAGCCGATGGACCTGGCCGACGGGCGCGTGGACGAAACCATCGCCGCGTGCGAAAGCGGCCTGAAGTGCCTGCTCGGCACCGCCGAGGGGGATGTGTTCCTCTACATCTCCAACGGCCACGGTGTGTGGGAGGCAGCGGTGGAAAACCTGCTGCCCCACGGCGGGACGGCGCTGGTACCCGGCACCGGGCACTTCTCCGAATCGTGGGCGGTGCAGACGGAAAAGCTCGGCCGCCGCGTCGTGCGCACGCCGTGGATCGAGGGGCTGCCGATCGACGAAGAGGCGGTGGTGCAGGCCCTCGAGCGCGACACCGCGCGCGAGATCGGCGCCATCTTCGTCGTGCACACCGACACCTCCGGCGGCGTCACCACCGACCTCGCCTCGCTCAAGCGCGCCATCGACGCCACCGGGCACCCGGCGCTGTTCGTCGTGGACGTGGTGGCCTCGCTGGGCGCCGCGCCGTTCTCGATGGACGCGCTCGGTGCCGATGTGGTGGTGGGCGCTTCGCAGAAGGGGCTGATGTGCCCTCCGGGCGTGGGCATCCTCGCCGTGAACGCGCGCGCGATGGAGGCGGCCCTCCGCAACCCCGCCCCGCGCTACTACTGGGACGTCGTGCGCAGGAAGAGCGAGCTCTCCTACATGAAGTTCTGCGGCACCGCACCGCAGACGCTGATCGCGGGCCTCGAGGCCGCGCTCGGGCTGCTCTTTCGCGAAGGCCTGGACAACGTCTGGGCCCGCCACCGCCGCCACGCCGATGCGGTGCACGCCGCCGTGCAGGCCTGGAGCCGCGAGGGGGCGCTCGGCTTCTTCGCGCAGCGACCCGAGTCGCGCTCGGTGTCCGTCACCACCGTCACCGTGCCGCCCGGCACCGACGTGGACCGGCTGCGCGCGATCTCGCGCGAGCACTACCAGGTGGCGTTCGCGGGTGCGCTCGGCCCGCTGCAGGGGCGGGGCTTTCGCATCGGGCATTTGGGCGACCAGAACCCGGCGGGGATCCTGGGTTGCCTGGCGGCCATGGAGGGCGCCCTGCTTGCGCTGGGCATTCCGCATGGGCGTGACGGAGTCGCGGCTGCCATCGCATCGCTCGAAGCGGGGCGGTTGGCTGGCACCTAGCTACCGCCATCTCGCCCCGGCGTAGCGCCGCGCCTGGCCTCACATCCCCGCGTAATTCGGCCCGCCGCCGCCCTCGGGCGTGACCCAGACGATGTTTTGCGTCGGGTCCTTGATGTCGCAGGTCTTGCAGTGCACGCAGTTCTGCGCGTTGATCACGAGGCGGTCGCCGCCGTCGTCGTTCTTCACGTACTCGTAGACACCCGCGGGGCAGTAGCGGCCTTCGGGGCCGGCGTAGCGCGCGAGGTTCACGGCCACCGGCACCGAGGTATCCTTCAGCGTCAGGTGCGCGGGCTGGTTTTCCTCGTGGTTGGTGTTGCTGATGAACACCGAGGAGAGGCGGTCGAAGGTGAGCACGCCGTCGGGCTTGGGGTAGCGGATCGGCTCGATCTGCGCTGCTGCGTGCATCCGTGCGTGGTCGGGCGTGTGGCGGTGGACCGTCCACGGCGGGCTCTTGATGCCCAGGCGGGGCAGCAGCCACTGCTCGATACCCGTCATCACGGTGCCCACCGTGTTGCCCTTCTTGAACCACTGCTTGAAGTTGCGGCTGCGGTCCAGCTCCTCGTGCAGCCAGCTCTTGGTGAAGGCCTCGGGGTAGGCCTCCAACGTGTCGCCGCTGCGGCCCGCGGCCAGTGCCTGCGCCAGGCCCTTGGCGGCGAGCATGCCCGTCTTGATCGCCGCGTGGCTGCCCTTGATGCGCGCCGCATTCAGCGTGCCCGCTTCACAGCCCACGAGCACGCCGCCCGGGAAGGCGAGCTTCGGCAGCGACAGCAGCCCGCCTGCGGTGATGGCGCGTGCGCCATAGCCGATGCGCCGGCCACCCTCCAGGTGCGCGCGGATGGCCGGGTGC
>JBIIED010000171.1:0-7458 GCA_044237995.1 Rubrivivax sp. | reverse complement strand
CCGGGGAAGCCGGCTTGCGTGCCGGTGCGTGCCGGAACAGGTGCTCGAGTGCGTCGAAACTCGACGCGCAGCGCCCGCATCGCACCCAGCCCGAGGACACCCTGAGCTGGTCGCTCACCACCCGAAAGGCGGTGCCGCAGGCGGGGCAGCGCGTGGCCAGCGTCATGCGGGCATGATGCCACGCGACACTTGGGCGCAGTGCCGCGGGGGAAGTGGCTCAGCCCGCGCGGCGCGAGCCGGCCATCAGCACCCAGCCTTCCTCGGTATCGGTCACGGCCAGCTCGATCCACGGCGCGTAGGCCTGCGAGATCTCCTCGTGCTGGCGCTCCAGGATGCCGGCCAGCACGAGGTGGCCCCCGGGCGCGACGTGCCCGCACAGGAGCGGCGCCAGGAGCTTGAGCGGCGTGGCCAGGATGTTGGCCAGCACGACCGTGTGCTCACCGCTTGCCTGCGCCGGCAGCCCGGCCTCCAGCATGGCGCCGTTGGCCCGGGCGTTGGCGCGCGTTGCCTCCACCGCTGCGGGGTCGATGTCCACCGCCTGCACCTCGCGCGCTCCGTGCAGTGCCGCGGCCACGGCCAGGATGCCCGAGCCGCAGCCGTAGTCGAGCACGCGCGCCCAAGGCCTCGCCGCGTCGGCCTGCCTGGCGATCCAGCGCAGGCACATGCGCGTCGTCGGATGGGTGCCGGTGCCGAAGGCCAGGCCGGGGTCGAGCCGGATCACGCGCTGCGCACCCGGCGGCACCTCGTGCCAGCTCGGAACGATCCAGAAGCCCGGCGCGATGTCCACCGGGGTGAACTGCGCCTGCGTCAGGCGCACCCAGTCGGTGTCGGCCACGGCACGCAGGGCCACAAGCTGCAACTCCCCCGACCAAGGCTGCGCCATCAGCGCCGCCGCGGCCTGCGTGGCCGCTGCCTCGTCCTCGAACAGGGCCTGCAGCTGCGAGTGCAGCCAGGCTTCGCGCGGCGCGGGCAGACCGGGCTCGCCAAAGAGCGCCTGCTCGGCCTGGCTGCCGGCGTCGGCGTCCTCGACCGAAACCGACAGCGCGCCGAGCTCATCGGTCAGCGCATCGCCCACCGCTTCCACCCGCTCCTGCGGGACCAGCACGACGAGTTCGAACACGTGGGGCGCCTGGCGGCCGCGCTCAGCGCTTGCGCTGAGCGAGCCAGCCTTCGAGATAGTGGATGTTGGTGCCACCGGCCTCGAAGTTGGAGTCGTTCATCAGCTCGCGGTGCAGCGGGATGTTGGTCTGGATACCCTCGACGACGGTTTCCCCCAGGGCGGTTCGCATCCGCGCGAGGGCCTGCTCGCGCGTGTCTCCGTGCACGATGACCTTGCCGATCATGGAGTCGTAGTGGGGCGGCACGGTGTAGTTGGTGTACACGTGCGAGTCCACGCGCACGCCCGGGCCCCCGGGCGGGTGCCACATCGTGATCCGGCCCGGGGAGGGCACGAAGGTGTAGGGGTGCTCGGCGTTGATCCGGCACTCGATCGCGTGACCCCGGCGCTCGATGCTGCGCTGGGTGATCGGCAGCTTCTCGCCGGCTGCCACGCGGATCTGCATCTGCACGATGTCGATGCCGGTGACGAGCTCCGTCACCGGATGCTCCACCTGCACGCGCGTGTTCATCTCGATGAAGTAGAACTCACCGTTCTCATAAAGGAACTCGAAGGTTCCGGCACCCCGGTAGCCGATCTTCTTGCAGGCGGTGGCGCAGCGGTCGCCCACCTTCTCGATGAGCCGGCGCGCGATGCCCGGGGCCGGCGCCTCCTCGATGATCTTCTGGTGGCGCCGCTGCATCGAGCAGTCGCGCTCGCCGAGCCAGACCGCGTTGCGGTGGGCATCCGCGAGCACCTGGATCTCCACGTGGCGCGGGTTCTCCAGGAACTTCTCCATGTAGACGGATGAGTTGCCGAAGGCCGCACCCGCCTCGGTGCGCGTGGTCTGCACGGCGTGCACGAGCGCGGCCTCGGTGTGGACCACGCGCATTCCGCGCCCCCCACCCCCGCCTGCGGCCTTGATGATGACCGGGTAGCCGACGGCGCGGGCGATCCGCACGATCTCCTTCGGATCCTCGGGCAGCGCTCCCTCCGAGCCGGGCACGCAGGGCACGCCGGCCTTGATCATCGCCTGCTTGGCCGACACCTTGTCGCCCATCGTTCGGATGGCGTCGGGCGTGGGGCCGATGAACACGAAGCCGCTCTTTTCCACCCGCTCGGCGAAGTCGGCGTTTTCGCTCAGGAACCCGTAGCCCGGGTGAATGGCCTCCGCGTCGGTCACCTCGGCCGTCGAGATGATCGCCGGCATGTTGAGGTAACTCTGCGAGGAGGGCGCCGGGCCGATGCAGACCGCTTCATCTGCAAGCTTGACGTACTTGGCCTCGCGGTCGGCCTCGGAATAGACAACGACCGAGCGAATGCCGAGCTGGCGGCAGGCGCGCTGGATCCGCAGCGCGATCTCGCCGCGGTTGGCGATCAGGATTTTCTTGAACATGGGCCCGCCATCACTCGAGGATGAAGAGCGGCTGCCCGTACTCGACCGCCTGACCGTTCTCGCACAGCACCCGCGCGATCGTCCCAGCCACGTCGGACTCGATCTCGTTCATGATCTTCATCGCCTCGATGATGCACACCGGGCTCCCCTGCTTGACCACGTCGCCCACCTCGACGAAGGGCTTGGCCCCCGGGCTTGCGGCGCGGTAGAAGGTGCCGACCATCGGCGACTTGACGACCTTGTCCGCCTCCGGCGCGGCGGGGGCCGCCCCGGCAGCAGGTGCGGGCCCGGCAGCCGGCCCGGCGGCTGCTGGGGCAACAGGCGCGGGTGCTCCTGCGGGCGCCACAGGCGGGGCAGACGCGACCATCGCGGGCAAGGCAGCCGGCGCGCTGGCCTTGACGATCCGGACCTTGCCATCGGCTTCCGTGATCTCGAGTTCGGAGATGCTCGACTCCGAAACCAGGTCGATCAGGGTCTTGAGCTTGCGCAGGTCCATTCAGGGCCTCCAGGCGAAGTGAGAGATGGATCGTGCGGCGCGTGCCCGGGTGGCAGTGCCGGTCCGGACGGGCGCACGACGTGAGGCTTCAGGGGGATGCGGTGTGGCGCAGCGCGTAGTCCAGCGCGAATCGGTAGCCGTGCGGGCCCAGGCCGGCAATCACGCCCACCGCGATGCCCGACAGGTAGGAGTGGTGCCGAAACGGCTCGCGGCGATGGACATTGCTCAGGTGGACCTCGATGAAAGGGATGGCCACGCCGGCCAGCGCGTCACGCAGGGCCACGCTGGTGTGCGTCAGGCCACCCGGGTTGATGAGGATGAAGCGGGTGCCATCCCCACGCGCGGCGTGGATGCGGTCGATCAGCGCGCCTTCGTGATTGCTCTGCAGGGTGGCCAGCGATACGCCGGCATCTGCTGCGATCCGGACGAGATCGGCGTCGATCTGGGCCAGCGTGGTGTGCCCGTAGACCTCGGGCTCGCGCATGCCCAGCAGGTTCAGGTTGGGTCCGTGGAGGACGAGGATCGACATGGCCGTGATTGTAGCGGCCGGCTCAGTGCCGCCGATTCAGGGCCACTTTACGCGAATTGCTGAAAGATACAAGCAGGTTTGATCCTGTTCAGCGAGAAGCCGCCCAGGAGCTCAATTCCGCGTAGGTGGTGGCGCCCAGCTTGCGCTGCACGATCCGGCCGGCCGGATCGAGCACCACCGTGAAGGGCAGGCCACCGGCGGCATTGCCCAGCTGGCGGGCCAGCTCGGTGCCTTCCAGCCCGGCCAGCCCGATGGGAAAACGCAGGGGCTGGCGCGCCAGGAACTGGCGCACCGCCGTCGGGGAGTCGATCGCGATGCCCACCACCTGCCAGCCGCGCGCGGCGTGGTCGGCCTGGAAGCGGTCGAGATCGGGCAGCTCCTTCACGCAAGGGGGGCACCAGGTGGCCCAGAAGTTCACGACCAGCGACCGGCCCCGCAGGCTGGCCAGCGCGAGCTCGCCCCCCTCTGGCCGATCCAGCCGCAGGGCCCACAGCGCCTCTTCAGCGCCCGCGGCGGCGCCTGGCAACGGTGCGCCGGGAGGCGCCTTGCCCGAAGCCGACCCCCCGCGCAAGGCGTCCAGCGCGCGCCACCCGAAGCCGGCTCCCATGGCCACCGCGGCGGTGACGAGGATCGCGAAGCGGCGGCGTGTCATGCCGCACCCCCTTCTTGCTCGAGGAGTCGGCGCCGCAGCGCCGCGAGGTCGCCGCGCCAGGTGCGTCCGCGCGCGTCGGGCTTGAGCGCCCCGCGCAATTCGTCGTAGTCGTGCAGCAGCAGGTGCACCGTGACGCGCTCGCCCAGCTCGCGGCAGGGGCTCGAGACGGTCAGCACGTCGCGCGGGCGCGGCCCGCTCGGGTCGAGCGTGTCCACGTCGTAGGCGATGCCCAGGTCCATGAGGTGCAGCTCGGCTGCCTTGGGGTCGTCGCAGTAGAGCTCGATGCGCACGCTCGACATCCGCGTGGCGGTGCCCCTCCACACGGCGCCAGCCAGGTACGGGCGCAGCCGGGCCAGACGCTCCATCCAGCGCGCGGCCACCTCCCGCAGCGCGGCAAGCTCCTGGGGCTGGGTGTCGGCGCAGAAGAGCTCGAGGTAGGCACGCACCTCGTCCTCGACGAGCTCGTTGGCGGGCATCTCGGTGCGGGCGCCTGCGCCGCGCCCGAGCGCCCGCGCGGCCTTGGACTTGGCGGCTGCGTACTCCAGGCCCGTCTCGACGACGAGGCGGGCCGCCTCGGCGGCGATCTCGCGGGTGGCGACAGATGGCTCCATGGGGCGATTGTCGCCCGCGGGTGGGGCAGGCTCAGGGCGGCGTCACCATGCCCATGCGGGCAACCACGGAGGCCGTGCGCGCGGCCAGGTAGGGCGAGCCGGGCAGCCGCTCGAAGCGCTTGGGCGCGGGCAGCATCACCGCCAGCCGCGCCGCCTGCTCCGGGCCGAGCCTTGCGGCATCGGTGCGGTAGTAGTGCTGCGCCGCGGCCTGTGCTCCGAACACGCCGGCTCCCCACTCGACGCTGTTGAGATAGATCTCCAGGATCCGCCGCTTGTCCAGCAGCGCCTCGAGCATCAGCGTGATGACGAACTCCTGCGCCTTGCGCGCCACCGTGCGCTCGCCCGACAGGAAGAGGTTCTTGGCCAGCTGTTGCGTGATGGTGGAGCCGCCCACGAGCCGCTGCTCGGGCCCCCGGCGACCCGCCGAGCCCGTGCCGCCTGCGCCGCCTGCGCCGGGGCGGGTGCGCGCAGCCTGCTCCTGGGCGCGCGCATTGCGCGCCCACGCCCGCTCCAGCGCCTCCCAGTCGAAGCCGCCGTGCTCGGCAAACGCCGCATCCTCGCTGGCGATGACCGCGCGGGCCAGATGGGGCGAGATGCGCGAACCCTCCACCCACTGCTGGCGCCACGGAAGCGAGCCGGTGCCCGACAACAGCCGCCAGGCCTCGCTGCGCTGGAAGGCGGTGGAGTGCGGATCCAGCACGGCCATCGCCGCCACGCGCAACGCGAAGGTGAGCTGCAGGGCCAGCGCGCACAGCGCCACGAGCGCCAGCGCGCGGCCGATCTGGCGCAGCCAGGGGCGGCTGCCGGAGCCTCGGGCCATCGTCGTCAGCTCCCGGGTGCCGAGACGGTGGTCTCCAGGCTGTCGTTGCGTGTAAATCGAAAGCGCGAGGTCACGACGATCTGGTCGGCCTGCTGGCGCATCTGGGGCGTGAACGGCCCGTAGGGGCCGGCACCGTGGACGATGGCCACCGCACGCTGGTCGAGCACGCGTGAGTCCGACGTCCGCACCACCTCCGCGCCCACGACGCGGCCCTCGGCATCCACGGTGATGTTCATCGTGAGTTCCCCGTAGAGCTTGCGCCCCTGCGCCTCGGGGAAGTCGCGCGTGCCGCGTTCCTCGATGCGCCGGCGCAGGGCGTCGTAGTAGACGGCATAGGCGGCCTCGCGGGTGGCCGGGCTCACGTAGCGCTTGCGCGGCCGCGCGTTCTCCTGCTCGATGCGCTTCTCGATCTCCGCCAGCAGCCGCACGAGCTGGCGCCTGCGCTCCTCCTGTTCGCGCTCCTGGGGCGAGAGTCCGGGGCGTGCGGGGCTGGCGGGCACCGGCAGCATGGCCAGCTCCCGGCGCACCTGGGCCAGGAGCATCTGCTGCTCCTGCTGCAGCTGCTGCACCTGGCGCTGGGTGGTCTCGGCGGCATCCCCGCTCTCGGTGGTGGCCGACATCGGCAGCGGGGAGGTGGCGCGTCCGCTGGTGGCCTGCCCGCCGCCGGCGAGGTTGGCCTGCGCGATCGCCTGGGCCTGGGTCGGCGGCTCCTGGCCCCGGGCGTTGACGAGGATCACCTCCAGCGGCGTGTCGGTGAAGGCGCGCCGCAGTGCCTGGGGATCGGCCACCTGCACCGTGAGCAGCGCCGCATGGGCCGCCACCGAGGCCGCCAGCGCCCACTGCAGCGTCGACCACTCGCCGGGGCGCCAGCCGCGCATCGCCTTGCCTTGCCTTGGCTCGGATGCGGCCGCAACCGGCTCAGGCGGCGCCCGCGCCCGCGCCCGGCGCCGTGCCGGCCTCGGTGCGCTCGGTCGTGTCCGCGCCGCCCGGTTCCGCATCGGCGACGTCGATGGCCAGGGCCAGCGGGACGGCGGCGCCGATCTCCTCGGCATCGTCCTCGTCGGGCTCGCCGCCGGCGGCGCCGCCGTCCAGCACGGACGCGTCCAGGCGTGTCACCAGCGATGACCAGACGTCGAGCGTGAGCAGGTCCCGGCCTGTGATTCGCACGCGCACGCGCGCGCCGCGCGGCAACGCATCGATGCCGGTGGCCCCCAGCACCAGCGGCAGCGTCTCGGCTCGCACCAGGCCTTCCTTGATCACGCTGGCTTCGATTTCGGACAAGCCGTTTTGCTCCAGCCAGCGGATCGTCCAGTAGCGCTCGACCTGGCGCTGGAAGTCGGCATAGGCGGTGTAGGCGGTGTCGAAGGTGGAGATGATGCCGAAGAGCGTCGCGTCCTTGGGCTTGAAGGGCGCGGCCAGGGCAGCGGTGGCACCGTGGCGGGCGCAGGCGATGATCTGCCACTGGTTGACGAGGTCCACGTAGCGCCGCAGCGGCGAGGTGGCCCAGCTGTAGCAGCCCACGCCCATGCCCGCGTGTGGCAGCGCCCGGGTGCCCATGCGCACCTTGATGCCGGGGGCCAGGCTCGCCTGGCTGCGGTAGATGCCGGGCACCCCGAGCTCGGCCAGCCACGCGCCCCAGGTGGAGTTGGCCAGGATCATCGCCTCGGCCACGATCAGGTCCAGCGGCGCGCCGCGTACGCGCGCGCTGATGTGCACGCGCTCGCCTCCGTCGGGCTCGCCGGAGCCGCCTTCGAGCCGGAAGTTGTAGTCCGGCCGGTTGAAGGTCTCGGGCTTGCCGCGCACCGCCTCGCGCCGGGCCTTGAGGGCGCGGGCCAGGCGAAAGGCGAAGGCCAGCTCG
>JBIIED010000016.1:0-26142 GCA_044237995.1 Rubrivivax sp. | reverse complement strand
CGGCCAGGTAGGCCTGTGCGGTGGCGAGATCGGGCTTCTCGACGAAGCGCTCCACGGCGCGGTCGGCTTGCGCGTCGGCAGCCTGCGCGCCGGCGCGGATGTAGCCGTAGCCGGTCTCGGGGCGGTCGGGCGTAATGCCGAGCACGACGATCGCGCCCTGCGCGGCGGCGTGCACCGCGCGGCGCAGGGCCGCCGTGAAGGCGGCGCCGTCGGTGACGGTCTGGTCGGCGGGCGTGACGGCCAGCACGGGGTCGGCGCCACCCTCGCAGGCGGCCAGTGCGGCCAGCGTCAGGGCCGGCGCGGTGTTGCGCCCGGCGGGCTCGAGGACCACGCTGGAGGGCTGCAGCCTGGCTTCGCGCAGCTGGTCGAGCACGAGGAAGCGGTGCTCTTCGTTGCCCACGACGAGCGGAGCCTGCACCGACAGGCCCTGGCCTTCGAGCGCGGCCAGGCGCGAGGCCGCCTGCTGGAACAGGCTCGTCGTGCCCGACAGCACCAGGAACTGCTTGGGGTAGCCCGCGCGCGACAGCGGCCACAGCCGTGTGCCGGAGCCGCCGGCCATGATCACCGGCACCACCGGCAGGTCAGGAGAGGTCATGAATCGAATCCCTGGGGGTTGCGCGACTGCCAGCGCCAGCTGTCCTCGCACATGCGGGCCAGATCGTAGCGTGCACGCCAGCCCAGGAGCTCGTGGGCGCGGGCAGGATCCGCCCAGCATGCGGCCACGTCACCGGGGCGCCGGGGCATGATGCGATACGGGACTTCCCGGCCACTGGCCCGCGCGTAGGCAGCCACCACCTCCAGCACGCTCGAGCCGTTTCCGGTGCCCAGGTTGACGGTGAAGGAGCCTGGGTGGTCCATCAGCCGCGCAAGGGCCGCCACATGGCCTTCGGCCAGGTCGACGACGTGGATGTAGTCGCGCACTCCGGTGCCGTCGGGTGTGGGGTAGTCGTTGCCAAACACCTGCAGGAACGGCCGCCGCCCGACGGCCACCTGCGCCACGTAGGGCATGAGGTTGTTGGGTGTGCCGCGCGGATCCTCGCCGATGCGGCCGCTCTCGTGCGCGCCCACGGGGTTGAAGTAGCGCAGCGTGGCCGTGCGCCACTGCGGGTCGGCCACGCCGAGGTCTTGAAGCACCTCTTCGCCCACGAGCTTGGTTCGGCCGTAGGGGCTCGTGGCGGCCAGCGGCGCGTCCTCGCGGATCGGCAGCCGTTCGGGCTCGCCGTAGACGGTGGCGCTGGAGCTGAACACGAAGCGGCGCACGTCGTGCCGGCGCAGGGCCTGGCAGACCGTCACGAGCCCGCCGATGTTGTTGGCGACGTACTCCAGCGGCTGGGCCACCGATTCGCCCACCGCCTTCAGGGCGGCGAAGTGCACCGCCGCGTCGACCCGGTGGCGAGCGAGCAGTGCGTCCAGGGCGGCCGCATCGCACACGCTCGCGCGCTCGAAGACGGGCTCTCGGCCGCCGAGCTCGCGCAGGCGGTTGAGCACCTCGGGGGAGCTGTTGGAGAAATCGTCGACGCCGACCACCTCGAAGCCGGCGCGCTGCAGCGCAAGCCAGGTGTGCGAGGCGATGTAGCCGGTGGCCCCGGTGAGCAAGACGGTGGGCATCGGGCCGCTCAGCGGGGCTAGAGCGGGCGATTTCCCAGCGAGAGCTGCACCTGGCAGCCCAGGCTCGAGGCGGTGATGTCCGAGGACAGCGGGGCCACGCCGCGGCGCAGTTCGTGGCCGACGTCGCAGCCCAGGCTCAGCATCGAAGTGGGTATCCAGGTCAGGCCGAGCCCGCCGGATACGGCGCGGTCGTTGCCGCTCAGCAGCACCGTCGCGCCGCCGGCCAGCGGCACGGACTGCGACAGCTCGCGGTGCGTCGCGTTGGCGTAGGCACGCACGCGGAAGCGCTCGCTGGCCGCGTACTCCGCCTGCAGGCGCATCGAGGTGGAGATGCGGCTGAACTCCAGGGCACGCGTGCCCCCGGTGGGGTCGGTCACGAAGTAGGCATCCTGGCTCGGCTCGCGCGTGACTCTCGTGAACAGGCGCAACTTGCCGGTGGGCGTCCAGTTCCAGTCGAGCGAGCCCGTGAGGCCGGAGTAGTCGCTTTGCAGGGCCGTCTCGTGGCGGATGCGGCCGCTGCTCAGGCGTGCCCGCAGCACGGACTTGCCGGTGAGGGTGTAGGTGGCCGTGAGGTCGACGAAGCGGCCGTCGTAATCGTCGGCGAGGAAGCCTCCGCCGCTGGTCGCCTGGTAGCGCGGATAGCTGCCACGCGTGGCGCGCACGCCCAGGCCGAAGCTGCTGCGCTCGCTGGGTCGGTAGCGCACGCCGGCGAACGCCGATCCCTCGTGGTAGTCGCGGTTGTCGTACAGGGCGGAGCTGTAGTCGACCTCGCGCCAGCCCAGCGCGGCCTCGGCGTTGAAGCCGGTGCTCCGGCCGAAACGCACGGCGGCGTCGGCCTGCGACAGGGTGATCAGGTTGGCCGACGACGGCACGCCCGTGGTACCGCTTTCCAGCGTCGCCAGGCTGCGGTCGGTCAGCACGCGCATCTCGCCTGCCAGGATGTTTCCGGCGCGCCAGTCCAGGCCCGCCTCGGCGCGCCAGCCCTGGTTGTCGAAGAGGCTGTTGTTGGCCAGCCGGCTCGTGCGCACCTGCGCCTCTGCGTAGGCCCGCTGGTCGGCACCGAAGCGCCGGTCGAAACCTGCTGCGAGGGTGCCGGTGACGACGTTGTCGGCCTTCACGTACCCGGCCGGGGTCGGCTGCCCGTCGGCCAGCCGCAGGTAGTTGGTGTCGTGGAGCATGGCCACGGTAGCCCGCACGAACCAGGGTGCCGCCGACTGTGCCTGGACGGCCGGGGCCAGGCCCGCGAGCAGCGTGGCCATGAGCAGGGCAGACAGGCGAGGGGCGGGGCGGTGGATCATGGAGTGCGTCTCCCGGTGTGCCTGGGGATTTCGACAGTATGCCCCAGGCGGGTTCGTGGGCCTTGGTGGGTGCTCAGTAGGCGCTGCGGTCGAAAAAGACGAGCTTGACCGTGCGGGCCACGATCTGCAGGTCCAGGCGCAGGGACCAGTTGCGCAGGTACTGCAGGTCGTACTCGACGCGTGCCTTCATCTTGTCGATTGTGTCGGTCTCGCCGCGCAGGCCGTTGATCTGGGCCCATCCCGTGATGCCTGGGCGCACTTTGTGGCGCACCATGTAGGCCTTGACGAGTTCCCGGTACATCTCGTTGTGGGCCAGCGCGTGCGGACGCGGGCCGACGATGCTCATGCGCCCCTGCAGCACGTTGATGAACTGGGGCAGTTCGTCCAGCGAGGTGCGCCGCAGGAAGGCGCCAAAGGGGGTGATGCGCGGGTCGCCGCGCGTGGCCTGGCGCACCTGCGCGCCGTCTTCCATCGTGCGCATGCTGCGGAACTTGTAGACGACGATCTCCTCCCCATCCAGGCCGCTGCGGCGCTGGCGGAAGATCACCGGCCCGGGCGAGGAGAGCTTCACGCCGACGGCCAGCACCACCAGCAAGGGCGCGATCAGCGCCAGGATGGCCGACGCCAGGACAAGGTCGGACACCCTCTTGACCAGAGCATTGGTGCCCGTGAACGGGCTCTCGCAGATGCCCACCACCGGCACGCCGTTGAGATCGAGCATGCGGCCCTGGATGATGCTGATGCCGAAGACATCGGGTACGAAGAAGATCGACGCGGTGGTGCCCTGCAATTCCTCCAGCAGCTTCACGATGCGCGGCTGCGAGCCCAGCGGCAGCGTGATGTAGACCTCCTTGACACCCTGGCCGAGGATGTACTGCTGGGCCTGTGACAAGGTGCCCAGCAGGCGACCCCGGGCCTGGGCGTCGACGCGGTCGTCGGCCCGGTCGTCGAAGAACCCGGCGAAGTCGATGCCGCGGTCGGCCGACTCGGAGAGGGCCTCGGCCACCTTCAGGCCAAGGGTACCGGCGCCCAGCACGACGGCGCGGCGGCGGTTGGCGGGCTTGGCATCGTGCAGCCGCAGGGCGAACTGGCCGGCCAGCACCGCAGCAAACTGCACGGCCGGCGTGACGACGATCCAGGCCAGCAGCACGTCTGTCCGGTACAGGCGCAGGCTTTGCGTGGCCCAGCCGCACAGCAGCAGGATCGCCAGGAGCCCGAACCAGGACACGAGGATGTCCACCGCGGCGGCGAGCCAGCGCTGGCGGAAGCGGTTGCGCCCGGGAAAGATCAGCGTGAAGGCGAGCAGGCACATCACGAGGTCGGCCCGGCCGAAGGGCTCGGACCACCACTCCATCACCGCGATGTAGCACGCCACCATCACCGCCGGTTCCAGGAAGGCGGCGATCAGCGCACCCACCGACTGCGGCGCGCTCAGGAAGTTCTTGGGGGAGTGCTGTCGGTGCTCGAACATGTGACGCGCGTGGAACCCGCGCGGACGTGATGCCCAAACGGCGGATTGTGCACAAAGGAGCACAGGTCGATCACGGGAATTGAGAGTGACTGCGACGAGGACGTGGCGTTTTCGGCAGCTACCTACAATCCTGCGCATGTTGCATGCGATTCACGACGCGCTGCTTCCGGCTGTCATGGACCGCGCGGTGCTGCTGGCCAACCACGTGCTCTGCGGCGAGCCGGTGGCGCTGCAGCGCCTGCGTGCGCACGCCGGGCGCATCGTGCGCGTGCAGGCGCTCGGGTGGCCGGCTTTCCTGCCGCCCTTGCCCCCGGTGGACCTGCGTCTCACCGGCGCCGGGCTCCTGGAGCGGGTGGACACGCAGGCGCAGCCAGCGCCTGCCCCGGATCTTCATCTGGGCGTGGATGCCTCCCAGCCCGCTGCGCTTGCCTGGGCGCTCGCCCGCGCGCAGCCGCCGGCTGTCCAGGTGCAGGGCGACGCTGCGCTCGCGGCAGACGTCCACTGGGTGGTCACCGAGGTCCACTGGGACGTGGCAGCCGATCTCGAGCGCGTGATCGGCGCGGGGCCTGCCCAGGTGCTATCGGCCCTGGCCGGGCAGCTCGCACGCGGCCTGCGCCAGGCCTGGCCCGCCGCGCCGTCGTCGCCTTCCTCGCCATCCTGGCAGGCCGGCCCGCCGCCGAAGAGCGAGCCCGGCGGCAGCGGCGCGGATTCGTCCGACCGAACGGAGGGTGCGCGGTGAGCCGCCTGGCGCGGCTGCTCACGATCGTGCTGACGCTCCTGCGCTTCGGCGTCGACGAGGTGGCGCTGCAGGGCTTTCGCCAGCGCTGGGTGCGTGCGCTGGTGCGGGTGGTCACGGTGGGCCGGCGCTTCGACGAGCCGCGCGGCGCCCGGCTGCGCCAGGCCCTGGAGCGGCTCGGGCCGATCTTCGTCAAGTTCGGGCAGGTGCTGTCCACGCGGCGCGACCTGCTGCCGGCGGACATCGCCGACGAGCTCGCGCGGCTTCAGGACCGCGTGCCGCCCTTTCCTGCGCCCGAGGCCCGCGCCGCCGTGCAGCGCGCGCTCGTGCGGCCGCTGGAGGAGCTGTTCGAGCACTTCGAGGCCGAGCCGGTGGCCAGCGCCTCGATCGCCCAGGTGCACTTCGCACGGCTGCACGGCGGGCGCGAGGTGGCCGTGAAGGTGCTGCGCCCGGGCATGCTCGAGATGATCGAGCGCGACCTGGCGCTGCTGCACACGCTGGCGCGGTGGGTCGAGCGCGCGAGCAGCGACGGCCGGCGGCTGCGCCCGCGCGAGGTGGTGGCCGAGTTCGACACCTACCTGCACGACGAGCTCGACCTCGTGCGCGAGGCGGCCAACGCGGCGCAGCTGCGCCGCAACATGCAGGGCCTGGATCTGGTGCTCGTGCCCGAGATGGTGTGGGAGCTGTGTACCCCGAGCGTGATCGTGATGGAGCGCATGAAGGGCGTGCCCATCGCCCACCTGGACCGGCTGCGCGAGGCAGGGGTGGACTTCAAGAAGCTCTCGCGCGACGGGGTGACGATCTTCTTCACCCAGGTGTTTCGCGACGGCTTCTTCCATGCCGACATGCACCCGGGCAATATCCAGGTGAGCCTGGAGCCGCAGACTTTCGGCCGCTACGTGGCGCTGGACTTCGGCATCGTGGGCACGCTCACCGACCGGGACAAGCAGTACCTGGCGCAGAACTTCGTGGCCTTCTTCCGGCGCGACTACCGGCGCGTGGCCGAGCTGCACGTGGAGTCCGGCTGGGTGCCGCCGGCCACGCGGGTGGATGCACTGGAGAGCGCCATACGTGCGGTGTGCGAGCCCCAGTTCCAGCGCCCGCTGAAGGACATCTCGCTGGGCCAGGTTCTGCTGCGGCTGTTCCAGACCTCGCGGCGCTTCAACGTCGAGATCCAGCCCCAGCTCGTCCTGCTGCAAAAGACGCTGCTCAACGTCGAGGGCCTGGGGCGCCAGCTCGACCCGGACCTGGACCTGTGGACCACCGCCAAGCCCTTCCTGGAGCGCTGGATGAACGAGCAGGTCGGCTGGCGCCAGCTGCTGGAGCGTCTGAAGGTGGAGGCGCCGCGCTACGCGAACCTGCTGCCCGAGCTGCCGCGGCTCGTCCATGCGGCCTTGCAGCCGCCCGCCGGGCCGACGCTGGCCGAGCGCCAGCTCGCGATGCTGGTGGAGCAGCAGCGCCGCACCCACCGGCTCGTCCAGGCCGCACTGCTCGTGGCCCTGGGTTTCGTGGTGGGCATGATGATTGCATGGGCAATCCTGACCGGCTGAAGCGGGCCCGGGGGCGCCGCTACACTCCCCGCGCTTTTCGCTAGCGCGCGTCTGTACCCGGCTGCCCGTTCCCCGCTTGGGCCGGGCCTTGCGCGCGCTGGCCACACCCGACACTTTCCCTGGAGCGTGCCGTGCTGATCACCTTCGTCGTTCTCTACTTGGCCCTGACCATCGCCATCGGGCTGCTCGCCGCGCGGCGGGTGCATGGGGCCAAGGATTACCTGGTGGCCGGGCGCAGCCTGCCGCTGTACATGAACGTGGCCTGCGTGTTCGCCACCTGGTTCGGCGCCGAGACGGTGCTGTCGGTGTCGGCCACCTTCGCCAAGGACGGACTGTCTGGAATCCCGGGCGATCCCTTCGGCGCCTCGCTCTGCCTGGTGCTGGCGGCGCTGCTGTTTGCGCGGCTCTTCTACCGGATGAACCTGCTGACGATTGGCGACTTCTACAAGCAGCGCTACGGCAAGGGCGTGGAGGTGCTCACGAGCGTGGCCATCGTGCTGAGCTACCTGGGCTGGACCTCGGCGCAGCTCACCGCCCTGGGCCTGGTGATCCACGTGCTGTCCGCCGGCGCGGTGGACTTCCAGACGGCGATCATGATTGGCGCGGGCATCGTGGTCGTCTACACGATCTTCGGCGGCATGTGGTCGGTGGCCTTCACGGATCTCTTCCAGACCGTTGTCATCCTGATCGGCCTGACGGTGGTGGCCTGGCTGGTGGGAGACCTCGCCGGCGGCGCGACCAAGGTGATCTCGCAGGCAGCCTCCGAGGGCAAGCTCATCCTCTTCGACCTGAACATGGACGCCGCGGGTTGGTGGGCGATGGCCGGCGCCTTCTTCGCCTTCGCCTTCGGCTCGATCCCGCAGCAGGACGTCTTCCAGCGCATGACGAGTGCCAAGGACGAGAAGACCGCCGTGCGCGGCACGCTCATTGGCGGGCTCGTGTACTTCGTGTTCGCCTTCGTGCCGATCTACATCGCCTATGCGGCCCTCGTGCACGCGCCGGAGCTCTCCAAGCTCTTCGAGTCGGAGGATGCGCGCGAGATCCAGCGCATCCTGCCCGATCTGGTGCTCGGCCAGATGCCGATTTGGGCGCAGATCCTCTTCTTCGGTGCGCTGCTGTCGGCCATCCTCTCCACCGCCAGCGGCGCGCTGCTGGCGCCCACGGCCACCTTCACCGAGAACGTGCTACGGCCCTTCGTGCCCAACATGAGCGACCGGCAGATGCTGCTGACGCTGCGCATCATCCTCGTGACCTTCACCGCCTGCGCGTTGCTGTTCGCCCTCAACAGCAAGAGCACGATGTACGAGATGGTGCAAAACGCCTACAACGTGACGCTGTGCGGCGCCTTCGTGCCCCTGGTGGCCGGGGCCTACTGGAAGCGCGCCAACACGCAGGGCGCTTTGCTGTCCTTCATCCTGGGCATCGGCACGTGGCTCACCGCCACCAACGTGGCGCCCGATGCGATGATCCCGGCCAACCTGGTGGGCCTGTTTGCCGCGATCGTCGGCATGGTGCTGGGTACCCTGGCGCCCGCGCTGATCCCCAACCGCGGGCACTCGATCGAGCACTCACTCCAGCACGCTGCGCACGGCACGGCCGCACCTGGCGGGCACGCCAGCACGCACCATTGAAAGACGCGCCCGGGCGCGCCTCGGACGAGCCGGGGCGCGCCGAGGTGGGTGCGGCCTATAATTCGAGGTTTCGCCCGCCTCGAACCGCTGCCATGCCGATCTACGCCTACCGCTGTGGCGCTTGCGGCCACAGCCGCGATGTCCTGCAAAAGCTCTCCGACCCGCTGCTGACCACCTGCCCGGCCTGCGGGGCCGAGGCCTTTTCCAAGCAGGTCACGGCCGCGGGCTTCCAGCTCAAGGGCTCGGGCTGGTACGTGACGGATTTCCGCGACAACGGCTCGGGCCGCAAGGCCGACGCCAAGGCTGACGCCCCGGGCGAGGCCAAGGGTGATGCGGCGGCCGAGGGCAAGGCCGAAACCCCTTCGACCGCCTCGTCGGAGACCGCCTCGGGCGGCGCTCCCCCTGCCTCGAGCGGCCCGGGTGCACCGGCCGCCGCCGCTGCGGCCCCCGCCCCGTCGCCTGCTGCCCCTTCGCCCGCCGCGCCTCAGGCCTGAGCCGGGCCCGGCGCTTGCGCTCCCTCCCACCTGACCGGAAGCAATCGGTGCCCAGGGCTCACTTCAAGCGCTACCTGGTGGCCGGCATGCTGGCCTGGCTGCCGCTGGCCGTGACCATCGCTGTGCTGGTGTGGCTGCTGGGGGCCATCGACGGGCTCTTCTCGACGCTCCTCAATGCGGCGCAGGCGGTGCTGCCGGTGACCCAGACGGCGTGGCTGGAGAGCCTGCGCCATGTGCCCGGCCTGAGCGTGGTGGTGCTGGCTGCGCTGCTCGTGATCACCGGCGTGCTCGTGACGAACATCTTCGGGCAATGGCTGCTGCACCGGTGGGACACGCTGCTGCAGCGCATCCCGATCGTCAAGTCGATCTACAGCTCGGTCAAGCAGGTCTCCGACACGCTCTTCTCGACCTCGGGCAACGCCTTTCGCGAGGCCGTGCTGGTGCAGTACCCGCGCCCGGGCTCCTGGACGATCGCCTTCGTCACGGGGCGGCCCAGCGGCGAAGTGGCGGCGCACCTGCCCGGCGAGCACGTGAGCGTGTACGTGCCCACCACCCCGAACCCGACCTCGGGCTTCTTCCTCATGATGCCGCGCTCGGAGATGCGTGCACTGGGCATGAGCGTGGACGAGGCGCTCAAGTACATCATCTCGATGGGCGTCGTGGCGCCGCCGGCGCTCGGCGAGCCGGCCGCCGCCGAGCGAAACCGGACCGGCTGAACGCGCGGCGAGCGTTCGGCCCTGATGGCACATCGTGCCGGCGCCCCTGGACGCGGTGACGGGCCTGCTGCCCGACCCGCCTGACCCGACAACCTGCCAACGAGCGACATCCCCATGAGAACCAGCTACTGCGGCCTCGTCAGCGAAGCGCTGATGGGCCAGACCGTGACCCTGATGGGCTGGGCCCACCGCCGGCGCGACCACGGCGGCGTGATCTTCGTCGACCTGCGCGACCGCGAGGGCCTGGTGCAGATCGTCTGCGACCCGGACCGCCCCGACATGTTCCGCACCGCCGAGGGCGTGCGCAACGAGTTCTGCCTGAAGGTCGTGGGCAAGGTGCGCCCGCGCCCGGCCGGCACCGAGAACGCCAACCTCACCAGCGGCAAGGTGGAGGTGCTGTGCCACGAGCTCGAGGTGCTCAACCCGAGCGTGACGCCGCCCTTCCAGCTCGACGACGAGAACCTGTCGGAGACCGTGCGCCTGACGCACCGCGTGCTCGACCTGCGCCGCCCGGCCATGCAGAAGAACCTGATGCTGCGCTACCGCGTGGCCATCGAGGTGCGCAAGTTCCTCGACGAGCAGGGCTTCGTGGACATCGAGACGCCGATGCTCACCAAGAGCACGCCCGAAGGTGCGCGCGACTACCTCGTGCCGAGCCGCGTGCACGACGGCCAGTTCTTCGCGCTGCCGCAAAGCCCGCAGCTTTTCAAGCAGCTCCTGATGGTGGCGGGCTTCGACCGCTACTACCAGATCACGAAGTGCTTCCGCGACGAGGATCTGCGCGCCGACCGTCAGCCCGAGTTCACGCAGATCGACATCGAGACCTCCTTCCTCACGGAAGAGGAGATCCGCGCCACCACCGAGGCGATGATCCGCACCGTCTTCCGGCGGGCGCTGGGTGTGGAGCTTCCGGTCTACCCGGTGATCACGTACGCGGAGGCGATGCACCGCTACGGCTCCGACAAGCCCGACCTGCGCGTCAGGCTCGAGTTCACCGAGCTCACCGACGTGATGCGCGACGTCGACTTCAAGGTCTTCTCGGGCCCGGCCAATGCCCCAGGCGGGCGCGTCGTGGCGCTGCGCGTGCCCGGCGGCGGCGAGATGAGCCGCGGCGAGATCGACGCCTACACCGAGTTCGTGAAGATCTACGGCGCCAAGGGCCTGGCCTGGATCAAGGTCAACGACGTCGAGCGCGGCCGCGAAGGGCTGCAAAGCCCGATCGTGAAGAACCTGCACGACGGCGCGCTCGGGCAGCTGCTTGCGCGAACCGGCGCCTGCAACGGCGACCTGCTCTTCTTCGGCGCCGACAGGGCCAAGGTCGTGAACGACGCGATCGGAGCGCTGCGGGTGAAGATCGGCCACAGCGACTTCGGGCGCGAAAAGGGCCTCTTCGAGGACCGCTGGGCACCGGCCTGGGTGGTGGACTTCCCGATGTTCGAGTTCGACGAGGAAGCCGGCCGCTGGGCTGCCGTGCACCACCCCTTCACCGCACCGAAGGACGGGCACGAGGACCTGATGGACACCGATCCGGGCGCCTGCGTGTCCAAGGCCTACGACATGGTGCTCAACGGCTGGGAAATCGGCGGGGGTTCGGTTCGTATCCACCGCGCGGAGGTGCAGAGCAAGGTCTTCACGGCCCTGAAGATCGGGCCCGACGAGGCGCGGCTGAAATTCGGCTTCCTGCTCGATGCACTGCAGTACGGCGCGCCGCCGCACGGGGGCCTGGCCTTCGGACTGGACCGCATCGCCACGCTGATGGCTGGCGCCGACTCGATCCGCGACGTCATTGCCTTCCCGAAGACACAGCGCGCGCAGTGCCTGCTGACCGGTGCGCCCAGCCGCGTGGACGAGGCGCAGATGCGCGAGCTTCACATCCGGCTGCGCAATCCCCAGGCTGGTCACTGAGGTGGAGACGACGGCCCGGCACAAGATCCCGGAGTCGGTGCTCGTCGTCATCCACACGGCGGCGCTGGAGGTGCTGCTCATCGAGCGCGCGGACAAGCCGGGCTACTGGCAAAGCGTCACCGGCTCGAAGGACCGCGCCGACGAACCGCTGCTGGAGACGGCTGTGCGTGAGGTCGAGGAGGAGACGGGTATCGTCGTGGGCAGCGAGGCCGTTCCGCTGGCCAACCTGCGCGACTGGGGTCTGAGCAACGTCTACGAGATCTACCCGGTCTGGCGCCACCGCTACGCGCCCGGGGTCACGCACAACACCGAGCATGTCTTCGGGCTGCGCGTGCCCGAGGGCACGCCGGTGCGCCTGGCCCCGCGCGAGCACCTGCGCCACGCGTGGCTGCCCTGGCGTGAGGCGGCCGACCGCTGCTTCTCCCCCAGCAACGCCGAGGCGATCCTGCAGCTGCCGCGCTTGATCGGGTAGTCTCCTGCCCATGGCCGCAGCCCCGCTGCACCTGCACCTGCACCCGCCGCACCCGCGCCGCGCCCACGGGCCGGTGCGGCACGAGCGTCTGCGCGTGGCCACCTACAACATCCACAAGGGCGTGCGCGGGCTCGGGCCAGGCAAGCGGCTGGAGATCCACAACCTCGAGCGCGGCATCCACGCGCTGGCCGCCGACATCGTGTGCCTGCAGGAGGTGCGCCTGTTCCACCACCGCGAGGCACGCCGTTTCCAGCGCACGCACCTGGGCTGGCCGGCCGGCGGGCAGGCCGACTTCCTCGCGCCCGAAGGGTTCGAGGTGGCCTACCGCACGAATGCGGTCACGCGCCATGGGGAGCACGGCAATGCGCTGCTGTCACGCTGGCCCCTGGGCGAGATCGGCCACCACGACGTGAGCGATCACCGCTTCGAGCAGCGCGGGCTGCTGCACGTGCCCGTGACTTGGGGCGGCGAGACGGTGCACGTGGTGGTGGCCCACTTCGGGCTCGTGCACGCGAGCCGCGTGCGCCAGGTCGAGCGCCTGGCGGCCATGCTGCGCGAGGAGGTGCCGCTGCACGAGCCCTTGCTGGTGGCAGGCGACTTCAACGACTGGGGCGAGCGGCTCGACGGGCCGATGACGCGCATCGGCCTGGTCCGCGCCGGTGCCCGGGCGGGCGCGCGACCCGGCCCGGCCACCTTCCCGGCGCGCGTGCCGGTGTTCGCACTGGACCGAGTCTATGTGCGAGGCTTTCGCTGCGAGGCCGCGCTCGTTCCCCGTGGCACGGCCTGGGCCCGGATGTCGGACCACCTGCCCCTGGTGGTCGAGCTCGCGCGCGAGGGCCGCTGACGGGACGCGCCGGCCATGGACTTCCGGGGAGGACACCGCGTACGGCTGCTCGGGGGCGGCGACGAGCTCTTTCCCGCGATGGCCGAGGCGCTCGCGCGTGCGCGCAGCGAGGCCTGGATGGCCACCTACATCTTCAACGACGATCAGGCCGGGCGGCAGGTGGCCGATGCGCTGTGCGCCGCCGCCGCGCGCGGCGTGCAGGTGCGGCTGCTCGTGGACGGCTTCGGCAGCGTCTCGCGGCTGCCGGCGCTGCGGCGCTGGTTTGCCGGCACGGGAGTGCAGCTCGAGGTCTTCCGGCCACTGGACCGCTGGTGGGCCTGGCTGCAGCCCGGGCAGCTGCGGCGCATGCACCACAAGCTGCTGGCGGTGGATGGGGAAGTCGCATTCGTGGGCGGCATCAACGTCATCGACGACCGCTACGACCTCCACCACGGCTGGAGCGAGCGCGCACGGCTGGACTTCGCGGTGGAACTGCAGGGGCTCGTGGCCGTTGACGTGCAGCGTTTGGCACAGGCCCTGTGGACGCGCTCGAGCCTGGCGCGCGGATGGCGCGAGGAGGCCGCAGTGCTCGCGCGCAGCGCAGAGCCGGTGGCGCGTACGCTGCAGCTGCTGCGCGAGCTGCGCACGGGGGCTCGTGACGGCGCTCCGGGCCAGGCGCCCGAGGAACTGCCGCCGGTGCGCGCGGCCCTCGTGGTGCGTGACAACTTCCGCCAGCGCCGCGCAATCGAGCGCAGCTATGTCGAAGCCATCCGCCGCGCGCGCGAGCGCATCGACATCGCCTGCCCGTATTTCTACCCGGGGCATGCCTTCCGGCGCGCCTTGCGTCGGGCGGCCGCCCGAGGAGTACGGGTGCGGCTGCTGATGCAGGGCAAGATCGACTACCGCATCGCGGCGCTGGCCGCGCGCGTGCTCTATGACGAGATGCTTGCGCACGGGATCCAGGTCTACGAGTACACCCCTGCCTTCCTGCACGCGAAGGTGGCGCTCGTCGACGACCAGTGGGCAACCGTGGGCAGCTCCAACATCGACCCGATGTCGCTGCTGCTGAACCTGGAGGCCAATGTCGTCCTGCGCGACGAGCCCTTCGCCCACAGCCTGTCGCAGCACCTGGAGCACGCCTTCGCCGAGTCGACGCTGATCACTGCGCCGGCGCTGCGCCCGGGGCTGCGCGGCTGGGCCGTGCGCGGCTTCGTGGCCTGGATTGCCAATGCCTACCTGCGCCTGGCAGGCGCAGCGGGCCGCTACTGAGCTGCCGGCGTGGACGACACTGCGCACCCCGCCCGCCAGGACGACCTGGTGGTGTGGCGGCCGCAGGGCCTGTACTGCCCGCCCGGGGATTTCTACATCGACCCCTGGCGCCCGGTGGAAAGGGCGGTGATCACGCACGCCCACGCCGACCACGCCCGGCGCGGCCACGCCGCCTACCTCGCCAGTGCGCGCGGGCAGGGCGTGCTGCGCGCCAGGCTCGGCGACATCACGCTGGACACCCTGCAATGGGGCGAGCGCAAGACGGTGGGGGAGGTTGTCGTGAGCCTGCACCCGGCCGGACACGTGCTCGGCTCGGCGCAGGTGCGCATCGAGCACCGTGGGCGCGTGTGGGTGGCCTCGGGTGACTACTTCGTCAGCGGCGTGCAAGACGAGAACCCGACCTGCGAGCCCTTCGAGCCAGTGCGCTGCGACTGCTTCATCACCGAGAGCACCTTCGGCCTGCCCGTCTACCGCTGGCCGCGGCAGGCCGACGTGATGGCCGACATCAACGCCTGGTGGCAGGCCAACGCCCAGGCCGGCCGTGCGAGCCTCCTGCTGGGCTACAGCTTCGGCAAGGCGCAGCGCCTGCTGGCGGGGCTGGACGCCTCGATCGGGCCGATCGTCGTGCACGGTGCGGTCGAGCCGCTCAACGAGGCTTACCGGGCCGCGGGGATCGTGCTGCCGGGCACCCGGTTGCTCGACGAGACGCTGGCGCGCGAGGATCTGCGACGCGCACTGGTGCTGGCGCCGCCGGCGGTGCATGGCAGCGCCTGGGCCCGGCGCCTGGGGGACTGCGGCGATGCCTTCGCCAGCGGCTGGATGCAGCTGCGCGGTGCGCGCCGGCGCCAGGGCGTGGACCGCGGCTTCGTGCTCAGCGACCACGCCGACTGGCCCGGGCTGCAGCGCGCCATCGCAGGCACCGGCGCCACGCGGGTGATCGTCACGCACGGCTACGAGGCCGTGATGGTGCGCTGGCTGCAGGAGCAGGGGCTCGATGCGCACAGCCTGCGCACCGCCTGGGGCAGCGAGACGCAGGAGCAGGCCGAGCCCGGCCCTTCTTGAGGCGGATCAAGGGCGGCGGCGGCCGGTTGGCCATACTGGCCCGACCGTGATCCCCGACCCCGACCCCGCGCCGGTCTTCGAGGCGCAGCACCTGCGCAAGGTCTACCGCACGGGCGAGGTCGAGGTCGTCGCGCTGCGCGATGTGTCGCTGGCGATCGCGCGCGGCGAGTTCATCGTGCTGCTCGGGCCTTCGGGCAGCGGCAAGAGCACGCTGCTCAACATCCTCGGGGGCCTGGATGTGCCCACGAGCGGGGAGGTGCGCTTTGCCGACCACCTGCTCACCGGCGCCGACGAGGCGGCGCTCACGCGCTACCGGCGCGAGCACGTGGGCTTCGTCTTCCAGTTCTACAACCTGATCCCGAGCCTGACGGTACGCGAGAACGTGGCACTCGTCACCGACATCGCCGCGCACCCGATGGACATCGACGAGTCGCTGGGCCTCGTGGAGCTGATGCCGCGGCGCGACCACTTTCCCGCGCAGCTCTCCGGCGGCGAGCAGCAGCGCGTGGCGATCGCACGCGCCATCGTCAAGCGCCCGGACGTGCTGCTGTGCGATGAGCCCACCGGCGCGCTGGACTACCCCACCGGTCGCCTGGTGCTCGAGGTGATCGAGCGCGTGAACCGGGAGCTCGGCACGACGGTGGTCGTCATCACCCACAACGCGGCGATCGCAGGCATGGCCGACCGGGTCATCCGCTTGTCCGACGGCGCGGTGCAGGAGGTGCATGCCAACGCGACGCGGCTGGCGCCAAAGGACATCTCCTGGTGAGGTAAAGATGAAGGCGCTGGACCGCAAGCTGCTGCGCGACCTGTCCCTCATGTGGAGCCAGGCGCTGACGATCGCACTCGTGGTGGCCAGCGGCGTGGGCGGCTTCATCGCGACGCTGTCGGCCGTGGACTCGCTCGATGCGGCGCGCGAACGCTTCTACGTGCAGGGGCGCTTTGCCGATGTGTTCGCCTCGATGAAGCGTGCACCGCTGACGTTGCTGCCGGTGATCCAGGCGCTGCCGGGTGTGGCGCATGCGCAGGCCACCGTCGAGGTTCGGGTGCGGGTGCAGATCCCGGGGCTGTCGGACCCGATCGCCGGCCAGCTCATCGGGCTGGACCGACGCCGACCGAATGCGATGAACCTGCTGACCTTGCGCAGCGGCCATGCGCAGGACGCATCGATGTCGCCCGGGCGCGCGCTGTCCGACGGGGCACTTCCGGCCTGGGTCTCGGAGGCCTTCGCGCAGGCGCGCGGCCTCTCGCACGGCGACCGGCTGCTGGCCGTCATCAACGGCAAGCAGCGCGCGCTCGTGGTGGCCGGCGTGGCGCTGTCGCCCGAGTACGTGTTCGCCGGCATGTTCGGCATGCCCGACCCGCGCAGCTTCGGCGTGTTCTGGGTCGACGGCGAGGCGCTGGCTGCGGCGTGGGACATGGAAGGCGCCTTCAACCAGCTCGCGATCCGCGTCGCGCCGGGCGTGCAGCCGCGCGCCGTGATCGCCGAGCTGCAGCCGCTGCTGCAGCGCTACGGCGCACGCGAGGCGCGCACGCGCGAGCACCAGGCCTCGCACGCCATGCTCGACAACGAGATCCGCGAGCAGCGCGTGCTGGGCACCGTGCTGCCCTCGATCTTCCTGGGCGTGGCGGTGTTCCTCCTCAACGTGGTCGTGGCGCGCGTCGTGGCCACGCAGCGCGAGCAGATCGCCGCGCTCAAGGCCCTGGGCTACGCCAACCGCGATGTAGCGGCGCACTATCTCAAGTTCGTCGGGGTGATCGTGCTCGCCGGCTGCGCCCTGGGCCTGATCGTGGGGGACGTGCTCGGGCGATGGCTGGTGGGCCTTTACGTCGAGTTCTTCCGCTTTCCGGAGCTCACGCACGTGCTGGCGCCGGGCCTGGCGCTGGGTGCCGTGGGCCTGACGCTGGCCGCCTCGGTGGTCGGCACCCTCAACGCCATCGCCGGGGCGGTGCGGCTCGCACCGGCCGAGGCGATGCGCCCGCCGGCGCCGGCGCGCTTTCGCCCCACGCTCCTGGAGCGGGCGGGTGTGCGCGGCGTGCCCACGCCGCTGCGCATGATCCTGCGCCACATGGAGCGCCGACCCTGGCGCTCGATGCTCGCCGTGGGCGGGGTGGCCGCCTCGGTGGCCATCATCGTGCTGGGCAACTTCTTTCGCGACGCGATCGACTTCATCGTCGAGACGCAGTTCGTGCTCGGGATGCGCGGCGACATGATGGTCTTCATGCAGGAGCCCGACGCGGCGGCCGTGGGGCTGGCGCTGGTGCGACTGCCGGGCGTGGCGCGCGCCGAGCCGCAGCGCGCGGTGGCCGTGACGCTCGTCAACGGCCATCGGCGCGAGCGCAGCCAGGTGCGCGGCTACGAGGCGCAGGCAGAGCTTGCGCGCGTGATCGACCGCGCTCAGCGTGTCGCCAGCCCCGGCCGCGGCGGCCTCGTGCTGACCGACCGGCTGGCCGCCAAGCTCGATCTGCAACCGGGCGACCTCGTCCAGATGGAAGTGCTCGAGGGCCGGCCGCGCACGGTGTGGCTGCCCCTGGAGGGCACGGTGCAGGAGATGATGGGCACTGGCGCACTGATGGAGCGAGGAGCCCTCAACCGCGCCCTGGGCGACGGCGACCTCGCCGGCAGCTTCGTGCTGGCGGTGCCCGGCGCCTGGGCGGGGGGGCCGACAGAGGCCCAGGCCCTGGAGGCCCTGCGCTTGCAGCCGCGCGTGGCTGGCGCATTCAGCAAGGCCACCATGCTGCGAAACATGCAGGAGGTGAGCGCCCGCAACGTGCGCATCATGAGCACGGTGCTCACCCTCTTTGCGGCGGTGATCGCGGTGGGCGTGGTCTACAACCACGCGCGCATTGCGCTGGCCGAACGCACCTGGGAGCTTGCGAGCCTGCGCGTGCTCGGCTTCACGCGCGGCGAGGTGTCGGCCCTGCTGCTGGGCGAGGGAGCCTTGACGCTGGCCCTGGCCCTTCCGATCGGGATGGCCATGGGCTGGGCGCTCGTGCACGGGGTGGCCGTGCTCCTCAAGAGCGAGCAGTTCCACTTTCCGGTGGTGATCCTGCCGCGCACCTATGCGTGGTCGGCCCTGTGCGTGCTGGCTGCCGGGGTGGCGAGCGCCCTCGTGGTGCAAAGGCGCATCGACCGCCTGGACATGGTGGCGGCACTCAAGACGCGCGAGTGAGGCCACCGTGCGCGCCGCGGGATTCTCGATGCAAGGGGAGACATGTCGATGACACGCAAGACGGCCGTCATGGTGGCGGCTGGCACGCTCGTGCTGGCCGCCCTGCTCGCGTGGGCCTTCGTGCCGCGTCCGGCCACGGTGGAAACCGCGCGCGTGGGCATGGGTCCCTTCGAGGCCGGCATCGACGAGGAAGGCCGCACGCGGCTGCGCGACCGCTATGTCGTCTCGGCGCCGATCGCCGGACGCCTGCAGCGCCCGAGCCTGCGCGAAGGCGATGCCGTGCGGGCCGGCGACGTGGTCGCACGGCTGCAGCCGCTGCTGCCGGCGATGCTCGACGAGCGCGTGCGGCGCGAGCAGCAGGCCCGTGCGCAGGCGGCTGAGGCCGTCTGGCAGGCCGCGCAGGCACAGGTGGGGGTGGCACGCCTGGCAGCCGAGCGCGCGGAAGGCGACTGGCGGCGCACCGATTCGCTCGTGCGGCAGGGCTTCGTGTCGGAGGCCAAGACCGAGGGCGATCGGCTGGCGCGTGACGCGGCGCGTGCGCAGTGGCAGGCGGCGCAGGAAGGCGAGCGCGCGGCTCGCTTCGAGCTCGAGGCCGCGCGTGCGGCTTTGGTGAACTCGACCTCGGCGGCGATGGCCGCCGGGGATTGGCCCACCCATGAGCAGGCCGTGCTGCTGCGCGCACCGGTGGCCGGCCGTGTGCTCAAGCTGCATCAGGCCAGCGCGGCCACGGTGGCCGCCGGCACGCCGCTGCTGGAGCTGGGCAACGTGGCGGCCCTGGAGGTGGCGGTGGAACTGCTCACGGGCGACGCGCTGCAGGTGCGCCCGGGCAGCATCGTGCGCATCGAGCGCTGGGGCGGGCCGCAGGCGCTTGACGGCACGGTGCGCGCGGTCGAGCCCGCCGGCTTCACGAAGGTGTCGGCCTTGGGCGTGGAGGAGCAGCGCGTGCGGGTGCTGATCGACCTCACCAGCCCGCCGGCACAGTGGTCGAGCCTGGGCGACGGCTTTCGGGTGGGCGTACGCGTGGTGACACGCCAGGCCGCTCGGGTGCTGCGTGTGCCGGTGGGCGCCGTCTTTCCGCGGCCCTCCGGCCTGAAGGCCGACGACGGTTGCCCAACACCCCAGCCCGGCGCGCCTGCGACGCTGGAGTCAGGCTGCGTGGCCGCCTTCGTGGTGGAGGGCGGGCGGGCGCGGCTGCGTCCGCTGCGCCTGGAAGCGCGCGAGACGCGTTTTGCCTGGGTGCAAAGCGGACTTCGCGAGGGCGAGTCCGTCATCGTCTATCCGGCTCCGGCGGTGGGCGATGGCGTGCGGGTGGCCGTGCGCACGCTGGCGCAGGCGCCATGACCGCGCCTGCTGCCTGGTGGGCCGAGAGTTCGCCTGCCTTGCTGCAGGCGCTGGGCTCCGGTGCGCAGGGGCTCTCGCACACCGAGGCGCTGGCGCGCCTGCGGCGTGACGGCCCGAATGCCGTCGCACCTTCGGCGGAGCTCGCAGCCTGGGCGCTGCTGGCCCGCCAGTTCGGCGGCCCGCTCGTGCTGATCCTCCTGGCGGGTGCGGGGATCGCGCTGGTGCTGGGCGAGTGGATGCAGGCCCTGACCATCGCCACCATCGTCATGGGCAGTGCGGCCATCGGCTTCGCGCAGGAGTGGCGGGCCTCCCAGGCGGTGCAGAGCTTGCGCAGCCGGCTGGCGCTGAGCGCGCGCGTGTGGCGCGACGACCGGGTGCAGCTGCGCCCGGCCAGCGAGATCGTGGCAGGCGACGTGGTGGAGCTCGCGGCGGGCAATCTCGTGCCGGCCGACGGCATCTTGCTGCAAGCGCGCGACTTCCTGGTCACCCAGGCGAGCCTCACGGGCGAGTCGCTCCCCGTGGAGAAGCGCCCGGGCGTGGCCGCTCCGGATACGCCCCTGAGCGAGCGCAGCCACTGCGTGCACCTGGGCAGCTCGGTGCGCAGCGGCACGGCACGCGTGCTCATCGTGCGCACGGGGCGCGACACGCTGCTGGCCGAGGTCAGCCAGAGGATCGCCGCGCGTGCGCCCGAGACCTCCTTCGCCCGCGGCGTGCGCCAGTTCGGGGAGCTGCTGCTTCGCGTGATGCTCGTGGTGGTGGTGGCCGTGCTCGTGGTCAACCAGCTGCTGGGCCGCCCGGTGGTGGACTCGCTGCTGTTTGCCGTGGCGCTGGCCGTGGGCCTGTCGCCCGAGCTGCTGCCGGCCATCGTCAGCGTCTCCCTGGCCCGAGGCGCGCGCGAGCTGGCTGCCTCGGGCGTGCTGGTGCGGCGCCTGCAGGCCATCGAGGATCTGGGCGTCATGAACGTGCTGTGTACCGACAAGACCGGCACGCTCACCGAGGGCGTGATGACGCTGGCTGCTGCACGGGATCCGCAGGGCCAGCCGAGCCTGGAGGTGCTGCGCCTGGCCCACCTCAACGCCGCCTTCGAGACCGGCATCGACAACCCGCTGGATGCTGCGCTCGTGCAGGCCGGCACGGCTGCGGGCCTGGATACGGCCGGCTGGACCAAGGTCGACGAGATTCCCTACGACTTCGCGCGCCGGCGCCTCACGATCGTGGTGGCCAGGCAGGACGACCCCGCCACGCACCTGCTCGTGACGAAGGGGGCCTTCGAACCCTTGCTCGCCTGCTGCACGCATGTGGCCGTTCCCGGCACCGCGGCGCCCGCGCCGCTCGACGACGCGGCACGCGAGCGGCTGGCTGCGCATGCGCGCACCGAGGGCGAGGCCGGGGTGCGGGTGCTGGCCCTGGCGAGCCGGCGCCTGGCGGCCCAGCCGCACTACGACGCCCGGCACGAGACCGCCCTGGTCTTCGAGGGCTTCCTGTGCTTCTCGGATCCGCCGCGCGCGAGCGCGACGCTTGCGCTGGCGCACCTGCGCGCGCGGGGCGTGGCGCTGAAGATGGTCACGGGCGACAACCGCCACGTGGCGGCACACGTGGCCCGTGCCGTCGGCCTGGACGCGCAAGCGATGCTCACCGGCACGCAGATCACCGCGCTGGGCGACGAGGCGCTGTGGCACCTGGCGCCGCGCACGGACCTCTTCGTCGAAGTCGACCCGTCGCAGAAGGAGCGCATCGTGCGCGCGCTGCAGCGAACCGGCCATGCGGTGGGGTATCTGGGCGACGGCATCAACGACGCCCCCGCTCTGCACGCGGCCGACGTGGGCATCTCCGTGGACCAGGCCGTGGACGTGGCGCGCGAGAGCGCCGACGTCGTGCTGCTGCGCCCGGACCTCGACGTGCTGCGTCGCGGCGTGGAGGACGGGCGGCGCACCTTTGCCAACACGCTCAAGTACATCCGCATCACCACGAGCGCCAACTTCGGCAACATGACGAGCATGGCGCTGGCCACGCCGCTGCTGCCCTTCCTGCCGCTCACGGCGATGCAGATCCTGCTCAACAACTTCCTGTCTGACCTGCCGGCGATGACCCTCTCGGCCGACCGGGTGGACGCCGGGCTGCTGCGCCACGCCCAGACCTGGGACCTGGCATCGATGCGCCGCTTCATGCTCGTCTTCGGCCTGCTGAGCTCGGTTTTCGACCTGCTGGCCTTCGCGCTGCTGATGCACGTGTTCCACGCCCCGCAGGCTCTCTTCCAGGGGGCGTGGTTCGTCGTGTCGCTGCTCACGGAGCTCGCGGCGCTGCTCGTCTTGCGTACCCAGGGCGCTTTCTGGAAGAGCCGCCCGGCACCGCTCCTGCTGGCAGCCACGGCAGGCGTGGCTGCCCTGGCCTGGGTGTTGCCCGCCATCGAGCCCGTGGCCTCTCTCATGGGCTTCGTGCCGATGCCGCCGGCGGTGGTCGCTGCCATGCTGGCACTCGTGGCCGGCTATGTCGTGTGCACGGAGGCCCTCAAGCTCTGGTTCTTTCGCTCGCGGCCGCATCGAGCACGAGCTCGAGCCGCCAGGTCTGCGGGTCTGCCGGATCAGGCGTGACGGAAAAGCCCAGGCTGCGTGCCAGCGCCAGCATGCCGGAGTTCTCCTGCATCGTCGTGCCCACCAGGCGCTGCGTGCCGCGGCTGCGCAGGTAGTCGACGATGCGCTGCATCAACAGTCGCCCGAGGCCGCTGCGCTTGAGATCGCTGCGCACCGTGACGGCGAACTCGGCCTCGACGTTGTCCGGGTCGCAGATCGCGCGCACCACGCCCAGCGTCTCGTCCTGGCCCGTTGCGTCGTTGGCCGTGGCCACGAAGGCCATCTCGCGCTCGTAGTCGATCTGCGTGAAGCGCGCGAGCTGGCTTGGCTCGAGCGTGCGCAGGCTGTAGAACATGCGCAGCCGTACGTCGGCCGGATCGAGCCGCTCGAAGAAGGCCAGGTGCTGCGCGCCGTCCTCCGGACGGATCGGCCGCACGGTCAGCGTGCGGTCACGCCAGGCGAGCTGCTGCTCGAGCTCGGCCGGGTAGGGCCGCACCGCAAAGGCTGCCGCGCCACCGGGCGCAGCCGCGCTCACGCGCACGCGGGCATCGAGCGCGACGACGCCGGCTGCATCGGCCAGCAGCGGGTTGATGTCGATTTCCGTGATGCGCGGCTCGTCGGCCAGCAGCTGGGAGATTGCGATCAGCACGCCCAGCACCGCAGCTTCGTCGGCTGGTGGCACGTCGCGCCAGCCGGCCAGCAGCCGCGCCACGCGGGTGCGCTGCACGAGCGCGCGAGCCAGCGGTACGTTCAGCGGTGGCAGCGCCACGGCGCGGTCGGCCACCACTTCCACCGCAGTGCCGCCCTGGCCGAAGAGGATCACGGGGCCGAAGAGGCTGTCGAGGCTGGCGCCCACGATGAGCTCGAGCGCGCGCGGGCGGCTCACCTGGGCCTGCACCGTGAAGCCCTGCAGCTCGGCGTCCGGCCGCAGGCGGCGCACCCGGGCCAGCATCGCCTGGGCAGCGGCACGCAGCTGCTCGGAGGTCTCCAGGTGCAGCGCCACGCCACCCACATCGCTCTTGTGCGTGATCTGCGGCGACAGGATCTTGAGCACGACCGGAAAGCCGATCGCCCGTGCCGCCTCGCAGGCGCGTTCCACATCGGGCGGGACGACGAGGGTGCGCACCACGGGCACCCCGCAGGCAGACAGCAACGCCTTGGCCTGCGGCTCCGTGAGCCACTGGCTGCCGCAGGCAAGCGCCTCGTCCACGATCGCGCGCACGGTCGGCAGGTCGATCGCGGCCGTGGCGGCGCGCATGGGGGGCACTTCCATCAGCTGCGCCTGGTTGCGCGCGTAGGTGGCCAGCATCTCGATTGCGCGCACGGCCTCCTCGGGCGTGTCGTGGTGCGGGATGCCTGCAGCGTGGAAGGTGTCGCGCGCCTGCTGCAGCGAGGCCCCTCCGATCCAGCTCGACACGACGCGCTCACGCGCCTGCTGCACCACCGGCACGAGCGCGCGCGCGATGTCTGCGCTGGGCACGATCGCGGTGGGGGCGTGCATGAAGAGCACGGTGCCCGTCTCGCGTGTGGCCAGCAGCGCCCGCAGCGTCTGCACGTAGCGCTCCACCGGTGCGTCGCCGATGATGTCCACCGGATTGGCCCGGCTCCAGTTGGGGGGCAGCACGGCTTGCAGATCGGCCTGCACGGCCGGCGGCAGCGGCACGAGCTCCAACCCCGCCTGTGCGGCGGCATCGGCCGCGAGCACCCCGGCGCCGCCGCCGTTGGTCACGAGTGTCAGCCGCTCCAGCGCGTGGGGGTCGATCGACGAGGCGCTTCGGCGGTGGTAGGCCAGCGTCTCTGCGGCGACGAACAGGTCCTGCAGCGTCTGCACGCGCAGCATTCCCGCGCGCCGGATGGCAGCGTCGTACACGAGGTCCGAGCCCGCCAGCGCTCCGGTGTGCGAGGCTGCAGCCGCCTGGCCCTGCGGCGAGCGGCCGGCCTTGACCACGAGCACGGGCTTGTTGCGCGCGGCCGCGCGCGCGGCCGACATGAACTTGCGCGGCGCCTGCACCGACTCGATGTAGAGCAGGATGGCCTGCGTGCGCACGTCCGAGGCGAGCCAGTCGAGCAGGTCGCCGAAGTCGATGTCCGCGTGCTCACCGAGCGACACCACCTGGGAGAACCCGATGCCGCGGCTGGCCGCCCAGTCCAGGATGGAGGTGGCCAGCGCGCCCGACTGCGACACGAAGGCGAGCGAGCCCGGCTGCGCCGCGATGTGCGAGAAGCTGGCGTTCAGCCCGGCGTGCGGCGCAAGCAGGCCCAGGCAGTTGGGGCCGAGGATGCGCAGCAGGTGCGGCCGTGCGGCGTCGAGCATGGCCTGCCTGGTGGCGGCGTCGAGCCCAGCCGTGAGCACGATGGCCGCGCGCGTGCCGCGCCTGCCGAGCGCGGCGATGAGGCCCGGCACCGTGGGGGCGGGCGTGCAGATCACGGCCAGGTCCGGGGCGGCGGGCAGCTCGGCGACGCTTGCGTAGCAGGGCTCGCCCTGCAGGCTGGCGTGCTTCGGGTTCACGGCCCAGCGCGCACCCGGAAAGCCGGCGCGGACGTTTCGCCACACCGTGCCGCCCACGCTGGATGGTCGCGTGCTGGCTCCGATCACCGCCACCGAGCGCGGGTCGAAGAGGTGGTCGAGGTTGCGGATCGTCACGGCTTCAGCTCCTGGTCTGCTGGATGATGCCTGCGCGGCCTGAACGGCCGATGACGGTGCGCGCCGAACGAAGCTGCAGCAGGCAGGCCGCTGCACGCGCGACAATCGGGTCGTGCCCAACATCTACTACGGCTGGCGCATGGCCGCGGCCGGCGCGGGGCTCCAGTTCCTCGTCTCGGCGTTGCTCGTCCAGGCTTTTGGTGCCTACGTTGCGGTCCTGGCAGCCGAGTTCGGCTGGAGCCGTACGGCGCTGGCCGGTGGTGCCGCGATCCAGTCGCTCGAGGGCGCGCTCATCGGGCCGGTGCTGGGCTGGCTCATCGACCGCATCGGCCCGCGTGCCGTGGTGCGAGCCGGCGTGGTCACCTTCGCGCTCGGTTTCCTGGCCTTCAGCACCGTCGAGACGATTCCCGGCTTCTACGCGGCCGTGACGCTGATTGCCATCGGCGGCAGCATGAGCGGCTACTTCCCGCTGTCGGTGTGCCTGATGCACTTCTTCGAGCGTCGCCGGGCACGGGCGCTGTCGCTGATGTCGCTGGGCCTGGCCGCCGGCGGGCTGGCGCTGCCGCTGCTGAGCTGGTCGATCGCGGCCTTCGGCTGGCGTGCGACCTGCGTCGGTGCGGCCGGCGTGATTCTGGTGCTGGGGTGGCCGCTGGCAAGCGTCCTCAGGCGCCACCCCTCTGAAGTGGGGCAGGAGGTAGATGGCGAGCCCCGGCCCGCGACGACCGCGCACCCAAACCCAGTGCCCGCCCCCGCCATGAAGGAGGGCCTGACCGCCGCTCAGGCCCTGCGCACCCAGGCCTTCTGGCTGCTGGCCATCGGGCACGGCCTGGCGCTCCTCGTGGTCACGGCCGTCAACGTGCACGCCATCTCGCACATGAAGCAGGAGCTCGGCTACTCGCTGCCGCAGGCGAGCTTCATCATCACGCTGATGACAGTCGCCCAGGGCGCGGGCATGCTGCTGGGCGCCGCGGTGGGCGACCGCTGGAGCAAGCGGCACATCGCGGCCCTGTGCATGGTGGCGCACATGGTGGGGCTGCTGATGCTGGCCTACGCGGTGCACGTGTCGATGCTCGTGGTGTTCGCGGTGCTGCACGGCATGGCCTGGGGGCTGCGCGGCCCGCTCATGCAGGCCCTGCGGGCCGATTTCTTCGGCGTGCGGGAGATCGGCATGATCATGGGGCTGTCGGCTGTCGTCATCTCGATCGGCCAGGTGGTCGGGCCGCTCGTGGCTGGCGTGGCCTATGACTGGACTGGCCATTACCAGTCTGGCTTCGTGCTGCTGGCGCTGCTGGCTGGCGGCGGCTCGGTGATGTTCCTGCGCGCGCGGCCGCCTGCCTGAACATGCGGCCGCGCGCCTGATCACACACGCTTGATCACAC
>JBIIED010000015.1:0-26332 GCA_044237995.1 Rubrivivax sp. | reverse complement strand
AATCCTGGAAGCCCTGGTTGGCCTTCAGGTTCGGGTACTGCTCGCTCACCATCATGAGCCGGGAGAGCGCGCCGCCGAGCTCGCCTTGTGCCTTCTGGAAGCGGTTGAAGGCCTCGGGGTTGTTCAGCGTCTCGGGCGTCACCTGCATCGAGGTGGCCTTGGCGCGCGCCTCGATCACCTTCGTGAGCGTCTCCTGCTCGAAGCTGGCCTCGCCCTTGACCGTGGCCACGATGTTGGGGATCAGGTCAGCCCGGCGCTGGTACTGGTTGAGCACCTCCGACCACGCTGCGCGGGTCTGTTCGTCCAGGCGCTGGAAGTCGTTGTAGCCGCAACCGGCCAGCAAGGTGGTGGCGCCCAGTGCCAGGGCAGCCAGCAGACGTCGGATCATGTCGGGTCCTCCAGGGTCGCACCAGCGCGACGGGTCGAATATGGGGGCGATGTCGCCCGATCAAGAGCCAGCCGCGCGATCGGGCTGCGCGGGCGCAGCCCCGGTGCCGGATCAGCCCGGCGTCACGCTGCGCAGCGGCTCGAAGCTGGCTGTGCGCCGCTCCTTCCAGGCGCCGATCGCAGCCATCATCTCGTCGAGGTCGAAGATCGCGCTTTGCAGCAGCGTCATCTGCGCCAGCGCGGCCTCGGTTCCGTGGTCGCGCGCGAAGTTCAGCGCCTGCTTGCTGCCGGCGATGGCCAGCGGGCTCTTGGCGGCGATGTCCTGGGCCAGGGCCTGTGCGTGCGCGTGCAGCGCCGGCAAGTCGGGCAGCACGGCGTTGACCAGACCGGTGGCCAGCGCGCGCTCGGCCGGCAGCCGCATGCCGGTGTAGGCCATCTCGCGCGCCAGCCCCTGCGGCACCACGCGCTGCAGGCGCTGCAGCACGCCCAGGTCTGCGGCCATGCCGATGTGGATCTCCTGCACCGTGAAGAAGGCGTCTGCCGTGCACAGCCGCACGTCGCAGGCCACCGCCAGGTCCAGTGCGCCGCCCACGCAGCCGCCCTGCACCGCGCAGATCGTCGGAAAGCGCGCCTCGTCGAGCACGTTCACGCAGGCCATCAGCCGCCGCAGCCCGGCCTGGAACGCCTCGCGCTCGCGCGCGCTGCCGGTGCGCAGCAACTCGTAGCCCGCCTCGAAGACGTCCAGCGACATGCCCGCACTGAAGTGCCGGCCCGTGGAGCGCAGCACCAATGCGCGCGTGCGCCCGGCGTCGCTCAAGCCCTGCACCGCTTCGCGCAGCGCGCCGAAGAAGGCCGGCGTGAGGGTGTTGAGTTCCTGCGGGCGGCTGAGCTCCAGCGTGGCGATGCCGTGGGCCTCGTCATGGTCGAGCCGGAAGAAGTCGTTCATGGAGGGTGCTCCGGGAGTGGATCCTGTACAGCCGCAAGTGTCGCGCGCAGCCGAATGCAGCGGGCGCGGCTGAGGCGGCAGCAGGGGATCCATCAGTGTGCCCGCGCACCCGCTGCTCCTACACTGCCTCAGATGGATCCTCTGCGCACCGACGACGGGCTCGAACTCGCCACCTCGCAGTGGCCGGCCGCGCAGCCGGCGCGCGGCACCGTGCTGCTCGTGCACGGCCTGGGCGAGCACGCGGCCCGTTACGCCGCCGTGGGGGCCTTGCTGAGCCAGGCCGGCTGGACGGTGGAGGCCTTCGATCTGCGCGGGCATGGCCGCTCGCCTGGCGCCCGTGGTGCGGTGCCGCGGGCGCAGGCGATGCTGTCGGACATCTCGCAGGCGGTGCAGCGCGTTCGCGCCCGCCACGACGGCCCCCTCGTGCTGCTGGGCCACAGCATGGGCGGCCTGCTGGCTGCGCGCTTCGTGGCCGAGGCCCTGCAGTCGCAGCCTGCGCCCTGGTCCCGCCCGGTGGAGGCGCTCGTGCTGTCCTCCCCCGCGCTGGACCCGGGGATGTCCGCCTTCCAGCGGATCTTGTTGCGCCTGGGTGCCTGGATGCCCGACCGGGCGCTGTCCAACGGGCTCAAGCCGGAGTGGATCAGCCGCGATCCCCAGGTGGTGCAGGCCTACAGCCAGGATCCGCTCGTGCACGACCGCGTCACGCCCCGTCTCGTGCAGGCGATCGTCGACGACGGCGCCCTCGTGCGGGAGCGCGCGCCGATCTGGCGCACGCCCACGCTGCTGCTGTATGCCGGAGCCGACCGCTGCGTGGCGCCAGCCGGCAGCGCGGCCTTTGCCGAGGCCGCCCCGCCCTCTGTGGTGCACACTCGCTGCTACCCTGGCCTGTACCACGAGATCTTCCAGGAACCCGAGCGCGAGCAGGTGCTGTCCGAACTGCTGCGGTGGCTGGCTGTGCAGCCCTTTGCCTCGCATTGAGCTGCTTTCTGCGCCCTGCGTTGCCATCCGCTGCCAATCGCCGCCAACCGCCGCCAACCGTCTCCAATTGGGCCTTGCCCGCCCGACCCCGTCCGACCCCTTCACGCACCCAGCTTCGCCGCCGCGCGCAGGCCCGCCCTTGCCGCGTTGCACTGACCTGACTGAACCCCCAGGAGCCGCCCATGAACGCCCGTGACCCCCAGATGCCGCTCGATTCCGGTGCTGACGACGCCTCACAGGCCCTGCTCGCCTACTCCGAGCGTGCCTGGGACGAGCAGATCGTGCCGGCCATGACCGACTACATCGGCGTGCCGGCCAAGAGCCCGATGTTCGACGCCGACTGGGCGCGCCACGGCTACCTCGACCGCGTCGTGCGCGATGCGGCGAGCTGGGTCGAGCAGCAGAAGGTGGCCGGGCTGCGCCTGGAGGTGGTGCGGCTGGAGGGCCGCACGCCGCTCATCTTCTTCGAGATCCCGGCCACGCGCGCGGGCTCCACGGACACCGTGCTCATGTACGGGCACCTGGACAAGCAGCCCGAGTTCAACGGCTGGAGGAGCGACCTCGGCCCCTGGACCCCGAAGTACGAGGACGGCAAGCTCTACGGCCGCGGCGGCGCCGACGATGGCTACGCCGTTTACGCCGCGCTCACGGCGGTGAAGGCGCTGGATGCGCAGGGCACGCCGCGGCCGCGCGTGGTGGGCCTCATCGAGAGCTGCGAGGAGAGCGGCTCCTTCGATCTGCCGGTGTACCTGGAGGCGCTCAAGCCCCGCCTGGGCGAGGTGAGCCTCGTGGTGTGCCTGGACTCCGGCGCGGGCAACTACGACCAGCTGTGGCTCACCACGAGCCTGCGCGGGATGGTCAGCGGCGTGCTCAAGGTGGAGATCCTCAGCGAAGGGGTGCACTCGGGCGACTCCAGCGGCCTCGTGCCCTCGAGCTTTCGGATCATGCGCCACGTGCTCGACCGGCTGGAGGACAGCGCCTCCGGGCACCTGCTGCCCGGGGTCTTCCACTGCGAGATCCCCTCCTCGCGCGTCGAGCAGGCGCGCGCCACCGCGGCGATCCTGGGCGACGAGGTCTGGAAGCGCTTCCCCTGGGCCTGCGGGGCCGACGGCGCGCTGGCGCTGCCCACCACCACCGATCCGACCGAGGCGCTGCTCAACCGCACCTGGCGCCCGACGCTGAGCGTCACGGGCGCCGAGGGCTTCCCGGAGCTGGGCAACGCTGGCAACGTGCTGCGGCCCTACACCGCCTTCAAGCTCAGCCTGCGCACCCCGCCGCTGGTGGACGCGCACCTGGCGAGCCAACAGCTCAAGGAATTGCTCGAGGACAACGCGCCCTACAACGCGAAGGTCACTTTCCACCCCGATGGCCGCGCCGGCGCGCTCGGCGCCACGGGCTGGAACGCGCCCGAGCTCGCGCCCTGGCTCGAGCAGGCCCTCAACGACGCCTCACGGGCCCACTACGGCGCGCCCGTGGGCTACATCGGCCAGGGCGGCACGATTCCCCTCATGAGCCTGCTGCAGCAAGGCTTCCCGCGCGCGCAGATGATGGTGTGCGGCGTGCTCGGGCCCAAGAGCAATGCCCACGGCCCCAACGAATTCCTGCACGTGCCCTACGGCAAGCGGCTCACGGCCGCCGTGGCGCAGGTGATCGCGGCCTGCCCCTGAGCCTTCGGCCGGTCGGCCGCGCGCCCGGCCTGCCCGGCGCGCTGGCGTACCCGTAGCCTCAGAAGGTGTAGCCGGCCTGCAGCGCGCGGCCCGACATCGGCTCGAGCAGCCGCAGCAGCGGGGCGAACTCGCGGTAGCGCATTGCCACGCGCGTGCAGTAGCCGAAGAAGCGCGGGAGGTCCTCGGCGTAGCCGGGCTTGCCGTCGCGGTGCTTGAGCCGGCAGAAGACGCCCAGGATGCGCAGGTGGCGCTGCAGGCCCGCCCACTCGATGGCGCGCCAGAAGTCGCCGAAGTCCGCATCCACCGCCAGCCCGGCGCGGCGCGCGGCCTCCCAGTAGCGGATGGCCCAGTCGATCTCCTGCTCCTCCTCCCACGACACGAAGGCATCGCGCAGCATCGACACCACGTCGTAGGCGATGGGCCCGGCCGCGCTGTCCTGGAAGTCGAGGATCCCCAAGCCCGCCCCGTCGAGCATCAGGTTGCGCGGCATCCAGTCCCGGTGCACAGCCACCACGGGCTGGGCAACGAGTGCCGTGACAAGCCTGTCGCAGGCCTGCTCCCAATGCGCGCGTTGCGAATCGTCCCAGGAGATGCCGTGCTCGCGCTGCACACACCACTCGGGAAAGAGCGCGAGCTCCTCGCGCAGCGTGGCCGCACCGAAGCTCGGCAGCGCAGCGGCCGGCACACCCGCCTGGAAGCGAACGAGCGTCGTCAGCGCCTCGCGCATGAGCCGGTCGGCCCCGGCCGCGTCGGTCTCGCGCAGCGCCTGCAGCAGCAGCCGGTCGCCCAGGTCGCCCAGCAGCAAGAAGCCCTGGGCAGGGTCCTCGGCCAGCACCTCGGGGGCGTTCAGGCCGGCTGCCCGGATGAGGTGGGCCACCGCCACGAAGGGGCGCACGTCTTCCAGCGGTGGGGGCGCATCCATGATGATGCGGCTGGCCGGCCCTCGGGCGGTATCAGCGTCCACGCGCAGGTAGCGCCGAAAGCTCGCATCGGCCGAGGCAAGCCGTAGCGTGTGCGGCTGCAGGCCGTGGGCGTGCGCCAGCGGTGCGAGCCAGGCATCGAAGGCGCGCCGGCGCGCCGCGTCGCTCCAGCGCAGCGATGGCGCCGGCGCAGTGCCCGACTGCTCGGGTGCGCGCGAAGGGTCGGATTGCATAATGGATTCTACAAATCGGCCCAGGTTGCGACGCCTCGCCTTGGCCCCGGGCCGCCACACGACCGCCTCTTACACGCCCCTGCAGGCGCGTCTAGCCTTGCCGAGCCCGCCCACCGACACGACCGTTCCGCGCACCGATCCGGCCCTGGGGTTGTCGCCTGCGCTGGCGCTGCTGCTCGCGCTCGCGCTCGCGCCCCAGGCCCAGGCCCAGGCCCAGGCCCAGGCCCAGGCCCAGGCCGTGCGCGCACCGGCCGCTGCCAGCGCCGCGTCAGGCCCGGCCACGGCACCGATCCCGGCCTCGCAGGGGTTGCGCCCCGTCACCGTGCTCGCGCCGCGCCCCGATGCCTCCGGGGCGCGTGAGCGCCCGGTGGTGCTGGTGGCCCGCGAGCTGCAGTCGCATCCCGAGCGAGGGGCCGTGGCAAGTGGCGATGTGGAGCTGCGCCGGGCAGACCTCCTCCTGCGCGCCGACCGGCTGTCCTACGACACGCAGCAGGGGCTGGCCCAGGCCATGGGGGGGGTGCAGGTGATCCGGGAAGGGTCGGTCCTTGCCGGCCCGCAGGCCCAATTGCAGGTCGAGCGCTTCGAGGGCTGGATCCTGCAGCCGGAGTTCGAGTTCCTGGGCAACGGAGCACGCGGGCATGCCGAGCGGGTGGACTTCCTGGGCCAGGACCGCCTGGCCGCCGCGCGGGCGGCCTACACGAGCTGCCCGCGTGACGGCTCGAACGACCCGCCCTGGCTGCTGAGCGCGGGTCGGCTCGACCTCGACTTCACACGCAACGAGGGCGTGGCCCAGGGCGCCGTGCTGCGCTTTCTGGGCGTGCCGATCCTGGCGCTGCCCAAGATGAGCTTTCCCCTCACGGGGGCACGCAAGTCCGGCTGGCTGCCGCCCAGCGTGAACCTGGACAACCGCAGCGGGCTGGACTTGTCGGTGCCCTGGTACTGGAACATCGCGCCCAACCGGGACGCCACGCTCGCGCCGCGCCTGTCCACCCGCCGCGGCGCCGGGCTGGACGGCGAGTTCCGCTACCTGGAGGCCACCTATGCGGGTGAGCTCGCGCTGCGCTGGCTGCCGCACGACCAGGTCGAAGGCCGGGAACGCCATGCGCTGCGGGTGCGCCACGACGCGAGCCTGGCTGCGCTGTCCGCCGTCACGGGGGCGGACATGCGGCTGGAGCTCTCCGGCGAGCGCGTGTCCGATGACGCCTGGTGGCGCGACTTTCCTCGCTCCACGGGTGCGCTCACGCCGCGCCTGCTGCCGCTGCGCGCCGGCCTGGAGCAGCCCGTGCAGCTGGCTGCCGGGGAGGGGCTGGCCTATCTGCGCACCACGCGCTGGCAGGTGCTGCAGACCGACCAGGCGCCCATCGTCGCGCCCTACGACCGCGCGCTGCAGCTCGGTTTGCGGATGGCCGGTGCGTGGTCGGGCTGGGAGGCTGCTCTGGAGTCCGAACTCAACCGCTTCGTGCCGGCCGACGGGCAAGCGTCGGCGGGCCGACCCGGCGCCTGGCGCGCGCACGCGCTGGGCGCCCTCGCGCGGCCCTGGCGTGAGCCGGGCTGGTGGGTGGTGCCGCGCGTGGGCCTGAACGCCGCCTCCTACGACCTCGATCAGCCACTGGCCGACGGACGCCGTCAGCTCGCGCGCACGATCCCCACGTTCAGCCTGGACATGGGCCTGGAGCTCGAGCGGGAGGTCAGCGGCCTGGGCCGCAGCTGGAGGCAGACCCTGGAGCCCCGGCTGCTGGCGGTCTACACCCCCTACCGCGCGCAGGAGGCCGCGCTCGCCTTCGACTCGGCAGGCAAAGACTTCAGCTTCAGCTCCATCTTCTCGGACAACGACTTCTCCGGCGTCGACCGTGTCTCCGATGGCCGGCAGCTCAACGCCGGGCTCACGACGCGCCTGGTCGACGCGCAAGGCGGGCGCGAGCTGCTGCGCCTGGGGCTGGTGCAGCGCTTCCTGCTGGCCGACCAGCGTGTCACGGTGGAGGGTACGGCCACTTCACGCCGCTTCTCCGACTTCATCGTGCTGGGCTCCACGTCGGCCGTGCCGAGCTGGTTCATCGAGGGGTCGATGCGCTACAACGCCGAAATCAGCCGCCCCGTGCGCTCGATCCTGGCCGCGCGCTACACGCCCGGGGAGTTTCGTACCGTGAGTGCCACCTACCGCTTCACGCGCGGCTCCAGCGAGCAGCTCGAGCTCGGCCTGCAGTGGCCGTTGCTGCGGCTGGGGGCGGCTTCTTCCCCGTCCCCAGGCCGTGCGGTGGCGCCGGCGGCGCGCTGCAGCGGGCAGCTCTACGGGGTCGGGCGCGTCAATTACAGCGTGCGCGACAGCCGCGTCACCGATTCGATCCTCGGGCTGGAGTTCGACGCGGGCTGCTGGATCGGGCGCATCGTCGTGGAGCGGCTGTCCACCGGGCGCACGGAAGCCACGACCCGACTGATGCTGCAGCTCGAGCTGGTCGGGCTGTCCAAGCTCGGCTCCAACCCGCTGCGGGTCTTGAAGGACAATATCCCTGGCTACCAATTGCTGCGCGAAGAGCGCGGCGTCTCTCCCTTCGCCGATCCCCCATGACTGAACGCATCGACCGCCGTGGGCCCCTCGTGGTGCTGCTGCTGGCCTGGCTGCTCGTGCAGCTGCCCACGCCGGCCCAGGCGCAGGGGCGCCCGACCACCACCGAGCGAGCCGCCCAGCGCGCCGCCGATCGCACCACGGTGCGCACCGGCGACTACATCGTGGCCGTCGTCAACCAGGAGCTGGTCACGGCGGTGGAGGTGCAGCTGCGCGTGCGCCGACTGCTCGACGAGGCCTCGCGCAGCGGGCAGCGAACGCCGGCCGAGGAGGCTCTTCGCCAGCAGGTGCTCGACGGCCTGATCGAGGAGCGCGCGATCCTCACCTACGCGCGCGACAGCGGAGCGCGGGTGGATGACGGCGAGCTCGACCGCGCGGTGCAGGCGGTGGCCGCCCAGAACCAGCTCAGCGTCGAGCAGCTGCGCGACCGGCTCAAGGAGGAGAGCCTGGACTTCGTGCGCTTTCGGGCCAACCTGCGCGACCAGATCCTGGTGGAGCGCACGCGCGAGCGCGAGGTCGGCCAGCGCATCCGCATCACCGATGCCGATGTCGATCGCTACATCGACCAGGCACGGACGCAGGCGAACCTGGAGGCTGGCGTGAACCTCGCGCAGGTGCTCGTGACCGTGCCGGAGGGGGCCAGCGCGCAGCTCCTGGCGCAGCGCCGCGCGCGCGCCGAGGCGGCGCTGGCGCGCGTGCGCGCGGGCGAGCCCTTCGAGGCGGTGGCGCGCGAGCTCTCCGAGGACGGCAATCGCGAGCGCGGCGGCGAGATCGGCATGCGCCCGGGCTCGCGCCTGCCCGACCTCTTCTTGGAGGCGACCAAGAACCTGAAGGTGGGCGAGGTCACAGCCGCGCTCGTGCGCAGCGGCGCGGGGTTCCACGTCCTCAAGGTGCTCGGGCGCGAGTCCTCAGACCTCTTCAAGGTGACGCAGACTCGCGTGCGCCACATCCTGCTGCGGCCCTCCGCGCGGCTGACGGCCGCCCAGGCGCAGGCACGCCTGGGCACGTATCGCGCCCGGGTGGCCTCAGGCGAGGCCCGCTTCGAGGACCTCGCGCGCCAGTTCTCCGAGGACGGTTCGGCCTCGGCCGGCGGCGACCTGGGCTGGGCCCAGCCCGGGATGATGGTGCCCGAGTTCGAACAGGCCATGAACACGCTGGGCCCGGGCGAGCTGTCCCAGCCCGTCACCTCGCGCTTCGGGGTGCACCTGATCCAGGTGCTCGAGCGCAGGCAGGCCGATGTCGATCCGCGCCAGGTGCGCGAGCAGGCGCGCAACGTGCTGCGCGAGCAGCGTTTCGAGGAAGCCTACGTCGACTGGGTGCGCGACCTGCGCGCACGCGCCTACATCGAGATGCGCGAGCCCCCGGGCTGAACGGGCGGCGGGGCGGCGATGAGGCACGTGGCCCGCAAGCGCTTCGGCCAGCACTTCCTGGTCGACCAGGCAGTGTGCGAGGCCATCGTGGGCGCGATCGATCCGCGGCCAGGCGAGGTGATCGTCGAGATCGGCCCGGGGCTCGGCGCCCTCACGCGCGGGCTGCTGGCGCGATGCGGGCGGCTCGTGGCCGTCGAGCTCGACCGCGACCTTGCTGCGCGCCTGCGCCGTGTGCCGGGCATCGATGTGGTCGAGGCCGACGTGCTGCGGGTGGACCTGGCCGAGCTGCGCAGCCGCGCCGGCGGGCCGCTGCGCGTGGTGGGCAACCTGCCCTACAACATCTCGACGCCGATTCTCTTTCGCCTGCTCGAATCGGTGGAGCAGATCCATGATCAGCACTTCATGCTGCAGCGCGAAGTCGTGCAGCGCATGGCGGCTGCACCTGGCACCAAGGCCTACGGCAGGTTGAGCGTGATGCTGCAGTGGCGCTACGACATCGAGCCCTTGTTCGACGTCGGCCCCGAGGCCTTCGACCCTCCACCGGCCGTGGATTCCGCCGTCGTGCGCATGCAGCCCCTTCCCGCCCCGCAGGGGGTGCAGGCCGGGCGTCTGGGCGAGCTCGTGACGGTGGCCTTCTCACAGCGGCGCAAGCTGCTGCGCCACACGCTGGGGCCCTGGCTCGAGCGGGCGGGCTACGCGGGCGTCTTCGACACGCAGCGCCGCGCCGAGGAGGTGCCGGTGGCCGAGTACGTGGCGCTTGCCCGCGCGAGTTCACCGTTGAGCTGAGCCGCCGGGCGACGACGCAGCAGGCCCGCTTCGGCTCGGGCGCTGCAGCGCCCGCCGAATCTCAGGCCATGTCTCAGGCCGTGTCTCAGGCGGCGTTGAGCCAGGCCGCGGTGTCGAAGGCGCTGCTCATCATCGGCATGTTCATGCCGAAGTTCGGGTTCACGCCGTTCTTGGGCACGTTGACCTTCGGGGCCGGCTTGGGCGGGCTGGCCGGCTCCGCGGCCGGCATTTCGCCCGGGCGGTCCCAGCCCACGGGCTGCGAGCGCGACACGGCAAACGAGTAGAAGCAGCGGAAGGCCACGCGGCGCTCGCCCCAGAAGTCGGCCGCATCGCGGAAGACGTCGAGCAGCTGCTCGCGTGCCTCGCGGTCGAAGCGCGGGTTGTCGGGAAGCTGCTCGAGCACGACCACGAAGCCCGGCTGCGGTCCGGACTTGTGGACGAGGTCGGTCATGCAGTCGTACAGCGCGTCCAGGTTCTTGCCGAAGTGGGTCGGGAACATGAACGCCTGCGCGATTGCCTCGAGCACCTCCTGCTTGCTCTGGGCCTGCGCCGTGTTGGCGTACAGGAAATGGTGCCCGGCCGCCTGCGCGGCGGCCATCAGGTCGTCGACCCGGTAGGCCCTGATCGACTGCACCACATTGGGTCGGATGGTCTGCAACTGCATGGTCGCGTTCCCCCTGGCTTTCAGCTAAGTCCGTTCAAGATCTCTGTGGCCGCCGCTCACTGCACGACGCGCCTGAAGCTCGCGTAGTGATCGGCGGTGTAGTAACACACCTCGGGTTTCGTCGGGGGCTCCCCGCCACACACCAGCCGCCTGGCCCCACGGTTGCGCGCCCCGGGCGTGCGTACCGTGTACTCCCGATAGAAGCCTCTGGGCTTGGCCGGGAGCAACCGTTCGCGGTTGAAGAAGGTGGTGCCGTCCTTGTCGTACGGGAAGGGACCGCCTGCCAGGATGAGCCGATGCGTGGACTGCGCCTCGGCCGGCAGCGCGGCCAGCGCCACCATGGAGGTGTCCTCCGCCGTCGCCGGACCCTTGGCCAGGCTGACAGACGCAGCCGCCGCCAATACGAGAGCGAGCCCTAACTTCGAAAACAGCCGCCTGGGGGCTGATCCACCCGACCGATACACGGGTAAACCCTTAAAAACCAGCCTATGATGGTACCGGAATGCGGGGAAAACCTCAAGTCGCCATGCTGGTTTGACCCTGCAGCAGGCGTAAAGTTAGTTTTCGCTCACATCCCCGTGAGACCCGGTCGAGGGACGGAAGTTCCCGGCCGGGCGCGCCTGGTCTATCCGTCAGCTGCGGGTGCTTAAGGGCCTGCCGACCCTCAGCGAACCGCGTTCGCGTCGGCCACCGTCAGCGCCGCCATGTTGACGATGCGCCGTACCGTGGCCGAGGGCGTCAGGATGTGCACCGGCTTGGCAGCCCCGAGCAGCACCGGCCCGACCGCAATGCCGCCGCCGGCAGTGGTCTTGAGCAGGTTGTAGGAGATGTTGGCCGCGTCGATGTCGGGCATCACGAGCAGGTTGGCCTCGCCGGTGAGCGTGCTGCGCGGCATGATCTCCCGTCGATGTGAGGCGTCCAGTGCCGCATCGCCGTGCATCTCGCCGTCGATCTCGAGCCACGGCGCGCGCTGCTGCACGAGCGCCAGCGCCTCGCGCATCTTCACGGCCGAGGGGAAGTTGCTCGAGCCGAAGTTGCTGTGCGACAGCAAGGCCGCCTTGGGCTGCACCCCGAAGCGCCGCATCTCCTCGGCCGCGAGCACCGTGATCTCGGCCAGTTGCTCGGCCGTGGGGTCGTGGTTCACGTGCGTGTCCACGATGAAGACCTGCCGTCCGGGCAGGATGAGGCCGTTCATGCAGGCATAGGTGCGCACGCCCGGGCGCAGCCCGATGACCTGGTCGATGTGGTGCAGGTGCTGGTGCGTGGACCCCCAGGTGCCGCAGATCAGGCCGTCGACCTCGCCCTTGTGCAGCAGCATGGCCGACACGAGCGTGAGCCGCCTGCGCATCTCGATCTTGGCGAACTGCTGCGTCACGCCCTTGCGCTCGGTCATGCGATGGTAGGTCTGCCAGTAGTCGCGGTAGCGCGGGTCGTCGTCGATGTTGATGATCTCGAAGTCGCGCCCGGCCTGCAGCCTCAGGCCCAGTTGCTCGATGCGCCGCAGGATCTGCGGCGCGCGCCCCACCAGCCAGGGCCGCGCCAGCCCCTCGTCGACGATGACCTGCACCGCGCGCAGCACGCGCCGGTCCTCGCCTTCGGCAAAGGCCACGTTCTTGCGCGTGGCCCGCTTGGCCACGGCAAAGATCGGCTTCATCGTCGTGCCCGAGGCGTAGACGAAGGCCTGCAGCCGCTCGGCGTAGGCATCCCAGTCCGTGATCGGGCGCTGCGCCACGCCCGACTCGGCGGCTGCCCGCGCCACGGCCGGGGCGATGCGCATCATCAGCCGCGGATCGAAGGGCTTGGGGATGAGGTACTCGGGGCCGAAGACGAGCGTCGCACCTGCGTAGGCGGAAGCCACCACGTCATCCTGCTCGGCCTGCGCGAGCCCCGCGATGGCGTGCACGGCTGCAACTTCCATCGCGTCGTTGATCGTCGTGGCGCCGCAGTCCAGCGCCCCGCGGAAGATGTACGGGAAGCACAGGACGTTGTTGACCTGGTTCGGGTAGTCGGTGCGTCCCGTGGCCATGATGGCGTCTTCGCGAACCGCGCGCACCTCCTCGGGCATGATCTCCGGCGTGGGGTTGGCCAGCGCGAAGATGAGCGGCGCGCGAGCCATCGTGCGCACCATCTGCGGCTTGAGCACGCCAGCGGCCGACAGCCCGAGAAACACATCGGCACCCTCGATCACTTCGGCCAGGGTGCGCGCATCGGTGGCCTGCGCGAACTGCTCCTTGTCCGGATCCATCAGCTCGGGCCGGCCCTTCCAGACCACGCCGGCCAGGTCCGTCGCCCAGATGTTCTCGCGCGGCAGGCCGAGCTTGACGAGCAGGTTCAGGCAGGCCAGCGCCGCCGCACCCGCGCCGGAGGTCACGAGCTTGACCTGCCCGATGTCCTTGCCCACCACCTTCAGGGCGTTGAGCAGCGCCGCACCGACGACGATGGCCGTGCCGTGCTGGTCATCGTGGAAGACCGGAATCTTCATGCGCTCGCGCAGGCGGCGCTCCACATAGAAGCAGTCCGGTGCCTTGATGTCCTCCAGGTTCACGCCGCCGAAGGTGGGCTCCAGCGCCGCGATGATGTCCACGAGCTTGTCCAGGTCCTTCTCGTTGACCTCCAGGTCGAAGACGTCGATGCCGGCGAACTTCTTGAAGAGCACGCCCTTGCCCTCCATCACCGGCTTGGCCGCCAGCGGGCCGATGTCACCCAGCCCCAGCACGGCCGTGCCGTTGGTGACCACGGCCACCAGGTTGCCGCGCGAGGTATAGCGATAGGCGTTGCCCGGGTCGGCCACGATCTCCTCGCAGGCCGCTGCCACGCCGGGCGAGTAGGCCAGCGCCAGGTCGCGCTGGTTGGTGAGCTGCTTGGTCGGCGCGATCGCCACCTTGCCCGGGGTCGGGAACTCGTGGTATTCGAGGGCGGCGCGGCGCAGTTCAGCGCGCTTGTCTTCAGGGGTGCTCATGGGCGTGGGATTGTAGGCAGGGGGGTGGCACGGATAATCCGGTGCAGGCTGCTTTGCGCGCAGCACAGGTAATCCCGATGGCCCTCGGCGAATTCGAACTCATCGCCCGCTACTTCACCTGGCCACCCGAGACCCGCGCCGGCGTCGTGCTCGGCGTGGGCGACGACTGTGCGCTGCTGGCCCCGGCGCCGGGGCAGCAGCTGGCCGTGTCCACCGACACGCTGGTGGAGGGCCGGCACTTCCTGTCCACCGTGCCGCCCGAGCGCCTGGGCCACAAGGCGCTGGCCGTCAACCTGAGCGACCTGGCGGCCTGCGGGGCGCGGCCGCTGGCCTTCACGCTGGCGCTGTCGATGCCGCGTGTGCAGGAGGCCTTCCTGGCGGGCCTGGCCCGCGGCATGCAGGCCCTGGCGCAGCGCGCGGGCATCGCGCTCGTGGGAGGCGACACCACGGCCGGGCCGCTGGCGCTCACGGTCACCGTGCTGGGCGAGGTGCCGCCCGGGGCGGCACTGCTGCGCAGCGGCGCGTGCGCGGGCGACACCGTGTGGGTCAGTGGCGAACTCGGCGATGCGCGGCTGGCGCTGGAGGCGTTTCGCGGCACGCTGCGCCTGGAGGCTAGCGCCTTCGAGGCCGCACGCTGCGCCATGGAGCAGCCCGAGCCGCGCGTGGCGCTGGGCCTGGCGCTGCGCGGCCTGGCCACCAGCGCGATCGACCTCAGCGACGGGCTGCTGGGCGATCTCGGCCACATCCTGGAGCGCTCCCGGGTCGGGGCGCGGCTGCGCCTGGATGCGCTGCCGCGCAGCGCGCACCTGGCAGCGCAGCCCGAGCTCGTGCAGCGCAGCTGCCTGCTGGCCGGCGGCGACGACTACGAGTTGCTCTTCACCGCGCCCGCGGTGGCCGAGCCGGCGGTGCGCGAGGCTGCCGCGCGCGCGGGCGTGCCCGTGACCGCAGTGGGTGTCATCGTGCCGGACGCAGGCCTGCGCGTGCTCGACGCGCAGGGCCGGGAGATCGCGCTGGGCGACCTCACCGGCTTTGACCACTTCGCCGCCTGAAGCGCCGGCCGCTTCAAGCGTCGCCGCCGCCTTCCCGACATCCGCACAGCCTCTCGGCCGCCTGCTTCGAGCCGACAATCCCTGCATGGACGAGTCCCTCCCGATGTTGCAGCTTGCCGATGGCTGGCAGGCCGATGTGCAGGCCCTGGCCGAAGCCCTGCTGGCCCGGGGCTGGATGCTGGCGGCGGCCGAGAGCTGCACCGGCGGCCTGATCGCTGCAGCGTGCACGGCGCTGCCCGGGTCGAGCCGCTGGTTCGAACGCGGCTTCGTGACCTACGGCAACGCGGCCAAGGTCGAGCAACTCGGCGTTGCGCAGGAACTGCTCGATGCACACGGCGCAGTGAGCGAGCCGGTGGCCCGCGCGATGGCCGAAGGCGCACTGGCGCGCTCGCACGCCGACCTCGCGCTGGCCGTGACCGGCATCGCCGGCCCGGGCGGTGCCGTGCCAGGCAAGCCGGTGGGCACGGTCTGGCTGGCCTGGAGCGTGCGCCGGGCGAGCCGCTTGGCCGCTGGTGCAGGAGAGGTTGCCGGCACCGGCACCGGTATCGACCCGGCCGCGCCCGCAGGCTCGACCCCGGCCCCCGCCCACGCCCACGCCCCAGCCCCGTCCCCAATCTCTGGCGCCGTGCGCCTGCAGCTCGACGGCGACCGCGCGCACGTGCGCGCCCTCACGGTGCAGCGCGCGCTGCACCAGGCACGCGCCCTGGCGCGTCCGGCATGAACCCGTCTCTCGTGCCCGGGCCCGCACCGGCCGCCCGCGCGGCGCCGCTGCGTGCCTGGCTCGTGGGCCAGTGGGATGACGAGGAGCGCAGCGCCTGGCAGCAGGTGCTCGCTCAGGCCTGCCCGGGCGTGACATGGCTCGCGCCTCATCCGGGCACCGACGAGGTGGATGTGGCGGTGGTGGCCAACCCGCCCCCCGGTGCGCTGCGCGGCCTGCGCGGCCTGCGCCTGATCCAGTCGCTGTGGGCCGGGGTGGACCGGCTCCTGGACGATCCGACCCTGCCCGAGGGCGTGCCCGTGGCGCGCATGGTCGACCCCGTGATGACGCGCGCGATGGCCGAGACCGCCACCTGGGCCACCCTCACGCTGCACCGCGGCTTCCTGCACTACGCGCGCCAGCAGGCACGCGCGCACTGGCAGCAGCTCGAGCAGCGGCGAGCCCAGGAGATCGGCGTGCTCGTGCTGGGCATGGGCGAGATGGGCCGCTGCGTGGCGCAGGCCCTTGTGGGGCTGGGCTACCGCGTGAGTGGCTGGTCGAGCCGGCCGCCGCAGAGCCCGGCCGAGCCCGCCGTGCAGCGCCTGTGGGGCCGCGACGGCCTCCAAGCTGCACTGGGGCAGGCGCAGGTGGTCGTGAACCTGCTGCCGCTCACGCCGGCCACGCGCGGGATCATCGACGAGGCCTTCCTTGCGGCGCTGCCGCGCGGGGCCGCGCTCGTCAACCTCGCCCGCGGCGCCCACGTGGTCGATGCCGACCTGCTTGCTGCGCTGGACAGCGGCCACCTGGCCCATGCCGTGCTCGACGTCTTTCACGTCGAGCCTCTGCCCCCCGGGCACCCGTTCTGGAGCCATCCAGGCGTGACGGTGCTGCCGCACGTGGCCGCGCTCACCGACCGGCGCAGCGCCGCCTCAGTGGTGGCCGACAACCTCGACCGCCTGGCGCGTGGCCAGGCTGTACACCACCAGGTGGAGCGATTGCGGGGGTACTGAGCCTTGCGCGGCGGCCGCCCAGGGCTGCCGTGCGTCCGGACTCAGCGCGCCGTGGCGCCCGGGCGCGCGGCCTGCCGGGCGCGCAGGGTCAGCAGCACCAGGTGGCGCAAGGCATCCCAGGGGTCCAGCGGCCACTGCGGCCGCGGCAGGCCCTTGGTGATGCCGTCGCAGGTGCTGGCCGCCGCCACCAGGCGCCCCAGGCCCGTCGCGCCGAAGCGCGCCACCGCACGCTCCAGCGCGCGCTGGCGCGCACCCCACACGCGGGCCTCCTGCATCGCCAGGGGCAGCGGCCGCCCGGCGTCCAGTGCCACCCGCACGCGGCGCAGCGCGCGCAGGTCGTCGGCCAGCTGCCACAGCACCGAAACCGGCGACTCGCCCTCGGCGCGCAGGCCCTCCAGGATGCGCAGCGCGCGGCCCCCCTGGCCCTCGAGCACCGCCTCGCACAGCTGGCGCACGTCGTAGCGCGCCACGTCCAGCACCGCCGCCTCGACCTCCTCGTAGCCGAGCTCCCCGCCCGGGTGCAGCAGCGCGAGCTTGCTGATCTCCTGGTGCGCCGCCAGCAGGTTGCCCTCCACCCTGTCGGCAAAGAAGCCCAGCGTGCGCCGGCCCTCCTCGCCGTCGCGCACGCGCTGGCCCTGACGGGCCAGACGCTGCGCGATCCAGGCCGGCAGGGCAGGCCGCTCGACCGGCTCCACGCGCAGGATCACGCCGGCGGCTTCCAGGGCCGCGAACCAGCCGCTCTTGAGCGCCGTGTTGTCCAGCCGTGGCAGCACGACGAGCACGAACACGCCTTCGGGAATCGCCTCCACGAGCTGCTGCAGCGCCTGCGAGCCGTCCTTGCCCGGCTTGCCCGAGGCGATGCGCAGCTCCACGAGCCGCTCGCTGGCAAACAGGCTCATCGAGCGTGCCGCGCCCAGCACGGCGCTCCAGTCGAAGTGCGCGCCCGAGACGTGGAAGACCTCGCGCTCGGCACAGCCGCGCGCGCGAGCCGCCGCACGGATCGCATCGCACGCCTCCTGCACCAGCAGCGGCTCGTCGCCCAGCACCGTATAGAGCGCGCGCAGGCCTCGGGCCAGGTGGGCCTCTAGCTGCTCTGGTCGTAGCTGCATGGGGCAGTCTCTCGTGTGCCGGGCCGTCGCGCCGCGCGCCTCAGCCGGCGGGCAGGCGCACGCTGGCCAGGCGCCGCAGCACCTGGCCCACGATGTCGGCGCGCATCTCGCGCAGCTGCTGCGCCTCCTCGAGCTCCTTGGCCAGCGCGGCCGTCTCGCTGAAGCTCATGTCCCGCGCGAGCACGAGCTGCGCCGGTGGTGCGAGCACGGCGCCCTCGGGCGTGGCCAGCCGGAACCCGAACTGCAGGCGCAGCTGCATCTCGCGCACCTGTCCGGTGGCGGTGGAGGCGACGATGCTGCGGTCGGTGCGGTCCTGCAGCACCACCAGCACCACCTGGGCCTGTTCGGGCGAGGCGACCACCTGCGCCACCTCGCGCAAGGCGCGCCTGAGGTCCTCGGCCAGAGGCGCGCGCGGCTCGAAGCCCTGCAGCGCGATGCGCGTAAAGCCCATGGGCGGCGGGCGGCGCAGCTGGAAGCCGCAGCCTGCCAGGAGCGCCACCGCCGAGGCCGCCAGCGCGCTTGAGGCGCGCCGACGCGTCAGGGCGCCAGGGCCGCCAAGGACGGCATGGTCGATCAGACGCCGCCGACGCATCGCTGCACTGCGCCGCGGCCCTCAGGCCACCACGTTCACGAGCCGTCCGGGCACGACCACGATCTTGCGAATGGGTCGGCCCTCGGCGAAGCGTTGCACCTCGGGGCTGTCCGCAGCCTGCTGCTCGATCTGCTCGCGCGCGGCCTGCGCCGGCACGCGCAGCACGCCGCGGTGCTTGCCGTTGACTTGCAGCACGAGCTCGATCTCGTCTTGCACGAGGGCCGCCTCGTCAACCTGCGGCCACGGTGCGTCCAGCAGCCCGCCGTGCCTCTGCTCGAAGCCGAGTTCGCGCCAAAGCGCCCAGGTCAGGTGCGGGCAGGCGGGGTAGAGCGCGCGCAGCAGCACCGAAGCGCCCTCGCAGAGCACGGCCGCATCACCCGCGCTGCCGTCGGCCTCGAAGGCCTCCAGCGCATTGAGCAGCTTCATGCAGCCCGACACCACGGTGTTGTACTGCATGCGCTCGTAGTCGTAGCTCACCTGGCGCAGCACCAGGTGCACCTCGCGCCGCAGTGCCCTGGCCGCCGGGCGCAGCCCGCCGCCCGCCGGCTCCCCCTGGGCAGCACCGCGCAGCCAGGCTGCGCGCGGTGCGGCGAAGCTCCAGAGCCGGCGCAAGAAGCGGTGCGCGCCTTCCACGCCCGCGTCGTTCCACTCCAGCGTCTGCTCCGGCGGCGAGGCGAACATCACGAACAGCCGCGCCGTGTCCGCACCATAGCGGTCGATCAGCTCCTGCGGGTCCACGCCGTTGTTCTTGGACTTGGACATCGTGCCCACGCCCTCGTAGTCCACCGCCGTGCCCGCGGGCAACTCGCCCTTGTCGGCCTTCAGCCGCGCGCCCACCACCTTGCCCGAGGCATCGAAGGTGTTCTCCACTTCGTGCGGCCAGAAGTACTCGATGCCGCCCTTGTCACCCCGGCGCGAGTAGATGTGGTTGAGCACCATGCCCTGGGTGAGCAGCTTCGTGAAGGGCTCGTCGACCTGCACGAGGTCGAGGTCGCGCATCACCTTGGTCCAGAAGCGCGCGTAAAGCAGGTGCAGGATCGCGTGCTCGATGCCGCCGATGTACTGGTCCATCGGCATCCAGTAGCGCGTGCCGTCCCCCACCATCGCGCCCTCGAGCTTCGGGTCGCAGTAGCGCATGTAGTACCACGACGAGTCCACGAAGGTATCCATCGTGTCCGTCTCGCGCCGCGCATCGGCGCCGCACACGGGGCACTTGCAGGCCAGGAAGTCGGCACGCTTGTTCAGCGGGTTGCCGCTGCCGTCGGGTATGCAGTCCTCGGGCAGCACCACCGGCAGGTCGGACTCGGGCACCGGCACCGCACCGTGCTCGGGGCAGTGGATGATCGGGATCGGCGTGCCCCAGTAGCGCTGCCGGCTGATGCCCCAGTCGCGCAGCCGCCAGGTCGTCTTCTTCTCGCCCAGGCCGCGTGCGGCCAGGTCGTGCGCGATCGCGTCCACCGCGGCCGCGTAGGCCAGGCCGCTGTACGAGCCGGAATTGATGACCACGCCGCGGGCCTTGTCGGCGTACCACTCCTGCCAGCGCGTGTAGTCGTAGTGGGCCTCGCCGTCGACCTGCACCACCTGCACGATCGGGATGCCGTACTTCAGCGCAAAGGCGAAGTCGCGCTCGTCATGCCCGGGCACGCCCATCACCGCGCCGTCGCCGTAGCCCATGAGCACGTAGTTGCCCACCCATACATCCACCGGCTCGCCGGTGAGCGGGTGCGTCACCTGCAGCCCCGTGCGCACGCCCTTCTTCTCCTGTGTGGCGAGCTCGGCCTCGGTCGTGCCGCCTGCCTTGCAGGCTTCCACGAAGGCGGCGACCTCGGGTGATCTGCGCGCCGCGTGCGTGGCCAGCGGGTGCTCGGGCGCCACGGCGCAGAAGGTCACGCCCATGATCGTGTCGGCGCGGGTCGTGAAGACGTACATCCGCCCGTCCTGGACGGGCGCGCCCGCGTCGTCGCGGATGTCGTGCGGGAACGCAAAGCGCACGCCCTCGCTGCGGCCGATCCAGTTCTCCTGCATCAGCTTCACGCGCTCGGGCCAGCCCGGCAGGTGGTGCTGCACGTGCTCGAGCAGCTCCTGCGCGTACTGCGTGATCTTCAGGTAGTAGCCCGGAATCTCACGCTTTTCCACCACCGCGCCCGAGCGCCAGCCGCGCCCGTCGATCACCTGCTCGTTGGCCAGCACCGTCTGGTCCACCGGATCCCAGTTCACCACCTGCGTGCGCCGCTCGGCGATGCCCGCCTTGAGCATCTTCAGGAACAACCACTGGTTCCACTTGTAGTAGTCGGGCGCGCAGGTCGTGACTTCGCGCGACCAGTCGATGGCCAGGCCCATGGCCTGCATCTGGCCCTTCATGTGGGCGATGTTGGAGTAGGTCCACTGCGCTGGCGGCACCTTGTTCTTCATCGCCGCGTTTTCTGCCGGCAGCCCGAAGGCGTCCCAGCCCATCGGCATGAGCACGTTGTAGCCCTTCATCCGCAGATGACGGGTCAGCATGTCGTTGATGGTGTAGTTGCGCACGTGCCCCATGTGCAGCTTGCCGCTGGGGTAGGGCAGCATCGAGCAGGCGTAAAACTTGGGCCGCGAGCTGTCCTCGACGACGTGGTAGGCGTTGGTCGCGTCCCAGTGCGCGCGCGCGGCGGCTTCGACTTCGGCGGGAACGTATTTTTCGTTCATCCGCCGATTGTAGGAGGCACTACTTCGAGGGTGCCGTCCTGGCGCCCGTCGCGCGTGCCTCGGTGACGAAGCCGATGCGCCTCAGCCCTGCTTCCTGCACCACGCCGATGAGCTCGGCCACGCGTCCGTAGGGCACGCGGCTGTCGGCGCGCAGCTGCACCTCGGTGGCGGGATTGGCGCGGGCGGCCTGGCGCACGCGCTCGGCCAGCGCCGCCGTCTCCACCGGCACATCGCCCAGGTAGACGCGGCCCTGCTCGTCGATGGCAATGGAGATCGACTGCAGCGCGTCGCTCGGCGCGGCAGCATCGGCGCGCGGCAGGTCCAGGCGCAGGCTCGTGGCCATCAGCGGCGCGGAGACGATGAAGATGACGAGCAGCACCAGCATCACGTCGATGAGCGGCGTCATGTTGATGTCGCTCATCGGCGGGGGGCCGCTGCGCGAGGCCAGGCGCCCGAAGCTCATGGCTCTTGCACGGGCTCTCGCACCTTGCCGCGGCCGGCCAGCTCGATCTCGCGCAGGTCGTGCGCGAAACCCTCCAGGCGCGCCTCGCAGGTACCCACCCACTTGCCAAACAGGTTGTAGGCCAGCACCGCCGGGATCGCCACTGCCAGCCCGGCGGCGGTCATCACGAGGGCTTCGCCCACCGGGCCTGAGATGCGGTCGATCGTGAAGGCGCCGGCCGCACCGATGGCCGCCAGCGCCTGGTAGATGCCCCAGACGGTGCCGAACAGCCCCACGAAGGGCGAGGTGCTGCCGATGGAGGCCAGCAGCACCTGGCCGAATTGCAGCGTGGCCAGGCTGGTCTGCAGCGCGTCGCGCAGCCGGCGCGTGAGCTGCGAGGCCATGTCGGCCTGCGCCTGCAAGGTTCCGGCGGGAGATTCCTGGCGCGCGGCCTGCACCAGCGGCAGCAGCACGCGCTCGCGGTCCAGCGCCTGCAGCCGTGCGAGGCCCTGGTCCCACGACGCGGCGTCCCAGAACGCGGGGATGGCGCGCGCGCTGTCCACCAGCGCCCGACGCAGCACCACCGCCTTCCACACGATCACGACCCAGCCTGCCACCGACATCGCCAGCAGCACGCCGGCCACCGTCACGCCCACGGCGTCGGTGCGTGCGTAGAAATCGGCCAATCCCTGCATGGAGGTGCGTTCGCGGCGTGCGCGGGCCTACAGCCCGAGCACGTCTTCCATGCCGTACAGGCCGCTGGCGCGCGCGGCGACGAAGCGCGCCGCCAGCAGGCTGCCTCGAGCGTAGCCCTGGCGGCTGGTGCTTCGGTGCGTGATCTCGATGCGCTCGCCCGTGCCGGCAAAGAGCACGGTGTGCTCGCCCACGATGTCGCCGCCGCGCACGCTGGCAAAGCCGATCGTGGAGGGGTCGCGCTCGCCCGTCACGCCCTGACGCGCCATCACGGCACAACTGGCCAGGTCACGCCCGAGCGCGCGCGCCACCACCTCGCCCATGCGCAGTGCCGTGCCGCTGGGCGAGTCGATCTTGTGGCGATGGTGGGCCTCGATGATCTCGATGTCATAGCCTTGCGAGAGGGCGCGCGCGGCCTGCTCGACGAGCTTGAAGACCACGTTCACCCCGACGCTCATGTTGGGGGCGAGCACCACCCCCACGCCTTGCGCGAGCGCACCGATGCGTGCCTTCTGGGCAGGATCGAACCCGGTGGTGCCCACGACGGCGCGCACGCCCAGCCGCGCGCAGGCCTCCAGGTGCACCATCGTGCCCTCGGGGCGAGTGAAGTCGATGAGCACCTGCGCGCCGCGCAGCCCTGCCTCGATGTCGCTCGTGACCGTCACCCCGCTGGTCTGCCCGGCAAAGGCGGCCGCATCGCGCCCGACGGACGGGCTGCCGGCCACGTCCAGCGCCCCTGCCAGCACCATGTCGTCGGCGGCCAGCACGGCTTCCACGAGCATCTGTCCCATGCGGCCGCCGGCGCCGGCGACCGCCACGCGCAGTCCACCGTGCGGCGCCGGGGCGATCACGGCCGCTCCAGCGGCGGGTAGCTGCGCGTCGGTGGCGCCGGGTTGGCCGGTGCGGGCTCGGCGGCGCGCGGAGCCGGCAAAGCCTTGCGTTGCGCCTCGGTGAGCTCCAGCGGCCGGGCCTCTGCGCTGCGGCGCGAGGCGGGGACGATGGAGGCGACGAATTGGTTTTCCGTCGGCAGGTCCGGTGGCGCGTCCACCGACTTGAGCAGGTCGCCGTCGAAGCGCAGCACCACGCTCAGCCGCTGCACCGGCGTGCCAGGCCGGCGGATCGAGAAGATGTAGTCCCAGCGGTCGCGGTGGAAGGGGTCGGCGAGCATCGGCGAGCCCAGGACGTCGCTGACCTGCGAGCGCGTCATCCCAGGCCGCAGCGCCGCCACGGCCTCCTTCGTCACGGCGTTGCCCTGCACGATGTCGATCCGGTAGGGCGTGACCAGCCCGAGGAAGCTGTCGGTGGGCGCGCGCCAGCCCGCACAGCCAGTCAGTGCGGCGCCGAGCGCACCCACGACCAGCGCCGCCCGCGCCACCCGGAACTTCGTCGATATCATCGGGCCATTCTAGCCGCGCGACCTGCGCGGCGCCCGTGCCCGGGCCGTCGGGCCGGTGGGAGCGTGAGACATCCGATGAACCGTGCCGAGGAACTCAAGAGCAGCGGCCTGAAGGCCACGCTGCCGAGGCTGAAGATCCTGGAGGTCTTCGAGCGCTCGGCGCGCCGCCACCTCGCAGCCGAGGACGTCTACCGGGCGCTGCTGGCCGAGGGAGCCGACATCGGGCTGGCCACCGTCTACCGCGTGCTCGTGCAGTTCGAGCAGGCCGGGCTGCTGCGGCGCAGCAACTTCGAGTCGGCCAAGGCCGTCTTCGAGCTTGACCTCGGGGAGCACCACGACCATCTGGTGTGCCTGTCCTGCGGCCTCGTCGAGGAGTTCTACGACCCCGAGATCGAGAAGCGCCAGCGCGAGATCGCCGCGCAAAGGGGCTTCGAGCTGCAAGACCACTCGCTGGCCCTGTACGCGCACTGCAGCAAGGCGCAGTGCCCGAACCGGCGCGGTTGAGAAGACTCAGGCCGCGTCACTGCACCCGCTGCGGGGGCCTCCCAGACCAGCCCGCCAGCGCCTGGCCTGCTCAGCTTCGGCCCTGAGGCTGCAGCAGCGCCTTCTGGTGTCGCTCGACGAATTCGCGGTAGGTGTCGATGCCGCGCAACTGCAGGATCGTGTTGCGCACGGCGGCCTCCACCAGCACCGCCAGGTTGCGCCCGGCATCCACCGCGATCACCACCTTGCGCACCGGCATTCCCATCACCTCCTCGTGCAGCGGCTCGTAGGGCAGCCGCTCGAAGTCACGCTCCAGAGTTTCCTTGCGCACCAGGTGCACGATGAGCTTCAGGCGCATCTTGCGGCGCACGGCCGTCTCGCCAAAGATCGCCTTGATGTCCAGCAGCCCGATACCGCGCACCTCCAGCAGGTTCATCAGCAGCTCCGGGCAGCGCCCGTCGATGGCTGTCTGCGAGATGCGGTACAGGTCCACCGCGTCATCGGCCACCAGGCCGTGGCCGCGCGAGACGAGTTCGAGCCCGAGCTCGCTCTTGCCCAGCCCCGACTCGCCTGTGATCAGCACGCCCACGCCCAGGATGTCCATGAACACGCCGTGGCGGGTGGTGCGCTCGGCAAAGAGCTGCCCGAGGTAGGCGCGCACCACGTCGATGACCTGCCCGGCCGACTCCTGCGTGACGAACAGCGGGATCTCCGCCCGGTCGCACATCGCCGCCAACCGCTCCGGCGGCTGCTGTCCGTCGGCCACGATGATCACCGGGGGCTCGAGGGTGACGATGCGCGAGACGCGCCGCTCGATGTCCTCGGGCTCGCCCTCGCTCAGGTAGGGCACCTCGCGGCGCCCCACGATCTGCACCCGGTACGGATGGATGTAGTTGAGGTAGCCGATGAGGTCGGCGGCCGACCTGGCGTCCCGCACGGCCGCGTCGTCGAAGCGGCGCTCGGGGTGGGCGTGCCCGGCCACCCACTCCCAGCGCAAAGCCTCCTGATGCGCCTCGAAGAGGGCTTCGGCGCTGATCGAGGTCGGCTTCACGGCGGCGGCCTCAGGCCACCGAGCGAAGTGGCTGCCAATCCGAGATGAGCTGGTGCAGCACCGAGGCGTCGGGCTCGGTCTTGAGCCGCTCGCGCAGCGCGCGGTCCGAGAGCATCTCGGCGATTTCCGACAGGATCTCCAGGTGCCGCTGCGTGGCGGCCTCGGGCACGAGCAGGAAGATCAGCAGGGCCACCGGCTCGTCGTCGGGCGCCTCGAAGGCGATGGGCTGCTGCAGGCGCAGCACGGCCGCCAGCGGGTTCTTCAGGCCCTTGATGCGCCCGTGCGGGATGGCCACGCCGTGACCCAGCCCAGTGGACGCCAGGCGTTCGCGCGCGAACAGACTGTCCGTGACGATGCCCCGTGCGATGGTGTGCTGGTTCTCGAACAGCAGACCGGCCTGCTCGAACGCCCGCTTCTTGCTCGAGGCGTCCACGTTCACCAGCACGTTGCTGGCGGGCAGGATGGAAGACAGGCGGTTCATGGCGGGCAGCCTCGTTGGACGGACACCTCTCGGGGTCGTCCCTCACGGCCCTCGGGAAACCGTCGAGTATAGGGCGAGCCGATCGCGCGTGGTGGTCCTCACCCTTACTCCAGTTCGGCGCCCGCTCGCTTGGAGGCGGCGTGGTGGTGGTCTTGCACGCGGTCCTTGTGGCGCACCACCTGCCGGTCGAGCTTGTCGGCAAGCTGGTCGATCGCCGCGTAGAGGTCCTCGTTGGCTTGTTCGATGGAGAGGTCGCGCCCCTTCATGTGCACGGTCACGGCCGCCTTCTGCCGCCGTTCCTTCTCCCGCAGGTTCTCCACCGTCAGCCGCACATTGATGTCGACGACCTGGTCGAAGTGCCGGGTCACCTTACCAATCTTAGTGAGCACATACTCACGCAGAGCGGGTGTGACTTCAAGGTGATGGCCGGTGATCGTCAGGTTCATGGAGCCTCCTATGGCAGGGCAGGGCCCTGGGTGGCGGGGCCGTGTGCCCCGCCGGTGCGAAGGGTCCTGTGCCGACTCAGTGTGCGCCGGATCCCGGTGGGTGGCAAGGGAGACGAGATCCGCTTTGCGGGCCCATTTCACGCTGCGGGCACAGCCCGGCAGCGCCCGGCCGCTGCAAGGGGCCTGCTCCGTGCGGGCCGCGCCTGCCCGTGTGGGTCGGACCCGACATTCAAGGGTTTCCCGGAATGCCGGGGCTGTCAGCCTGGCACGACACTCCGGGAAAACCCCCGAAGGAGTGTTCCTAATGAAACTCAACCCGATCGTCATCGCGATCGCGGCGGCCGGCTTCGCCTCGTCCGCCCTCGCACAGACCGCCGCGCCGCAGCGCGTGGAAATCACCGGCTCGAGCATCAAGCGCATCGCCACCGAGGGTGCGCTGCCGCTGCAGGTGATCACGCGCGAGGAGCTCGAGCAGCAGGGCATCCTGAGCGCCGAGCAGCTGATCTCGGTCATCAACATCAACGGCAACGGCCTGGACAACCTCGCCAGCAACGCCGACGTGGTCAGCGGTCAGGCCCGCGGCAACAACGGCGCGAGCTCGGCCAACCTGCGCGGCCAGGGCGCGGCCGCCACGCTCGTGCTGCTCAACGGCCGGCGCATCGCAGCCCACGGCCTGAACGGCGGCATCGTCGACCTCAACCAGATCCCCTTTGCCGCGGTGGAGCGCG